>CAYNCP010000001.1:0-119924 GCA_964395905.1 uncultured Ohtaekwangia sp.
TCAATGCCCTTTTTCCATCCATTGTATTGCAGAATGGCATCGCCTGCTGCCAGGGTGGGGCACAAGGCAACGCCTTTCTCTTTCATTAATTTGAAAATCTCGTCATCTCCCTGGTCACCATGTTCAATGGTTTCAACTCCAGCAAGTATTGCCCTCCGCATACCTTCTTTGGTGGATGCATGAGCCACAGTAGGACGTCCGCTGCTTTTAGCAGTCTCCACAATTAGTTTTAGCTCCTCCATAGAAAAGGTTGGAGCCGCTTCGCCATGCGCCCCCCAACGATAGTCGGCATACACTTTTATAAGATCAGCACCTTTACCAATCTGGTCGCGCACCACACGAATGAGGTCATTGCCATCCGCAGGCTCGGCTCCCAGCATGATCTCGAAGTCGTTGTCAAATCCTTTCGGCCCGTAACTGCCGGTGGCCACAATGGCTCTACCTGCTACTATCATGCGGGGACCGGGAATAACATCATCATCAATGGATTTTTTCAGTCCCACATCGGCATAGCCAGCTCCCTCAGAGCCAAGATCCCTCACCGTAGTAAAGCCCGCCATCAGTGTGTTTTTGGCATGCACGGTGGCCCTGGCCACGCGGTATGCATCTGATTCTTTCAATACCTGATCGTTCCAGCTGGTCAGGTTATAGGGATATAGCAGCAAATGTGAGTGCCCTTCTATCATGCCGGGCATCAATGTCGTGCCAGCCAGTAATATGGCAATGGCTCCACGTGGTTTGGTAATTTTATTGGAGGGCCCGATTTCAGCAATTTTATTTCCGGTTACGACTACCACCCAGCCTTCGTGCATGGCATTCCCATCAAAGACCCGATCCGGTTGCAGGTAGTAGGTGTTGGTTTGAGCAAAAGCGAAACTACTGGCAGCAAGAATGAATGTAATTGTAGAGAAAAGTTTCATGGGAAGGGATTGATGAAAAGGAAGTTAGGAAGAAAATGGATAGGCTACAAAGTAAAACTCCTCAACCAGAAAGGAAGAGGAGGTACATTATGTGTCGTTGTCCGAAGTCTTCTACAACACGGCCAGGGCGGCATCATAGTCAGGCTCTTGCCCAATGGTTGGAACCAGCTCTGTATGCTTTACTTTACCCAGCTCATCTATAACAACAACCGATCGGGCAAGAAGTCCCTCCATCCCGCCTTCCAACATTTCCATTCCATAAGTTTTGGCAAATCCTTTATTCCGGAAATCTGAGAGCGTAATCACTTTATCAATCCCTTCGGCTCCACAAAAACGCTTAAGCGCCATTGGCAAATCTTTGGAAATGCACAGAATAACGGTATTGTCAAGAGATGCGGCACGTTTGTTGAATTCCCTGACAGATGCAGAGCAGACTCTGGTTTCGATACTAGGGAAAATATTCAATACTATTTTCTTCCCTTTGAAATCACTTAAGCTTACGCTTTTCATGGTGCTGTCTACCATCGTAAAGTTTGGAGCTGCTGTACCTATTTCAGGTAAGTCTCCAATCGTATTAATCGTATGTTCTCCAAGTTTGGTTTGTCCCATTTTTATTGAATTGTTTTAGAGGAAACAATTTATCCGACTTTTAGTTTATCTGAGCCGATCAGAATCCCTTACTAATTTTTCATCCTTGCGGATAAATCTGTTGGCAATCATGTTACTGATGATCGCCACGATAGGCAGGTACAGCGCTAATCCGTACTGGCCTGTTTCCTGGTTTGCTTTCATCAGGTCAGTGGCAAACCAAACTGCAGCACCAATACCGCCAGCCATTAGCAGCGCATTTAAAGCCCCCAATTTTATTTGCAGCATCCGGTTGTTGAATTTTCCAATAGAAAAAAAAGCAACGGTAGCAGCTGCAATGGCACATATGGCAGTAATGCTGAAAGGAAAGTACACGGTGGATTTAGAAGCTCCCTGGATGATGGAATAGTGCAGGGGAAACAGCTGCCTGGTAGTTTCCTCTGTGTGAGATATCCATATCGGAAAGAATATACTGATCACCATACAAGCGCCAACTATCACCAGAAATACAGTTTGTTTCCTTTGCCACATAGGGGGGTTGATTTAACTTGCAGCAAAAGTAATGAATTTGTGTCTTTATGGCTTGAATTCTAAACCCGCAATCAAATGAGTAGCACATACATTGTCGACATCCTTCGCACCCCTGTCGGTAAATATGGAGGCACATTGGCATCAATCAGGCCTGATGACCTGGCCGCTCATGTAATCAGAAAATTGTTGGAGAGAAACAAGACTGTAGACCCTGGCCTCATTGAAGATGTCATCTTTGGTGCTGCCAATCAATCTGGAGAGGACAATCGCAATGTGGCGCGGATGGCATTGTTGTTGGCAGGACTGCCAGTGGATGTTGCCGGAGTAACGGTAAACAGACTTTGTGCTTCAGGGCTGCAGGCCATCATGGATGCTTCGCGTGCCCTTTCAACAGGAGATGGAGAAGCGTACATAGCTGGTGGTGTGGAGAGCATGAGCCGGGCACCTTTTGTCATGCCTAAAGCGTTTGAGGCTTACTCCAGAAAGTCAGCAGTCTATGATACCACTATCGGCTGGAGATTTACTAATCCAAAACTGGCCAAGCGCTATTATCCATTTAGTATGGGTGAGACCGCAGAAAATGTAGCCGTGCAATGGAAAATATCGCGGGAAGAACAGGACGCTTTTGGTCTTCAATCTCAGGAGCGTTACTTCAAAGCAGAAGCTGCGGGTAAATTCAATGAAGAAATTGTTTCCATTCAAATACCTCAAAAAAAAGGGGAGGCGTTCGAATTCAATAAAGATGAGTACCCGCGCAAAACTTCTTTGGAAAAATTGGCTGCCCTTAAGCCAGCATTTAAGGAAGACGGGACTGTAACCGCGGGGAACGCATCAGGTATCAACGATGGTGCCGCGGCCGCATTGCTGGTAAGTGAAAGTGCGCTGAAAAAAAATAACTTTCAGCCCTTGGCCCGGGTGGTATCTATGGCTGTGGCTGGGGTAGATCCCTCGATCATGGGTGTTGGCCCAATAGCAGCTTCCAACAAAGCATTGAAAAGAGCCGGGCTTTCCATCAAAGACATAGGCCTGGTAGAGCTTAATGAGGCATTTGCCTCTCAATCAATTGCATGCATACGCGACCTTGGGCTAGACCCTGAAATTGTCAATGTCAATGGTGGAGCTATCGCTATTGGGCATCCGTTGGGTTGCAGTGGGGTGCGCATCAGCGCCACCCTTATTCATGAAATGCGAAAGCGAAATATAAAGTATGGCCTGGCTACCATGTGCATAGGCGTGGGACAAGGGGCGGCCATCATATATGAAAATGCTGGATGAGGTATTTTTTCGAAATCAGCTATAATGGCACCAATTTTCATGGATGGCAATCGCAAACCAACGCCATTGGCGTACAACAGGTTGTGGAAGAAGTTTTTGAAAAGCTATTGAGAGAAAAAATTCAAATTGTAGGAAGTGGCAGGACCGACACTGGTGTTCATTGCGTCAAGCAATTCTTTCATGCAGATTTTGAAAGTGAGTTGGACTATCCTGTGATCCTTCAAAAGTTGAACTCTTTTCTCCCTAAGTCAATTGCTATTAATGACATTCGCAAAGTCAAATCGGATGCGCATGCACGTTACAGTGCGATAGAGCGAGCTTACGAATACCGAATCACCCGGGTCAAAAATCCGTTTTATCAGGATTACGCCTATTATTTCTTTAGGGAGTTGAATATCCAAACCATGAACAAGGCAGCTGCGTTATTAGTGGGTGAACATGACTTTCAGTGCTTCAGCAAGGTTAAAACGGATGTAAATCATTTTATTTGCAATCTGAAAAATGCCAAATGGAAAAGCAATGGTGATTTATTGGTGTTCCACATTGTGGCCAATCGGTTCTTAAGAGGAATGGTAAGGTCGATTGTTGGCACTTTGTTGGATGTGGGCAATGGAAAAACATCGCTGAAAGAATTTGAACAAATTATTAATAGCAAAGACAGAAAAAAAGCAGGTATGAATGTGCCCGCCTCTGGACTGTATCTGCTGGATGTAAAGTATCCAAAAAGGATTTTTATCGACTAGTTAGTGGAGAAAGAACAAATCAGCAGTGGTAATATCATTGACTTAAATGTCCTTAGACGAATTCTTCAGTTTGTCAAACCCTACCGTGGCAGATTTTATTTTTTAATTGTACTCACGCTCATTTTAGGAGTGCTTACACCCATCAGGCCGGTGCTCATACAGTACACACTGGATCATCATGTGGCCAATGGAGATTATTATGGCCTGGTGCAAATCATGCTCCTCATTTTTGGATTGCTGATTCTTCATTCAGGATTTCAATACATCCATACTTACATCTCTGGGAGAATCGGACAGTATGTAATAAGGGATATCCGCATCAAGTTATACAAGCACCTGATTGGATTCCGGCTAAAATTCTTTGACCGGACTCCCATTGGCAGACTGGTAACGAGAACCATTTCTGATGTTGAGGCTTTGGCAGACGTATTCAGCGAGGGACTTGCTGCGCTGGCTGGCGATCTCCTTCAGATTGTATTCATACTGGTCTTTATGTTTTATACGGACTGGAGACTCGCCCTTGTTAGTTTGTCTACTATTCCGCTGATGCTTTTATCCACCTATATATTTAAGGAGAAAATAAAAGTCACGTTCAATGATGTGCGCAATGCGGTAGCCAACCTCAACTCGTTCGTGCAGGAACACCTCACCGGAATAAGTGTGGTTCAGATTTTTGGAAGTGAAAAAAGAGAGTTTGAAAAATTCAAAGAGATTAACAAAGAACACCGTGCTGCCCACCTCAAGTCGGTATTGTATTACTCTGTTTATTTTCCTGTAGCAGAAATTATCGCGGCCATGGGTATCGGCTTACTGGTGTGGTATGGTGCAAAGGGCGTGGTAAACAGCGAATCTGGCATTACCATTGGCACGTTGACAGCCTTCATCATGTACATTCAGATGTTCTTCCGGCCTATTCGCATGATTGCCGATCGCTATAATACACTGCAGATGGGAATTGTGAGTTCCTCAAGGATAATGAACCTGTTGGATAGTGATGAGCACATAGTTGACAATGGTACGATATCCCTTGATCATGTAAAAGGAAAGGTTGAGTTTGAGCACGTGTGGTTTGCCTACAATGAATCTGAATATGTGCTCAAAGACATCAACATCAAGATTGCGCCCGGTGAAACCATTGCCCTGGTAGGAGCGACTGGAGCAGGGAAGTCATCAATCATCAACCTGCTCAATCGCTTTTATGAAATCAACAGGGGCACTATTAAGGTGGATGACATTGACATCACACAAGTTGACCTGGCTTCATTGCGCAAAAGTATCGGTGTAGTGCTTCAAGACGTATTCCTGTTCAGCAGTACCATTCGTTACAATATTACCCTGGGAGCCCCAGAAGTTACGGATGAAATGATCTGGCACGCTGCAGATTTGGTAGGCGCAAGAAAGTTTATTGAGCGTCTTCCGGGAGGACTGGAGTACAATGTGATGGAACGTGGCGCAACCTTATCGGTGGGTCAGCGCCAATTATTGTCTTTCATTCGCGCCATGGTTTATGATCCTAAAATTTTGGTTCTTGATGAAGCCACCAGCTCAGTTGATCATGAGACAGAAGTCATGATTCAAAACGCCATTGAAAAAATGATGACCAACCGGACCTCCATCGTCATTGCACATCGACTATCTACTATTCAAAAAGCTGATACCATCATCGTTTTGGACAAGGGTGAAATCAAAGAGAAAGGGCGGCATGAACAGCTTTTATCTCAAGATGGTTACTATGCCCACCTCCACCGAATGCAATACAAAGAGGTGGTCTAGCGTTCATCTGCTATTGCGACTGCCGGTCTAAGGATAACCCCAAAAGCATTATATTTGCCTTAATGCCCTCAAAAAAGACATTTCTTGTAGTTGCCATCGTTGCACTTGCAGTGGGATTTTCTCATGCCCAGGTGAGAAAGAGCGTAAAAAGTGCCAAGTTCAAGGTGCCACAAGTTTCGCGCAACAAAATGCGCATCATGTGCCCCATTTTTGAGACGAGCGAATACCCCTATCAGGGTATTGGTGTCAAGATGGGCGATCCATTCGCATTGACTTATAAGTTTTATCCCAATAAGAATTGGGCATTTACAGCTGATGCAGGGAAGGCCGCAAGCGGATTATATAATAAGTACTATCGCGACTTGTATAATACGTATTTGCCAGATACACTCGGTGACGACCAAAGGATCAGCTACCTTTCTCATAAGGCTACTACCGACTGGTTTTTTCAGACCAAGTTCCTCTATCAATGGGACATGGATAAAATATCGGAAGGGTTGCAGTTCTATGCGGGTATTGGGTGGCAATGGAGGAGTACGACATTGGAGTATGACTACCTCTATGAAGACGGGCTTATTGTGAATGTTGAAAGCAGATTTGGCAAGTTTAGCCGTACACGATTTACTTATGGACCAGTTGTGGTGACAGGATTTGAATATTCTTACTTTACCCTTCCCATTTCAGCCTTTATTGAAATTGAATGGTTTACTGATACGCTGCTGGACCCGGGCTATCAAAGGTTTCAGGGCGGTGTTGGACTTAGATACGTTTTCTGATTTTAACTTTCCACTTCGTTGGAATACATCTGCTTTTCGTAGAGATCGCGATAAGCACCTCCTTTTGCAAAAAGCGATTCATGAGTGCCTTCCTCGATTACAAAGCCATCATCGAGTACAATAATCTTGTCGGCCAATTTAGCTGAAGATACGCGATGAGAAATAATAATGCTGGTCCTGCCCTTCATTATCTTCTTCATGCTGTTGAGAATCGTATTCTCCGTTTTGGTATCCACCGCTGAAAGAGCGTCATCAAGAACCAGGATTTTTGGTTCCCGCGCGATGGCCCTGGCAATGGACACGCGCTGTTTTTGTCCTCCCGACAGTGTAATTCCTCTCTCCCCCACCCGCGTCATAAATCCTTGCGGAAAATCCATGATGTTGTCGTAGACGTCTGCGTCTCGTGCCGCTTGTTTTACCTTTTCCTCATCATTGGCAGCGATGCCAAATCCAATGTTATTGTAAATGGTGTCGCTGAACAAAAACACATCCTGAGGCACAAATCCCATTTGACTGCGTAGCGATACCAGGTCATATTTTTTGATAGGAATGTCGTCAATCAAAACCTCCCCGCCTGTTGTGTCATATAATCTTCCGATCAGGTTAGCGATGGTGCTCTTGCCTGATCCGGTGGTGCCAATAATAGCAAGTGATTCACTGGGGCTGATTTTAAAGGATACCTTTTTCAAGGCCGTGATTCCTGTGTCAGGATAAGTGAAAGTTACATTTCTAAACTCGATTTTGCCGATTATTTCCCGTTCCAGGTTCTCCTCGGATGTAATGTTTGTTTTGGTTTTTAAAAATTCATTGATCCTTTTTTGCGAGGCCTCAGCGCGTTGCACAAGACTGCTGGTCCAACCCAAAGAAGCCACCGGCCAGGTAAGCAGGTTTACATAAATGATAAACTCCGCAATGTTGCCGAATGTAAGGGAGCCACTGATTACCTCTACTCCACCGGCATACACAGCCAACACGGTACTCAGTCCGATCAGTCCGGTGATCAATGGAAAAAACAATGCCTGTACCATGGTGAGTTTTAGCGATTGCCTTTTGTACTCATCACTTTCTTCTGAGAAATTAGCTATTGATTCATTTTCTCTTGTAAAAGATTTCAACACCCGAATACCAGAAAAGGCTTCCTGAACGAAGGTGCTCAATCTTGACTGGCTCTTTTGAATTTCCTCCGATCTTCTCTCAATAATATTGTTGACATAATAAATACTGAAAGACAAAATGGGAAGTGGAATGAGAGAGTACCACGTAAGCATTGGGCTTATGCTGAACATGATAGGGATGAGCATAAAGAATAAGGTGAAAAGCTGAAGTCCATACATAATGGATGGCCCAAGATACATGCGTACGCGTCCCACATCTTCAGAGATGCGGTTCATCAAATCTCCCGTGTTGTTTTTGCGATAAAAACTTAGGGGGAGGGTTTGGTAATGCTCAAATATTTCATTTTTTAAATCGAACTCTACCAGACGGCTCATTACTATCAAAGTTTGCCTGACAAAATATAGAAATATGCCCCGCAGCAATGCCATCACCAAAATCAACAGGGCATAGACCAGGATTCCGTAAGCAAACACTTCAAAGAAATTATCTTTAACAGTTAGTTGATCAAAAGACTTGTATACCCTGATGTTATCAATAACGAGGTCAATGGCATGGCGCACCATTTGCGCAGGCAGAATCTGGAAAATGTTGGAGATAATAACAAACACAGTACCCCAGATGATATGCCACTTGTACCTAATCAGGTATTTATTGAGGTATTTTAGTTCTTTCATTAGAGAAAATGGAGCATTAACTAGAAACGAAGGATTGGCGCATTAGTTCAGCAAAACGCAGGAATCCGGGTTTTTAGAATGATTTAGGATTTTGAACAAATAGATTGAAGGGTATGAAAGAAAAGAAGAAAAAAGATAGTTTTGCGCATTGATTTCTCGTTTTATTATTGCCCGAACAATGGGCAAAAATAGGTATTCGTATAATTAAATCTGATTGTGATGGAAATTAAAGAGCTTGAGGCTGTATCTCAAAATGGCCTATTTGCAATGGCGGCACAACTGGGGCATGAGCAAATTGTGCACTGCTATGATCAGGCCACTGGCCTCAAAGCACTAATAGCGATTCACAATACCACACTCGGCCCAGCTCTTGGCGGGACCAGGATGTGGAATTACCACAGTGAACAAGAGGCGCTTACTGATGTATTGAGATTGTCTCGAGGGATGACTTTTAAGGCGTCTATTAGCGGATTGAATTTGGGCGGGGGCAAGGCTGTATTGATTGGAGATGCCAAAACCATGAAAACTGAAGCTTACCTGAGAAGGTTTGGCAAATTCATTCAAAGCCTAAGCGGTAAATATGTGACCGCAGAAGACGTAAACATGAAAACATCCGATATGGAGTATATCGGGATGGAAACCAAATACGTTACCGGATTACCTGAATCAATGGGTGGCGGAGGGGATCCTTCTCCGATGACTGCTTACGGTACCTATCTCGGAATCAAAGCCACGGCCAAGAAAGTATTTGGCAGTGAAGATTTAAGTGGCAAAAAAATTGGCGTGCAGGGAATTGGGCAAGTCGGTACTTATTTGGTTGAGCATCTCGTAAAAGAAAATGCCAAAGTCACCATCACAGACATTTCGGAGGAAAAGGTAAAAGAGGTAGCCAAACGTTTTGGGGTTGAAACTACAGATCAAAGCAAAATCTATGACCTGGACATGGATATTTATGCGCCATGTGCACTGGGAGCTACTTTGAATGATAATACCATACCACGTTTGAAATGTTCAATCGTAGCCGGAGCAGCCAACAACCAATTGAAAGATGAAATAAAGCATGGCTATATGCTTATTGATCGTGGTATTACTTATGCTCCTGATTTCTTGATCAATGCAGGAGGTTTGATTAATGTGGGCAACGAGTTTTATGGTAACTACAACAGGGCGCGCGTCTATCGGCAAACTGAAAAAATCTATGACACTTGCCTTTACATATTGAAGCTGGCCGAAATGGAGAAGATCACCAGCCAGGAAGCAGCCATTCAGGTTGCTGAAAAGCGGATAGCTGAAGTAGGCCAGGTGCGAATCCCAAGATAGGCGGAGACAGCCTCACATTTCACTTCATAATTATAGGCATTCGTTGTAGATTTGCGGCCACAACGTTCATTGAATCATGCTGAATAGACGTACGCTACGTATTAAAATAATGCAAACCCTGTTTGCCTTTGACCAATGCCGTGAGGCAAATAACGATTTAGCACAAGATTTAATAAAAGAACGATTTACCCCCGACCTCAACTCTATGGAGGTACAGGACAAGGCGGCTTTGAAATGGCGAAAGAAAGAAGCCGTTGCCCTTTATCTCAAAAAATTCGAAAACCCGACTGCCCCAGATAGTGACGATAATAAGGTAAATGATGTGGTTAAGGAGGCCTTCCGTCTCTATCAAAGCAGCACCAAAAAAGACTTCAGTTTCTTAAAGAAGAACCTTGTAGTGGAAGTAGAAAAGATCAACCACTGGTATTACTCTGTGTTGGGATTGCTTTTGGCATTGGAAGACTTGGCTTCATCGGATAAGAAAAATGATTATTCAAATTTCTCAAATAACAGATTCATCAAATCACTCAAGCAGGATCCGGCCATTCAAAGTGTATTGCTCAAAACAAATGCTGCCTGGATCAATGAGCGCAACCTTATTCAGGGATGGTTTAAGGATGTGGTTAAAGCGGATAAAACTTTTCAGGAATATGCAAGTGCCCGCGCGGTAAGTGAAGAGCAGGACCGAAGCATGATCAAGCACCTGGTGCGCAAGTTGATTTTGGGAGATACGGTGATTAACGACTACTTCGCTGAACGCAATATTCGTTGGACCGAAGATCACGACATCGTAAAAAGCCTGGTGGACAAAACACTCAAATCTTTAAATGGGGAAGAGGGTACCATTCAATTGCAGAAGCTGTCAATGGATTGGGAAGACGACCTGGTTTTTATGGACATCTTGTTTGAAAAAACCACTCAGATTAACGCTGATGACAAAAATTTGATAGCCACCAACACCAAGAATTGGGAAGTAGACAGGCTTCCACTTACTGATCGGGTAATACTGGAGATGGCCATCACAGAACTGATTAACTTTCCTGCCATTCCAGTGAAGGTGACCATCAATGAGTACATTGAATTAACCAAGCATTACAGTACGCCCAAAAGCGCAAAATTTGTCAATGGCATTCTGGATGTGATGGCCAAAGAGTTGGTTAAGCTGGGTCGGGTGAAAAAAAGCGGCAGAGGCCTGATAGATAACAAATAGAGAAGCCAAAATCGCTAAAAAGGCTTAAATTTAAGTCAAAAGTAGACTTCTGACTATTTCGTTGTATCTTTGTTGTCCAAAAATTTATTGTGAGTATGAGTAAAAGGAGTGGTGCATTGATGGCATTCTTATCAGGGGCAGCCGTGGGAGCAGTATTAGGTATTCTGTACGCCCCCGACAAGGGTACAAATACACGTGAGAAGCTTTCTTATAAGCTGGACAAATACAAGGGCATGTTGGAGCAGTTTCTGGATGATATCGTTCAGGGAAAGGAAACCCCTTTAACCACCGAAGCCAAGTCACAAGGCGACAAGGTTGTTTCAGAGGCCAAAAACAAAGCCGAGAAATTGCTTGAGGATGTAGATGAGCTACTCACCCAGATAAGAGGCGCTGAAAGAAGTTAACGAATTGTTAATGGAAAGCTGGAATTGGCTTTGTCCAGGCTCAGCAATTATTTTTGTTAAACATTAACCTAAGGAGTGATATGAAAATTTTAAATCGTTTAATGATTGTGTTGATGGTAGCAGCCGTATTTGCAGGTTGTCGCGATCGGGCAGCTGAAAAAAGAATTGCGGAATTGGAGAGCAGATTGGCTCAAATAGAAGGTAATAACGGAGCTGCCGCCACACCGGCCGCCACGCCAGTGGCTACACCAGCAGAAGAGAAGCCAACCGGACCACTCCCTGCCTTTACCTTTGCAACCACTGATCATGACTTTGGTACTATCAAAGAAGGTGATAAGGTGGAATACACTTACAAATTTACCAACACGGGAGAGGCTCCACTGATCATTCAAAATGCGCAGCCATCTTGTGGGTGTACTGTACCTGATTGGTCTAAAGAGCCCATTCCGGTTGGAGGAACAGGGTTTGTAAAAGCTGAGTTCGATAGCAACGGTAAGCCAAATATCCAGAACAAGACCATTACTGTTACCGCCAACACATGGCCCAAAGTCACTACTTTGAGATTTAAGGCGATGGTAACACCAAAGCCAACGGGTGACAGTGGTCCTACCAAGTAATTAATTATTAACCCATTAGTAGCACATCCCAAGCCTACCCGGTTTGGGATGTTTGCTTTTATTAGGATAACTTTGCCGCCTAATTTTATCAATTAATCCAATGAATTACGCAATACTATTACAAGCACAACAAGGCAGCGGCTGGACATCCATGATCTTCATGCTGGCCATTGTGGTCGTCTTTTACTTTTTCATGATCCGCCCGCAACAAAAAAAGGCAAAGGATCAGAAAAAATTTACAGAAGAAGTAAATAAGGGAGATATCGTTGTTACAGTTGGAGGTATACACGGAAGAATTGCTGAGGTGGAAACCGATACCATCATTCTTGAAGTAGAAAAAGGGGGACGAATAAAACTTAGTAAATCCGCCATTTCTATGGAGTCGACCAAAGCGCTGGCCAACAAAAAGTAACAATTCAGATGTGAGTTTTTTTCGTGGCATATTCAATATTCTACATTTCAATCGTACCAATTGGAAAGCCGTCTTGCTATGTTTCATAGCTGCTTTGGTTTTTTGGTTTTTCAATGCCCTTAATAAAGACTACTCGACCAACATCCGGCTAGGTGTTAATTTTGAATTTGACCAAGAACGTTACATCCCGGTAACGCCACTGCCACAAGAAATTTACATGAACGTCAGCGGCAATGGCTGGGACTTGCTGCGCAAGAGCCTGGGCTTCAACATGCCGGACATGAACATTCCACTGGATCGGCCTACTGAGGTTCGCAAAATTGTAGGCAGCACATTACCTGCATTGTTGGCAGGTCAAATGGGCAATCTTCAGATCAATCATGTCGTAACGGATACACTTTATATTTCTGTTGATCCAAAGGAAACCAAAAAGGTAAAAGTGACGGTTGACCCTGAGCGATTTGAATTTGCAGGAGGCTTTGGGAGATTAAGCCCCATTGTGGTGCTGCCCGATTCCATTTCTCTGGTTGGGCCTAAAAGCGTATTGGCCCAAATTCCCTCATCCATCCAAGCAGACATTGAAGCTCAAAATATCAATAATGATTTTAGAAGGGCAGTGGAAGTTACCTTGCCTGGTATCGATCAGGTGGTGTTAACTCCTTCTACCGTAGAGGTTATTTTTGAAGTGGTTGAATGGATGGAAGTGGCTAAAAAAGTAAAATTAGAAATTGAAAATGCTCCAGTCAGGGTCAGACTCAGCCTGGTGACGGACAGCGTCAATTGCATTATACAAATCCCCAAAAGACAACTTGCAGATTTTGAGGCGGCCATTGAGACTCGTCATGCCGTGGTGGACTTGGCAGATGTAAAAAGGGGGGATCGAAAACTGAAGCCAAATCTAGTTGGGCTACCAAGTTATGCCAGACTGTTGCAGGTCGATTCTGTCTCCATTAGGTTGTATTAATTCATTCGTAAATCACGTGAGGAGTAAACCATTTCAAGTAGGTATTACTGGCGGCATTGGATCAGGTAAAAGCCTGGTATGCAGGATTTTCTCTTCCCTGGGAATTCCTACATACGATGCTGACAGCCGAGCGAAAATACTAATGACCACTAATAGAATACTGGTCGATCAAATCAAGAAAGAATTCGGAAACTTGTCGTATCAAAGGGATGGTAGCCTGAACAAGGAGCACCTGAGAAAAGTATTCAGTGATCCTTTGAAAGTGAAGAAGTTAAATGAGTTTGTTCATCCGTGCGTTGCTATTGATTATAAAGGTTGGGTGTTTCAACAATCAGAGGCAAAATTTGTTATCAAAGAGGCAGCGCTGCTCATAGAATCCGGGGCAGTCAAAAAATTGAATCACCTGATTGTAGTCTTTGCTCCCAAATTGCTTCGGATACAAAGAGTGTTGAAAAGAGATCCACAGAGAACGTTGGCAGAGGTAGAACATATAATGAAGAATCAAATGGATGAGGAGCAGATGGTGAAGCAGGCCGATTCCATTATACTAAATGACGAAACCCGTCTGGTAATCCCCCAGGTTTTGGAATTACATGAGCGGTTTAATTCAATGAACTAATTTTTAGCTTCCCTTATTCTACTGTAGATGAAAAAAAGGATTTTTTCCATAGCTGTCGTCTTAGCAATTATTCTCCTGTTGGCATTGCCAAAACTGAAGTTATGGAGTGGCAAAACAGAGGGGCCCGCTGAAGGTAGCACTGCAAGGCGTGGACCTGGCACGCTGCCTGTTGAGGCAATGGTGGTTACGCCATCAAAGTTGGACAACGTAGTGGTCGTAACCGGATCCGTTCAGGCCAACGAGTCGTTGGAGCTGAAGAGTGAGACGGCAGGTAAGATCACTCGTATTTATTTCATGGAGGGCAAGGCCGTTAAAAAAGGTGAGTTGCTTGTACAGGTAAACGATGAAGAAATCAGCGCACAACTCACCAAGCAACGCTTTAATAAGAAGCTCAATGAAGACATTGAGTTCAGGCAAAGAAAGCTCCTGGAAAAGGATGCAATAAGCCAGGAAGAGTATGACAATGCATTGAATCAATTGAATACTTCCATTGCAGATATTTCTCTCCTGGAAGCCCAACTTGACAAGACCAAGATTAGAGCACCATTTGATGGGATAATTGGATTGCGTTATGTGAGTGAGGGAGCATTAATCACAACGAGTACACCCATTGCCAACTTGTACAGCATTAGCCCGGCAAAAATTGAGTTTGCCATACCCGGCAGGTATAGCATGCAGGTAAAATCAGGACAGCGAATAAAGTTTACCGTGGAAAGCGATACCAGCATCTTTGTGGGTGAGGTTTACGCGGTGGAACCTCAAATCGATGCCAACACACGGACGATCAAAATCAGAGCAATTGCTGAAAACACCAAGGGACTGCTCCTACCTGGTCAATTTGTGAAGGTGGAGCTAATCCTGGGGTCTACTCCAAATGCGATACTGGTGCCTACGGAGGCCGTTATTCCTGAGCTTAATGGACATAAAGTTTTTATCTCTAATAACGGAAAAGCAAAAGAGGTGCCCGTCCAAACAGGAATTAGAAGCAACCTGAATCTGGAAATTGTTTCAGGTCTCTCCCCAAGAGACACCCTCATAACAACCGGTATTCTTCAACTGAGAGATGGACTGGATATACAGATCACAAAATTGAATTAAAAACTATGGCTAGTTTATCAAGCATTAGCATCAATCGACCCGTACTGGCGATGGTATTTTCGCTGGTCATTGTCCTTTTTGGATTTATCGGGTTCAGCTATTTGGGAGTGCGGGAATTTCCTAGCGTTGACCCTCCTGTGATATCGGTATCAACTTCTTATATCGGTGCCAACTCGGATGTGGTGGAATCGCAGATTACGGAGCCACTGGAGGATGCCATCAACGGAATTGCCGGTATCAGAACGATTAGTTCATCCAGCCGGGAAGGAAGAAGTAATATATCTATTGAGTTTGAATTGGGAGTAGACCTGGAAGCGGCTGCCAATGACGTTCGTGATAAAGTATCAGGCGCGGTGAGAAACCTGCCACCCGATGTTGATCCACCCGTGGTATCAAAAGCCGATGCCGATTCTCAGGCTATTATTTATCTCACCGTGATGAGTGGAAAACGCAATCTGCTTGAACTATCCCGGATTGCTGGTATTTATTTCAAAGAGCGACTGCAAACTATCCCCGGCATCAGCACCATTAATGTGTGGGGCGAGCAACGGTACTCCATGCGGCTTTGGATGGATCCCATCAAATTGGCAGGGCTGAAATTGACTCCAACGGACGTATTTCAAGCCGTTAACCGAGAAAATGTGGAACTGCCCAGCGGTAGGATTGAAGGACAGAATACCGAATTGACCGTACGCACCATGGGAAGATTGAATTCGGTGGATGACTTCAATAATTTGATTGTAAAGGAGGATGGTGACCAGGTCGTTCGATTTCAGGATATTGGTTATGCCCAGCTTTATGCTGAAAATGACAGGACGCTTATGCGAAGGGATGGCGTGCCCGGTGTGGCCATAGCCATTGTAGCTCAGCCAGGAGCCAATAACATTGAAATTGCGGATAACCTGTACAAAAAACTGGAGCAAATTGAAAAGGATCTGCCCGAAGATGTTACGTGGGTAGTCAGCCACGATTCAACTGAATTCATCAGGTCTTCCATCAGTGAAGTTCAAGAGACAATCGTGATTGCCTTTATACTTGTGCTTTTCATCATTTTCATGTTCTTAAGAGATTGGAGAACAACACTGATCCCCGTTGTTACTATTCCTATTTCGTTGATTGGCACCTTCTTCGTGATGTACTTGTTGGGATTCACTATCAACGTGCTCACCATGTTGGGCATCGTATTGGCAATTGGTTTGGTGGTTGACGATGCCATTGTGGTGCTTGAAAATATTTACACCAAAGTAGAGGAAGGAAATGAGCCCAAGGAGGCTGCCCGCAAAGGGTCAATAGAAATTTATTTTGCTGTGATTTCCACTACCATTGCTGTGGTGGCTGTTTTCTTACCGGTGATTTTTCTGGAGGGGTTAACAGGAAGGTTATTCAGGGAATTTGGTCTGGTGGTGGCCAGCGCGGTAGCTATCTCATCATTTGTTTCGCTCACCTTAACTCCAATGATGAGTTCTAAGTTGCTGAAGAAAAGAGAAGTGCAGCCGTGGTTGTATCGCAAGACAGAGCCATTCTTTAATGCCTTGACCAATGCATATGCAAAAGCCCTGCACGGCTTTATGAAGAAAAGGTGGTTGGCGTTTGTGGTCATAATCTTTTCGGTTGGTATTATTTACCTCTTGCTTCAAACCATTCCTTCTGAACTGGCTCCCCTGGAAGACCGTAGCGAATTTAGATTTATGGCCCAAGCCCCTGAAGGTGCCACATTTGAGTACATGGACGCTTATGTAAATGGTATGTATGAGTTTGTAGCCGATGAAGTTCCAGAGATCCTGGGGGTATTGAGCATAACCTCTCCCAGTTTTGGTGGGAGTGGAGGCGCAGCCAACAGTGGTTTCCTCAAAGTTATGCTCAAAGATCCGTCCCAAAGGGACCGGACCCAACAGGAAATTGTAGACGACATCACGCCAAAAGCGAGAAAGTTTACCGGAGTAAGAACATTCGTGTCGCAGTCTCAGACGATTGGAGATCGCAGGGGTGGATTTCCGGTTCAAATAGTGGTGCAAGCAGCAGACATTGATAAGCTAAAAGCCATCCTTCCCACCTTTCTCGAGAAGGCGAATGAGAGCCCGATGTTCACGTTTGTAGACCTGGATTTGAAATTCAACAAGCCGGAAATCAATGTCATCATCAATAGGGATAAAGCCCGGAACCTCGGTGTTAACGTGATTGACATTTCCCAAACCCTTCAATTGGGTTTAAGTGGCTCCCGCTTCGGTAATTTCATAATGGATGGAAAACAGTACCAAATAATCGGTCAGGTTGAAAAGAAAAACAGAAATGAACCATTGGATCTGAAGACACTGTATGTGAGAAATAAAAGAGGAGAGATTATTCAATTGGATAACCTGGTCACGGTTGAAGAGCAAAGCAGTCCGCCACAATTGTATCGTTTCAATCGCTACTCATCAGCCAAAGTGAGTGCACAACCAGCGCCAGGCGTGGCCCTGGCGGATGGCATAAAGGAAATGGAAAGAATTGCCAGTGAAGTGTTGGATGAGACTTACAGCACAGAACTTTCAGGCGCATCAAGAGAGTTTTCAGAAAGTTCCAATTCCATCTACATGGCATTCCTGCTGGCACTTGCCATCATCTACCTTGTTTTGGCAGGTCAGTTCGAAAGTTTCAAGGATCCGCTGATCATCATGTTTACCGTACCGCTGGCATTGGCAGGCGCACTCATATCAATTTGGTATGCCAACCAAACGATGAATATCTTCAGTCAGATTGGAATCATTATGTTGATTGGATTGGTGACCAAGAATGGCATTTTGATTGTTGAATTTGCCAACCAGCGCAAGACCCAGGGTTTAAATTTAATGGATGCAGTGATTGGAGCTGCCGAGTCGCGTTTCCGCCCGATCATCATGACCAGCCTTTCAACCATTTTAGGGATTTTGCCCATCGCGCTGGCATTGGGAGCAGGATCGGAAAGTCGTGTTTCCATGGGCATCGCAGTAATTGGCGGAATGCTATTTGCCACCGTCTTGACTTTATTTGTTATCCCAGCCATTTACAGCTATTTCAGTGGCAAGGAAGCCAGGGCAGCAATAGATTGATTTTACTATGAAGCGATTTCTAGGGATTATTGCCCTCATCACACCACTTTTCATTCAGGCGCAGGACACACTCAGTCTGGCCCGGGCCATTTCAATCGGACTGAAAAACAACTTCGATATTCAAATAGAAAGGCTGAATGTGGAGATCGCGCAAAACAACAACACCTGGGGTCAGGCAGGCCGGCTGCCAACTATTTCGCTGGCTGGAAACCAAAATAACAGCGTGGTACAGCGTAAGCCCGCCAATCCGTTTGCCGTGGCAGGAAGGAATATATCAGATAACATAAATGGTCAATTGGACGCCCAATTCCTGCTTTTTGGAGGTTACCGTGTCAAAATGAGCAAACACAGGCTGGAGCAACTGGAGCAACTTAGCAATGGCAACGCTACTTTTGTAATGGAATCTACCCTTGAGGCAATCATCCTTGCCTATTGTCAATCTTTACTGGAAAAAAAACGACTGGAAATCCTCCAGAACAATGTGGTGTTTTCCAAGGAACGCTACGACTGGGTTAAGCTAAGGAAGGAACTGGGAGGAGCCATTACTTTCGATGTATTGCAAGAACAAAATAATTACCTCACTGACTCCGCTAACGTTCTTCGTCAGGATCTGGCCTACAGAAACTCCATCCGGCAACTTAATTTGTTATTGAATCAAAACATTAACAAAACCTATGAACTGACGGATTCACTAAGCTATCGGAGAGAGGTTTTTTTATATGAAGAGCTGAAAGAACAAATGACGCGTTCCAATACCAATCTGAAAAATCAATACATTAATCAGGAAATACTTAGGTATAATACACGGCTGGCCCAATCTGATTTGTATCCAACTGTTAATCTGAACCTTGGGGCAAATGGAAGCCTGGACCAGCTGAATGCGAACTTCCGAACTTTCACGGGCAACACCATTGAAAATGTGGTCGGCAATGTCAATCGTGACCCGACTCAACCCGTTTATAATACGGTTAATGAAACGGCCCTGACACCATTAACACAACGAGGCAATTCCTACGGGGCGTATGGCAATATCTCACTGCGTTTCAACTTATTCAATGGAGGACAGATTAAACGCGCCATCGAGAACTCGAGGGTTCAGGAAAAGATAGCAGAACTCGATACAGATCAGTTAAAGCTCTCACTGGAAAATGACCTGTTGGCCAACCTGGATTTGTACAACCTGAGGAACCAACTGGTGGATATTGAATTGACAAAGCTGCAGGCCGCAGACCTCAACCTGGAACTTGCCAATGAGCGTTACCGGAATGGGGCGCTGAGTGCCATAGATTTGAGAATAGTGCAGGAAAACGCAAGAAACGCTGCCCTGGAGGCCTCTCAGGTCATCTATAATACCATTTCTACCAAAGTAACGTTGGTTCGATTGATTGGTGGTTTGCTGGATCGAATTCCTAAGGACTAGGACGCGTTGTCGACCTTATCTGCTTCAGGGGTCTTGATCCAGAAGTTGTTGTACCCTTCACCGATCTGAATATCAAGTGCTCCTAGTGCCAGCATTTCCAGAATGGCTAGAAAATTAAAGATCAACGAGATGCGAGTTGGTGCTTTTTCAAAAAGGTCTGTGAAGGCAATCCTGTTTTTCTTCCTTAACTCGGATGTGATAAAATCTTTTTGACCCTCTATGGTGTACGGAAATTGGATCACCTGATGTACTGGTTTATTCAATTCCTCCTCTTGCCTTTTGAGTACTTTCTCAAAAACAGTCAGTAGCTTGTACAGGTCGATGTCCTGGAGCTCTGCTTCAACATTGGTACTTTCCGCCAATGAGCGAAGTTCTTTCATGATGTTGCCTCGCTTCTCTTTCTGAAGTTCTGCTTCTTCCAACTTATGGAAATCATCGATGACCGACTTGTATTTTTTATACTCCAGCAGATGTTTGATTAATTCTTCGCGCGGATCAATCTCATTGCCCTCCTCATCAATCTGAGGCCGTGGCAGCAACATCTTGGATTTGATTCTCATCAACGTTGCGGCAACCAGAATAAATTCGCTTGCCACCTCTATATTCAGGGTGTCAAGATGGTGGAGGTAGTCCAGAAAGTCGTTGGTGATTTTCGCGATGGGGATGTCATGAATGTCCAGTTCATCCCGTTCAATGAAGAACAGCAGGAGGTCAAAAGGCCCTTCGAAAAGGGGTAAATGGACTTCGAAATTCTCTTTGGTCATAAGGGTGCAAAAGTATTCAAATCCTGCTAGAATTCCTTTTGCACAGGAATGCTTAAATTTGCCTTCGACTTGACAAAAAATAAACTAAACACTTACCTTAAGTCTTTGTTTTAGCATAAAAGTACCAGTCCCAAAACAATGCTAATTAAACCCGGAAAGCTACTTAGCCGCATTGAGAGTCCAGAGGATCTCAAAAAGCTCGATCAGGCCCAATTGGTGAAGCTCTGTGAAGAACTGCGCCAGTTCATAGTAGATAATGTGTCCGTTTATGGAGGTCATTTTGGAGCCAGTCTGGGGGTAATTGAGCTTACTGTGGCCTTACACTATGTATTTAATGCACCCAATGACCAATTGGTATGGGATGTGGGGCATCAGGCCTATGGGCATAAGATTCTTACCGGCAGGAGAGATACATTTCATACCAATCGGCTGTATGGAGGAATTTCAGGATTCCCCAAAAGATCAGAGAGTGAATACGACACATTTGGCGTTGGCCACTCCTCAACTTCCGTGTCTGCAGCGCTGGGAATGGCCGTGGCATCCAAATATAAGGGTGATAGTTCAAGGCAGCACATAGCTGTTATCGGTGACGGGGCGCTGACCGGGGGAATTGCTTTTGAAGGGCTCAACCATGCTGGCGTGTCGGATTCCAATATCCTCATCATCCTTAATGACAATTGCATGTCCATTGACCCCAACGTGGGTGCACTTAAGGATTACCTTACCGACATCACGACATCCCAGACTTACAACAAATTTAAAGATGAAGTGTGGAACCTTCTTGGCAAGCTTTCTAATTTTGGAAAAAATGCCCAGGAGATAGTTTCAAAAATCGAAAACGGCATCAAGTCGACCGTGCTTAGTCAAAGCAATTTTTTTGAATCACTTAATCTTAGATATTTTGGACCGGTAGATGGTCACGATGTAGACCATTTGGTGGCCGTGCTCAATGACTTAAAGCATATTAAAGGACCCAAGATATTGCACTGTGTTACCGTAAAGGGCAAAGGGTTTGGTCCAGCCGAATCTGGCAATAAAACCACCTGGCATGCTCCGGGTACTTTCGATAAAATTACAGGTGAAATTTTTAAGAAAACACATGACAAGCCGCAGGCGCCCAAGTATCAGGATGTGTTTGGTCATACCCTGGTGGAACTGGCCAAAGACAATGATAAAATAATGGGTATAACGCCTGCCATGCCATCCGGCTCTTCCATGAATATCATGATGGAGGCAATGCCGGATCGGGCTTTTGATGTAGGTATTGCTGAGCAGCACGCGGTAACTTTTTCAGCGGGTTTAGCAACACAAGGCCTGATTCCCTTTTGCAATATTTATAGCTCTTTCATGCAACGCGCCTACGATCAGGTAGTTCATGATGTTTGCATTCAAAACCTACCAGTAAATTTCTGCTTGGATCGGGCCGGGTTTGCTGGGGCTGACGGACCCACCCACCACGGAGCCTATGACCTGGCGTATTTCAGGTGCCTTCCAAACATGATCGTTTCTGCTCCAATGAATGAAGGAGAGCTAAGGAACCTCATGTACACCGCCTCATTGCCGCGCAAAGGCAATGCGTTTTCTATCCGATACCCTCGCGGCCAGGGTGTAATGCCCAATTGGAGAACACCCTTTGAGGAAATTGAAATAGGCACAGGCAGGAAAATAAAAGAAGGTGAGGAATTGGCGATTCTTACCATAGGACATGTTGGGAATTATGCCATTGAAGTCAGTGAGTTGCTGCATGAGAGGGGAATTGAAATTGGTCATTATGACATGCGTTTCGTAAAGCCCCTGGACGAAAGCATGCTGCACGAGGTTTTTAAAAAATATACCAAAATAATTACCCTGGAAGATGGCAGTATCCAGGGAGGATTTGGCAGTGCCGTGCTGGAATTTATGTCAGACCATAACTACCATTCCACTTTAAGGCGTTTAGGAATTCCCGATCGAGTGGTAGAGCATGGCGAGCAAATTGATCTGCACCGAGAGTGCGGCTTTGATCCTCAGGGAATAATGAAAACTGCAATTGAAATGCTAGAGCCTGTTGTCAGACAAATATAACTGGCGTGGCGTCCATTAACTTCACTTCCAAAGGAGAGGGACTTCCCGTCATATTGATACATGGATTTTGTGAATCGGCCGCGATTTGGGATGCATTCACCCTGAAAATATCAGAAGGATTTAAGGCAATTGCAGTTGATTTACCCGGATTTGGTTTGAGTCCTTTGCCCGGGCCCAATTTCTCTATTAAGGAAATTGCGCAATTATTGAATGATTGGGTGGTGTCTGAAGGATTTCAGCATGCGGTACTATTGGGTCACTCTTTGGGTGGATATGTGGCTCTCTCTATGTTGGAACAAAGACCGGAATTATATTCAGGGGTGG
Source organism: uncultured Ohtaekwangia sp. (assembly GCA_964395905.1). Lineage (GTDB taxonomy): Bacteria > Bacteroidota > Bacteroidia > Cytophagales > Cyclobacteriaceae > ELB16-189. The sequence goes on from CAYNCP010000001.1 coordinate 22,681, forward strand.
GGTTGCTGCATTCTACCGCCCGACCCGATACGCCAGCCAAAAGAGAAAACCGGAATAAGGTCATTGAGTTTGTTAAAGCAAATGGTGTGATGAAGTTTATTGACTCATTTGTGCCTGATTTGTATTATCTCAAAGATCATCCCTCCATTTCATTTGCACATAAAATTGCAGCACAAACTACAGAAACTACGTTTTTGGCATATACCGAAGCCATGAGAGACAGGGCTTCTTCAGAGGGGGTACTTGCCAGCTCAAGGGTGCCTGTTCTTATCATTGCAGGCCAGTATGACCCGGTTATCGATGTGGCAACGCTTAAAGCACAGGCCCAATTAAATAACGGAATTAGATTTCATTTACTTCCAAATGTCGGACATATGGGGCATTTTGAGGCTGAAAACGAGGCAGCCCAAATCGTAAATGACTTTGCCAAATCGATCAAAAGGAAAGTCTGAGTCACTGCCTTACCCTTGTATTTTAGCCCAAAACTGTGCTAAATTGTGTTGTTTTCTAATATATTTGAGTTACCAGTTGACAGTAGTGCGGTATAGATTATTATATTTGTTATCCTGTACTTAGAAACGATAAATAAAAAGCAACATGGAAGTAAATACTTTACCCTCTTATGATGAATGGAACAGTCTTGCCGCAAACATCGCTATGGCATGTTGGGCAGTGGGGTTGCTCATAATTTTGGGTTATTTCCTTAAATTGTTTAGCACTTCTGATAGTAAGACAAAGTATGATTTCATCAATAAACATGAGATCAGGGTACTTTGGATAGCTGCTCTTATTATCGTTATCGGGGCTTGCTTTTTTGCCAACGCCAACATTATTGAACTCAATGCATTATGGATTTTTGTCCGGATTTTCACCACCGTGTCAATGGGAATGATTGTCGCTTTAATCATTCAAAACCTACTCAAATTCTACTATCCTTTCTTCATAGAGAAGAGACTAAAAGTATTAAGATATAAGCCACGGATTTCTCCAAAAACCGGCAAACCCATGAAACTACTTAGCGAAGAGGAGGAAGATGCTTATCTCGATGAGGGGATGCAGGCAGAAGAGAATTTATTTTCTATGGATTATGATGTATGGAAGGACGATGAGACGGGATATATTAAAATCGAAAAATATTCTGGTCACCTTCACGCCATTCAATGTCCTGAGTGTAACTATCAAACCTTTAAGGTAGTGCGCGAGGAAATTGTAAGAGAGCCTTCAGGTACTGAGGAGGGAGAGCTTTTGAAACACTATCAGTGTGGATACTGCGGCAACAAGGCCAGGAAAACAGTTACCTTGAAAATTTCCTCCAAGCTCCAGGAAGAATCGCAAGCGGCAACTGCCTAAGGATATGACAACAAAAATATAAAGCCCCTTTCAAGGGGCTTTTTTGTTGAATGCTGTTTCAGGCAGTTTGATCTGATCGACATAGAACTTCATTCGAGTGTGGGAAGTATCCAACTGGGCAATTTTTTCAATCTGTGCTTTTTTGTGATTGAAAAAAACCTCCACATAAAATCCCCCGAGTGTGTACAAATTGATTTTGAAGCCATAGTAACGAATGGCCATCACGAAATTTCCATTCGTGTATAGCGTATTGATTTTTCGATCAAAAGAATAATTATTGAACTCGTTCCATGTGATCATGGATTGAACATAAACAAAAAATAATTAATGTTCAATGTTGACGACATGGGGAAAATTGAAGTAGGAAGATAAAAAAACCAAACCCCGTTTGAGGTTTGGCTTGAGGGGTGAAAGACGGGGCTCGAACCCGCGACCCCCAGAATCACAATCTGGTGCTCTAACCAACTGAGCTACATCCACCATTTTAGAGCTGCAAAGGTAGGTAGGGTATCACAATTTGCAAAACCCAGCCCAACTAACCGACCAAATTAGATCATTCAAAAGTCACTAAATTCCTGATGATTCATCGGTCGAATGTCAGCCTATGACCCAATTTGCTTTCATCAATGCGTCCGTCCAGGTAGGCCAAGTGTCCTGAAACCCAGGTTGCATGAATGGAAGAACTGAAAGTTTGACCTTCAAAGGGAGACCATCCGCACTTGGCTAAAATATTGGACTTAGCTACCTGCCATGATGAGTTCGGATCAACCAGCACCAAATCTGCATAATAGCCTTCCCTTATAAAACCTCTTTCTTCAATCCTGAAAAGCACAGCAGGGTTGTGGCACATTTTCTCCACCATTTTCTCCAGGGTTATTTTTCCTTGCTTGTGAAATTCCATCATCGCTACTACGCTATGTTGAACCAGCGGTCCGCCAGATGGTGCGTTGAAGTAGCTGTTTTGCTTTTCCTCCCAGGTGTGGGGCGCATGGTCTGTTGCAATTACATCGATGTGATCCTCCAGTATGGCATCGAATATGGCTTGCTGATCCGCTGCGGTTTTAATAGCGGGGTTCCATTTGATCAACATTCCTTTTGTAGCGTAGTCAGTGTCATTGAACCAGAGGTGATGGATACATGCTTCTGCTGTTATTTTCTTGTCCTTTAATGGAGTGGAGTGGTCAAAAAGATGGGTCTCCTTTTCAGTGGAAATATGAAGGATGTGCAGATGGGTTCCGTGTTTTTTTGCCAGGTCCACTGCCATGGAAGATGACAAGTAACAGGCATCATGGTTTCTGATTTGCGGATGCATTTTAGCCGGAAGATCGTTGCCGTACTTTGCTCTGAATTCTTCCGAGTTTTTGCGAATGGTTGCCTCATGTTCGCAGTGTGTGGCAATGATAGATGGAAATTTAGAAAAAAAGCCCTCCAATGTTTTTGGGTCGTCAACCAAAAGATTTCCTGTGGACGAGCCCATGAAAATTTTTAATCCACAAACCTTCTTCAGATTGGTTTTCATGACCTCATCAAGATTATCATTGGATGCACCAATGAAAAAGGAATAATTCCCCAATGAATGTTTAGCTGCAATCTGATACTTGTCTTCAAGTAATGTTTGCGTAAATGCCGGAGGCACTGTATTGGGCATTTCCATAAATGAAGTAATCCCCCCGGCAACAGCAGCACGTGATTCAGTGAAAATATTTGCTTTATGCGTTAGTCCGGGCTCTCTGAAATGTACCTGATCGTCAATGACGCCAGGGATAAGATATTTGCCATTGGCATCAATTATTTTTTCTGCTGATTTTGACTGGAGGTCATTACCTATAGTCGCTATGCGCTCTCCTTCAATCAAAACATCACCTTCTGTTATGTTTCCTTCGTTTACAATGGTCGCATTAAGAATAAGAGTTGATTTCATACCTTGCAAAGATAACAGAGAAACGTGGAAACGACAGGAATAAACCTTGCGTGGGAAAGTTTTAAGCTCAACAAGCAGCTGCGGAGAGCCATCGAAGAGGCAGGTTATCAAAGCCCGACTGAAATTCAGAAGAAGTGCATTCCTCTGATATTGGGTGGGCAGCAGCTAATTGGGATTGCCCAAACGGGCACAGGCAAAACAGCGGCCTATTTGCTCCCCATATTGATGAAAATTAAGTATGCGCAGGATTTGGGACCTCGAGCATTAATTCTGGCGCCCACAAAAGAACTGGTGGTTCAGATAAGTAAAAATGCAAAATCCTTAGCATCAAACACCGATATTCGCATTGCATCTCTTTATGGTGGCATTGGCCCCACCCAACAAATAGAATCCATTAAATCGGGAGCAGACATACTGGTAGCCACTCCGGGCCGTTTTATGGAATTGTATTTAAGAAGCGAAATCCCGGTAAAGCATCTCAAGACCCTTGTAATTGATGAAGCAGATCGTATGTTGGACATGGGTTTTGTTCATCAGCTTCGTAAAATTTTCGAAGTGCTTCCATCTAAAAGACAGAACCTTTTGTTTTCAGCAACCTTTCCTGAAAAAGTTGAAAGGCTGTCGGATGAGTTTCTTGAGTTTCCACACAAAATAGAAATCACGCCCCAGGCAACCCCTTCCAGGCAGGTTTCACAAACGTGTTATTTGGTTCCTAATCTGAAAACAAAAATTAATTTTCTGGAATTCCTTCTGACCAGTTCCGATGCTTACAATCGGGTAATGATATTTACCAGAACCAAGGCATCAGCCAACAACGTTTATAAATTCCTGCAGAGAAAAGGATTGGGACCCGTACGGGTAATTCACTCCAATAAGGGCCAAAACAGCCGATTAAATGCCATTAATGATTTTAGTGAGGGCAAGGCACGCGTTTTGGTAGCTACTGATGTAAGCTCACGGGGTATTGATGTTTCGAAAGTCTCTCATGTCATCAATTTTGAAGTGCCCAGTCGATCGGAAGATTATGTGCATCGCATTGGAAGAACGGGAAGAGCTGCTGAAACGGGAAAAGCCATTACAATGCTAACGGTGGCTGAGCAACCCCGGATAGAGCGGATTCAGGAGTTAATTAGGGAGAAAATTCCCGTGAAACCGTTACCTCGGCAGGTGATCGTAGAGGAGACAGGATTTGATGAGGCGCAATTGATTGCGCGGTCGCTTGATTATCAAAAGCGAAAAGCAGATCCCTCTTTTAAGGGCGCATTTCACGAGAAGAAGAAGAAATAAAAAAAAAAGGGCGTGAATTACACGCCTTTTCAAATCTTGTTATCGACAGTTCTATCCGTTCATGGAAATCAAAAACTCCTCGTTATTGCGCGTTCCTTTCATTTTCTGAAGCAAGAAATCCATGGCTTCATTGGAGTTCATGTCGCTCATGAATTTGCGCAGTATCCAAACTCTTTGCAGCTCTTCTTCTTTCATGAGCAAATCCTCTCTTCTGGTGCCGGAAGCAGGCACATCGATAGCCGGATAGATACGTTTGTTGGAAAGCTTTCTGTCAAGCACCAATTCCATATTACCGGTTCCTTTAAATTCTTCGAAGATTACTTCGTCCATTTTTGAACCAGTGTCGATCAGGGCTGTAGCGATTATGGTCAGGGACCCACCATCCTCTACGTTTCTGGCGGCACCAAAGAAGCGTTTAGGCTTATGCAATGCATTTGCGTCAACTCCTCCGGAAAGAATTTTACCAGATGAAGGTACTACTGTGTTGTAAGCACGAGCCAGACGGGTGATGGAGTCGAGTAAGATGACCACATCATGTCCGCACTCTACCATGCGTTTAGCTTTCTCCAACACGATACTCGCTACTTTAACGTGGCGTTCGGCCTGCTCATCAAAAGTAGACGCAATAACCTCAGCCTTTACATTTCGTGCCATCTCCGTTACCTCTTCAGGGCGTTCGTCAATAAGCAGTACAATCAGATAGACCTCCGGGTGATTTTCGGCAATCGCGTTTGCAATTTGTTGCAGCAACACTGTTTTACCTGTTTTAGGCTGGGCCACAATCATTCCGCGCTGTCCTTTTCCAATAGGCGCAAACAAGTCCAGTATTCGGGTGGACATGTTATCGGGCTTGGTACTTAACTTCAATTTTTCGTCAGGGAATAGCGGGGTTAAATATTCAAAGGCAACCCTGTCACGAATTTCATCGGTTGTCTTGCCATTTACACTTTCAACTTTTAGCAGTGCAAAATATTTTTCGCCTTCTTTGGGAGGTCTGATCAAACCTTTCACTGTATCCCCGGTCTTTAGTCCGAAAAGTTTGATTTGTGAAGGTGAAACATAAATATCATCTGGACTGGCCAGGTAGTTGTAGTCCGATGAACGCAAAAAGCCATATCCGTCCTGCATGATCTCCAGCACGCCTTCATTGGCGATTACGCCATCAAAGTCTTTAATTGAATTCTCGCGTTTTACCGCCTGATTCCTGTCTTCTCTGGGCTCCCTATGCTCGCGTTGTTCCCTTGGCTCTCTTTGTTCCCTGGCTTCTCTGCCCTCCGGCATTTGTTGTTGGGGAGGAGTTGAAGTTTCGTTTTTGCCTGAATCGAAACTGGTAACAGAACTATCCAATTCGATGTCTATTGACTCGAGCAATTCTTCAGAGGAAAGTTCCTTTTCACTTTTTGCAGCAGGAGCCACATTTTCCCTTCTGCGAGGTCGATTTTTGTTCCGGTCACTATTGGATGGACCTTTTTTCTCGGAAGGGGCAGGCTCGGTGACGGCCTGTTGATCTAATATTTTATAAACGAGATCTTGTTTGGATAATTTTTTAGCGTTTTTTACGCCTAGTTGTTCTGCAATTTCTTTCAGCTCTGAAAGTAACCTGACATTTAAGTCGTCAATTGTGTACATGTGGGGTTGATAATGAAGGGTTAAAAAATAATGTTATAAATAATGAGTTCGTGTGCTTGCAAAATCAGAACTAAAATTCTGAATCATTCAGTGTTAGAATAAGGTATAGCTTGCAGGAATTGGGTTATCTATAATCAAATTGCCTGGGTAGGCAGTGATGATAGTGCAAGTATAGGCCAAAATTGAATATAATCAAATCATGATCAAAAAAATTATGACCAGGATGAGTAATATTGGATATTGAAATTTTTACCCAAATGCTACAAATAAACGTCATACGTGAAGAAAGGGATAAGCTGATCACCAGCCTTCAAAAGCGAAATTTCAGGGAGGCTGAAACACTCTTAGACCGGGCCATTTCACTTGATAAATCCAGGAGAGAAATACAGCTAAAAAATGATGAGGTTCTTGCCGAGGTCAATAAGTTGTCAAAAGAGATAGGAAACCTGATGAAAGGTGGAAAGAAGGAGGAAGCTGGGGCGGTGAAGGCAAAAACTGTTGATTTAAAGAAAGCATCTGGTGAGCTCTCTGCACAATTGGAACAGGTGGAAGAGGAGCTGAAAAAAACGCTGTACCTGATACCCAACGCCCCTCATGAATCAGTGCCTTCAGGAATTGGGGCGGATGACAATAAAACCGTTCATGAACATGGCGAGATTCCTGCGCTGGATGAGACAGCCCAACCCCACTGGGAGCTGATTAAAAAATACGATATTATCGATTTTGATCTGGGTGTTAAAATTACTGGTGCAGGATTCCCTGTCTATAAAGGAAAAGGTGCAAGGTTACAGCGTGCCCTGGTTAATTTTTTCCTTGATAAGGCTTTGGAAGAGGGTTATCTGGAAATTCAGCCGCCTATTGTTGTGAACGAGGCTTCCGGCTATGGCACCGGACAGCTGCCCGATAAGGAAGGACAAATGTATTTTATTCCTGCCGACAATCTGTACATGATACCTACCGCGGAGGTGCCCATCACCAATTTGTATCGCGACATGATCTTAACTGAAAGTGAATTGCCAGTAAAAAATGTGGGATACACGCCTTGTTTTAGAAGGGAGGCAGGGAGCTGGGGGGCGCATGTTCGTGGCCTCAATAGACTTCATCAGTTCGACAAAGTGGAAATTGTCCAGATTAGAAAACCAGAAGACGCTTACAAAGCTTTGGATGAAATGTGCGCCTACGTACAGGGGTTGTTGGAGTTGCTTGAGTTGCCCTATCGCAAACTTTTGTTATGTGGGGGTGATTTGGGGTTCAACTCAGCATTGACTTTTGACATGGAAGTGTACGCTGCAGCACAAAAAAGGTGGTTGGAGGTGAGTTCCATTAGCAACTTTGAAGCATTTCAGGCCAATCGATTGAAGCTCAGAAATAAAAATGCAGATGGCAAAACCCAATTGCTTCATACGTTGAACGGGAGTGCGCTGGCTTTGCCGCGAATTGTTGCGGCCATCCTTGAAAACAATCAAACCAGCAACGGCATAAGCATCCCTAAAGTGCTTTGGGATTATACAGGGTTTAAGACCATAGACTAAGGGGTTGTCAGAGCGGACAGATAACTTTATCTTAACCTTCTTTTAAAATCAATGTAGCCATGAAGAAATTTGTCCTTTTTGGATTGCCATACCTGATTTGGGCGTGTGGAGCAAAAAATGAAGCCCAACTTGGCTATCCGGAAACCGTGAAATCAGATGCGGTAGATACATATTTTGATACACAAGTTCCAGACCCCTACCAGTGGCTGGAGAACGATACATCTGCCTCTACAAGGCAATGGATTGACAAGCAGAACGAAGTCACGTTCGGCTACTTAAATCAAATTGACTTTCGGGAACAGGTGAAAAAGAGATTGGAAGCGGTTTATAATTATGAGCGACTGTCGGCTCCATTCAAAGAGGGTGACTACTATTATTTTTATAAGAATGATGGTTTACAAAACCATAGTGTCTTGTATCGAAAGTTAAGTGAATCGGCTGAAGCTGAAGTTTTTATCGATCCCAATACCTTTTCAGCGGATGGCACAAAGGGCTTGGCTGGCATATCATTTACCAAGGACGGCACTATGGCTGCCTACCTGATTCAGGAGGGTGGTTCTGATTGGAGAAAGGCAGTGGTCATTAACACCAAGGACAAAACTCAGGTTGGCGATTCCCTAATCAATTTGAAATTTACCCGACTAACCTGGAAGGGGAATGAAGGAATTTATTACAGCAGTTATGATAAACCAAAGGGAAGCCAGTTGACAGCTAAAACCCAGCATCATAAACTTTTTTATCACAAACTAAACACGCCACAAGCCAATGACATTCTAATTTTTGGTGGTGAAAAGCAACCCAGAAGATACATAGGAGCTGGACTTACAGAGGATGAAAGATTTTTGGTGGTAACTGCTGCGGTGAGTTCAAATGGGAATGAGCTTTATTTAATGGATCTCTCTAAACCTGGTAGTGCACTGCAAAATGTGGTCGGTAATTTTGATAATAATCACAATGTAATCACCAATCAAGGTAGCAGAATCATTCTCCAGACGGACTTAAACGCACCAAAGAACAGAGTTGTAGAATTTGATTTTGCGTCCCCACAAGCATCAAACTGGAGGGATCTTATTCCGGAATCCGAAAATGCATTAAACTATGTGCGCTATGCTGGCAAGAAGTTGTTTGCCAATTATTTAAATGATTCTAAAACCCTTATGTTGCAATACGACCTTCAAGGAAACAAGGAAAGGATAATTGAACTACCTGGCATCGGCACCGCTAATGGTTTTTCCGGAAAGGAATCGGATACCGAATTGTATTATTCATTTACATCATTTACTTATCCTACTACCATATTCAAATACAACATTGAATCTGGAAAGTCTGCTTTGTACGAGAAGCCAAAAGTAGATTTTGATCCAACTGCTTTTGAGACCAGTCAGGTGTTTTATGAAAGTAAAGACGGCACCAGAATTCCCATGTTTATAGTGCATAAAAAAGGCCTGGAACTCAATGGAAAAAATCCAACCTGGCTATATGCTTATGGGGGGTTTGGAGTCAGTCTGACGCCTAATTTCAACACATCAAGGATAGTGTGGTTGGAAAATGGTGGTGTCTTTGCTCAACCCAATCTACGTGGCGGTGGCGAATATGGAGAGGAATGGCACATTGCCGGCACTAAGATGCAGAAGCAAAATGTATTTGATGACTTCATAGCAGCAGGGGAATATTTAATTTCCAATAAATACACATCATCCGATTTCTTAGCTATTGCCGGAGGTTCTAACGGTGGATTGCTCATTGGAGCCACGATGACACAGCGTCCGGATCTGGCGAAAGTGGCTTTCCCTGCAGTGGGTGTAATGGATATGCTTAAGTATCATAAGTTTACAGCTGGAGCTGGGTGGGCCTATGACTATGGCACTTCTGAGGATTCAAAAGAAATGTTTGAATACCTGCGAAAATACTCTCCCGTTCATGCGTTGAAGCCAAATACCCGTTATCCTGCAACGCTTATTACTACAGCCGACCATGATGATCGGGTTGTACCTGCACATTCCTTTAAATTTGCGGCCACCCTTCAGGAATACCAGACTACAAATGATCCAGTGCTGATCCGGACCGAAACCAAATCAGGCCATGGTTCATCCAATTTATCTAAAGCCATTGAGGTGCAGGCTGATCAATACGCTTTTGCCTGGTACAATATGGGACTTACGCCTGCCTTGGCTAAAAAGGAAATGTAAAGGGTGAAAAGTATCATTGTTCAGGAAGGTAAACTCTCCGATCTTCCCCAGGTGCTGGAGTTGATTCATGAACTTGCTGCTTATGTAGGGCATGCCGAGGAAGTAAACAACACGGTGGAGCAAATGAAAATTGATGGATTTGGGCCCCATCCTGTTTACGGTTTATATGTGGCCCGAAGCGGTTCCAATGTCATAGGCGCAGCGATCTATTACTATCGGTATTCAACCTGGAAGGGCAAGCGACTGTACCTGGAGGATTTGGTGGTGAGAGAAGCTGAACGGGGAAAAGGAATTGGTAAACTACTTTTTGAGGCCATCTTAATGAAATCGCTGGAAGAAAATTGCTTGGGCATGATGTGGCAAGTAGCGAAAGGAAATCACCGGGCGATTAACTTTTATCAAAAGTACCCAACAAAATATGATGAGGAGTTTATGAACTGTAGTCTGGAGGCAGAACAAATTAGGGCAATTCTGAACGCTTAAACTTCCTCGAGCAAGGTGCGAAAGGCCACGTGCCTGTCTTTAAACCTGGCCCTGTGTTTTTCAACAAGAATGGGAGCGTGATCTTTCAGATAGAGATTGAATTTTTCGATGCTTTCGGTAAAGTATTGAATACAATAAGATACTGACGCTTCATCATCGTGCGAGAGTACTTTGTAAAATTTATGATGCATGAAAATACCAGTATTCAGTATTTCCGGAATGTGCTCAGCTTTCATCCAGGCGACCCATTCAGTTTCAATATCCTTGTCTATTCCAATGGTGACGTTGTACAAAATCATATCTTAAGCGTAAGCATAGTCCGTTAGATAGGCAAACGTCTCGGTAAGCTTCCCGTTCTTTGTGATGCTGGCTCTCTTAATCACCCCATCTTTGTCGGAAATCACCAATGCCGGGAGAATTTTATCAATCAAATCACGTCCAAATTCTTCGGAAGCACTTCGGGGAAGTTCACAGGGTAAATTATCCACTGCCATTACAGTAACCAGATTTGGATTACCTAATGGCGCCTCTACCGAATCGGTTTTTGGATTGTAATCATATAATGGATCCAGGATGGTACTTGGTTTTTTTGTGGCCGGAATTGATCCTTCGATATCGCATGTGACGTCTGCGATTACTTTTAATTTGAAATCCGGATTTTGCATTTCCTCTCGTGTAAACAGCACAGGTGCTTTTGGATTCCAAAATGCCCCGGCAATTAATAAGTCGGCCACATGTGCATATTGCACAAAAGTGGACGCATAGAGTTGCGGATTTTGATGGAACTCTTCTCTGTTAAAAGGGCCGCCCGCTTTTCTCACATGATAGTCGGCACTGCTGATTTGAACATAAACGGGTTCATTAAATGTATTATTCAGAAAATCTTTTGGGCTTACTTTTCTGATGCCGGCACTGTCAAGGGTTTCCATGGCGCCTTTAGCCACCCGGCCACCGCCCGTAAGAATTATTTTGATTGGCGGAAGCACAACCTTTCGCAATTCAATTTTTAAGTCATTAATATCAAAACATTCGCTTGCCTTCCTGATTGAAAACAGTTTAAATTTTTTACCATAGGTGAGTAATCCATTGTATGCCCCTACTATACCTGCAAAGCGTCCAAATGCGACCAGCCTGTTGTTCAGTTTGTCCTTTAATGCTTCGTAATCCACCAGCCTTATTTTTTTATTTAACACTTCCTGCAAAAGCTTGCGGTTGTAGGGTTGTTTTTTTATGGTATGTGAGAAAAATAAATACGTTTTTTTGGGGATTAGCCTTGAAACAGGCACTTCCTTTATCCCCATCAGGATATCGCAGTCACTCACATCTGTCACTATCTCTATTCCCACTTCACGATACTCGTCATCTTTGAAGGCCCGAATATCGCTTTCCTGAACTACTACCTTGACATGTGGGTATCGCTGCTCAATTTCAACGCATTGAGTGGGACTAAAAGGGACACGCTTGTCCGGAGGTGTTTTTCCTTCTTTAATGATCCCTAAGCGAATAGTTTCCATAGATATTGATGGTGAATGATTTCAAATGTAGTCACCTTTACATTATTCTTATAAATGCAATGATGAAAATTGTTTTACTGATTGTCGGGTGGGTGCTCTACTTCACCTTCCATAGCCTGTTGGCGGATAGCCAACTTAAGGAAAAAATGAAGAAGAGATTGAAAGATAAATATAATTACTACCGCCTGGCTTATGTATTTGTATCCAGCGCAGGGCTTCTGTTCCTGCTCTTTTGGAATGCCAATATCAAATCCATTGACTTTGTTGATCCTTCAGGATGGATGAGATACTTGAGCTTGATGTTTGCCGCCTTTGGTGTGATCATTATTAAATTAGCCTTTAAATCTTATGATTTTTCTTCATTTATTGGTGTGACCCAAGAAGAAAATAGCCCGCTAATTACAAAGGGGATTCTTGGAAGTATCCGTCATCCGATATACTCCGGAACGATATTGATTGTGATCGGATACTGGTTTTTTAGTCCCGACTTGCCAACGTCCATTTCGGCATTGTGTGTTTTTACTTATTTGCCCATTGGCATCTACCTGGAAGAGAAAAAATTGATCACGGAGTACGGAGACCAGTATGTGAAGTATAAGGAAAAAGTTCCAGCCATTTTCCCAAGACTACGCTGACTACTTTTTCTTTCTCTTGCGCTTTTTCAGGGTCTCGTCTCTCTCCGTCAACTTCTTATCCTCTACATTTTTGTTGAGAAACTCGTTTACCTTCTCGATATCCATATTTGACTTGATCTCACCAAATTGGTTGATGGATATTTCCAACCCTGACAAATCCTTATGTACACGTGGTTTTCCTTGCTTTTTGCTTGCTTTGTTTCCCTTCTTAGGCATGCTGTAAATTATGATTTTTAGCTCACTTTTCCGCTTAGGATTTTTAGGGCATATGCAATTCGACTTTGCACTTCCTGGGCTCCCAATATCTCAATGGAAACCATTAAGTCAGGCCCTGATGCTCCACCGGTTAGAGAAAGGCGCAAAGCTTGCATGATTTTTCCTGAAGGGATATTTAGAGATGAGGTGACGGAATGCAAAATTTCAGTAGCGGCAGCCCCGGTTAGTGTATTTTTCCCCATCAGTTCTTTTTCGAACCCGGAGAGTACCTTCACCGCATCTCCGTTCCATTTTTTTGCAACTATCTTTTCATCAAAGTCAGTCGGAGCAATAAAAAAGAATTTGCCAAGCTCGGCAAGGTCTTGAGGAAAAGTGATGCGTTCGCGAAGAGCATTTGCCACAGCAATTGCTTTTTCATTATCGCAGTCAATATTTTGGGTCTTCAGGTCACTTATAAGAATGCTCGCCAATTCTTTATCTGACTTGGCGCGAAGGTATTGTTGATTGTACCAGTTGGCTTTTTGAATATCGAATTTTGCCCCAGCTTTCCCGATTCTTTTAATTTCGAAAGCGCTTATTAATTCATTTAAAGAGAATAGTTCCTGGTTTGTGCCCGGGTTCCAACCGAGGAATACCAGGAAGTTGAGCAGTGCTTCAGGCAGGTAACCGCGCTCTCTAAATCCTTGCGCCAACTCACCTGTTTTTGGGTCGGTCCAATTAATTGGGAATATGGGAAAACCCATCTGATCAGCATCTCTTTTACTCAACTTGCCATTGCCATCGGGTTTCAGTAGCAGCGGCAGATGAGCGAACGAAGGCATGTCATGTTCCCAGCCAAGAAATTTATAGGTTAGCACGTGTAAGGGCGCAGAAGGAAGCCACTCCTCGCCACGGATCACATGTGAAATCTTCATCAGATAGTCATCCACTACATTGGCCAGGTGATAGGTAGGCATGCCATCCGATTTCATCAATACTTTGTCGTCAATTTGCGATGAGTGAACGGTCACTTCACCACGAATCAAATCCTGAAGCACCACCGTCTCATCGATGGGCACTTTTAACCTGATCACATAGGGCGTTGCCGAGCTCAATCGTTCTTCAACTTCCTGGGATGACAAGGTGAGTGAATTTTTCATTGTCATTCTCGTGCTGCAGTCATATTGTGGATTTGTGCCTTTCTGGGTTTTGAGCTTGTTCCTCATCTCCTCCAGTTCCTCGGACGTGTCAAAAGCATAGTAGGCATGACCGGAATCAATCAATTGCAATGCATATTCTTTGTAAATGTCTCTTCTCTCAGACTGGCGATAAGGGGCATAAGGTCCGCCTGAATCCGGACCCTCATCTATTTCAATTCCAATCCAGCTAAGTGCTTCCTTGATGTACGTTTCGGCACCGGGCACGTATCTGCTTTGATCCGTATCTTCAATTCGCAAAATCATTTTTCCATTGTGCTTTCGGGCAAGCAAATAATTATACAGGGCGGTTCGAACACCTCCAATATGCAATGCCCCCGTAGGACTTGGCGCAAAACGGACTCTTACTTCTCTCATTAACTTGTTGCTCTGATTGTTTTCAGGGAGCAAAGATATAAATTCAATAAGGACTTGTTTTGAATATTTCAGAACGGAACAGGATGATTACCTGATTGCAATACATGATATTTCTACATTCACATCCTTAGGCAGCCGGCTTACTTCCACGGTTTCTCGGGCAGGAGGATTACTGGTAAAATACTTTCCATAGGCTTCGTTTACTTTGGGAAAGTTGTTCATATCATTCAAATATATGGAACACTTTACCACGTTTGAAAAATTCATTCCAGCAGCGCCAAGAACGGCCTTGATGTTCTTCATTACCTGCTCTGTTTCTAATCCAATATCGTCCGAAACAATTTTTCCGCTTCCGGCATCAATGGCTATTTGGCCTGATACATAAAGCGTGTTGCCGGCCATGATGGCCTGGCTGTAGGGGCCAATGGGCTCTGGGGCAGCAGGTGAATATATTACTTCTTTTGACATAGCTTGTGGTTTGTTACTTTTGATCAAATATCCAAAAAATTGATCCAACCGCTGTACACTCTATGAATATTCTTGTAATAGGCGAGCAAAATCACATGGAGGAGTGCAAAGAGAAATTTGGTAAATCACACCAGTATCAGTTTGCCAAAGGACATCAGGAGGGAGAGAAGTATTTTCTAAGCAGTCACCTGGTTTTTGATTTCATCATTGATGAAAGTCCGGATCAAATGGAAGTGTATCGCGACCACCCAAAGGTTATCGCGTTTTTGAACACTGCCAAAATCAGCCTGCTGGAATTAATCTCATCATTCAGTGGACCAATCGAATGTACTCTATTTGGATTTAATGGATTGCCCACTTTTCTCAATCGGGAAATCCTGGAAGTAGCGTTGTTTAGAGAGCAGGACAGGATCGTGCTGGAGTCAACCTGTCAACAGTTGCAAACCAAGTTTTTGGTGGTAGACGACCGTGTGGGCATGGTGACGCCACGCATCATTTGCATGATCATCAACGAAGCCTATTTTACATTTCAGGAAGGGACGGCTTCACGTGAAGACATTGACATGGGCATGAAATTGGGAACTAATTATCCGTACGGACCCTTTGAATGGTGCCAGCGCATTGGGTTGCGCCACGTCTATGAACTCTTGGAGGCTGTGTATGACGATACCAAAGATGAACGATACAGAATTTGCACGCTAATGAAAAAGGAGTACCTGAGCTTATTTTCCTAGATTGACTATTCCACCGTTACTGACTTGGCCAAATTCCTGGGCTGGTCAACGTTGCAACCGCGAAGAACTGCCATATGATAGGATAGCAGTTGTAATGGTATGACTGAAATCATTGGCATTAGCGGCTCCAGGGTAGCCGGAATCTCAATCACAAACTCCGACATGTTTTGAATAAATTTGTCGCCTTCAGTCACTACTGAAATGATCTTTCCCTTGCGTGCCTTTACCTCTTGAATGTTGGAAACAATTTTTTCATAAGAACTGTCCTGCGTGGCGATAAAAACCACTGGCATCTCTTCATCTATCAGTGCGATGGGTCCGTGCTTCATCTCAGCAGCTGGATATCCTTCGGCATGGATGTAGGAGATTTCCTTCAATTTTAGTGCACCCTCAAGGGCAACCGGGAAATTATAGCCCCTTCCCAGGTACAGAAAGTTACTGGAGTTTTTGAATGTATTGGCGATCTCTAATATTTGATCATTGTGCTCAAGCACTTTTTCGACTTTGCTCGGAATTTGTTCCAACTCCACCAATATTTGGTGAAACTTGGCCTCCTTGATACTCCCTTTTTTCTGGGCCACAATCAGGGCGATCATGTAGAGCACCGTAAGCTGAGCCGTAAAGGCCTTGGTGCTTGCTACTCCAATTTCCGGACCGGCATGCGTGTAGGCGCCCGCATGGGTTGCACGCGGAATAGAGGAGCCCACTACATTACAAACTCCAAAGATGATGGCCCCTTTGGACTTGGCCAACTCAATCGCAGCCAGGGTGTCTGCAGTTTCACCAGATTGAGATATGGCAATCACCACGTCCCCTTCATGGATCACCGGATTTCTGTACCGGAATTCTGAAGCATATTCAACTTCAACGGGAATTCGGCAAGTCTCTTCAAAAAAGTATTCAGCCACCAGGCCGGCATGCCACGAGGTTCCACAGGCGATAATCACCACCCTGTCGGCATTAACCAGTGCGTTAACGTATTCTCTTAAGCCACCCAGCACCAATCTGCCCGTTGCCGAATCGAGGCGACCTCTCATGCAATCCAGAATAGACCGGGGTTGCTCAAAAATCTCCTTTAGCATAAAGTGCTCATAACCGCCTTTCTCAATGGCCTCCAGTTCCATGTCCACAACTTGGACATAGGGTGTAAGTGGCAGGTTGGAAGTGTCCTTCACATTCAAAGTTCCATCCCTTATGACCGCTATTTCCTGATCATTCAAATAGATCACCTCATTGGTATACTCAATAATGGGTGTGGCATCAGATGCCATGAAGAATTCTCCCTTCCCTACACCAATGACAAGGGGGCTTCCCTTGCGTGCTGCTATTAATAAGTTGGGTTCTTCCAACGACATTACTACGATGGCATATGCACCGATTACCTTCGTAAGAGCAAGTCTAACAGCCTCTTCAAGCGGACAATTTTCATTTTCCTTAATATCTTCAATGAAATGAATGAAGACTTCGGTATCGGTATCACTATTGAATGTGTGACCCTTAGAGGTAAGGTCTTGCTTCAGGGCGCTGTAGTTTTCTATAATGCCATTGTGGATAATGGCCAACTTTTTAGTGGCTGAGTAATGGGGGTGTGCATTCCCATCATTAGGTTCTCCATGTGTGGCCCAACGCGTATGGCCCATCCCAATATGACTTTTCAGGTCAAGGCCATCAAGGGTTTTCTCCAGCTCAGAAACTTTACCCTTTTTCTTATATACGTTTAGTCCGCCATTCATTAATGCAATGCCCGCACTGTCGTAGCCGCGGTACTCCAACCGCTTCAGGCCTTTGATAATTACTTCTTGAGCTTGTCTTGGGCCCAGGTACGCAACAATTCCGCACATAATTGGTTGGGTTTTACTTATTTACTACCGGAATAGTATAAATAATTTTAAGCTTAATGTCTTCCTTGTTAAAAAATACCCTGTCCACGGATAACCCGATGGGAGGGCTGGCAGCCACAAGTGCAAATGTAGTGTATCTAAAATCAGGATCTTTGATATTGTAAAGCGATTGAAAGAAATCAGTCAGATCTGCATTATAACTTTTGGTTGTTGCATTGTAGCGTAAGTCAGAAACAGGGTTGATATTGATTTGATCAAAGCGCTTGCCTATTATCAAATAGCCTTCTTCATCGGAAGTCATGGAAGGATAAATAGGGAACCCTGATTCTTCTGGCACATTACTATTGATGTTAATAAACTCATTAGCTGAGTTAACATACCGTAACCGCAATGACGCAGGAGGCCTGAATATTTCCACATCCTCTGGCTCAATGGAAAGCGCAACCTGATTGAAAATGAGATTTGGGATTGTATCCGCAAATGCAAAGAACTGATCAAAGTTTAACTTTGTAGTAACAGGGTTCCCGGATTGATAATAACGATTGCCATCCAGTTCCACATCTTCATTTGTTTTAGGTAATGCCGCAAGCTGGGTTCCGGTACGGTTGGCTGCAACTCTTGAAAAACCAAATAACTGAGAGGACGATGGGTTAAACAGTGTGTATTCAAGTTTCTTCCTAATGTTCACACCATTGGCATCAGGTTCATCATAAAAAATAATCACTCTTGATTTGGTGAATTTGGTAGAATCAATTGCAGGATTGAACCCTACCACCCTGGAGTCACTTGATCCGGGACGAACAACTAATCCTTTGAATATTCTCCTGAATTTAGAAAATATTTTATAGTCGTTGGTCTGGCCTTTAGCCAATAAGAATAATTTACTGCCAAACACTGAGCTCAATGGAATGGCTAGCGAGTCGATTGTTTTGTGATCCAGTTTTTCAGGATTATTGATAACGTCACTGGCGCGTTGGTCAAAAACGGAGGGATTGACACTAAAGACAGCCGAGCCCAAAGGCGTGGGGTCGTATGGTATAGCTGAGTTGAAGTAATAGGGTTGATAATTTGGAATTAATTCCACATTTCTAGGTAATGTGCCTATTGGATCAAAAACTGGAGGAATGCTGTCGAGCAACTCATGCACCGCAAAATTGGATGTGGTGATTTGATCATCGCCATACTGATAAAAATCAAAACTCAACGTGAGGAATACAGACACAAATTTTGCTTGTTCAGATATGCTTACCGAGGCCACAAGCGGCTGAAATTGTGTGTAAGCTTCGGCTGTAATTTCACCGAACTTATTATCCATGTAATTACCCACCAACAATCTTCGGGTCAAAGGCAAATTGATATTGTTGTAAGTACGAACAGAATCAATAGCCATTACTGAAGAAGCAACTCCAACTTCCTGGTAGGTAACTTTAAATTTGTTGTTTGATTTTTTGAAGCCGAGAAGACTGGTTTCATCTTCCCGGCAAGAAATTAATACGATAAAAGCAAGGAACGCATACCCCGCAGCTCTACCCCACAAGTTCATTATATAGATTGTAATACGATTCAGTATAGTTGTCGTCTTTTTCGATGGTTTCAATTTTCTTCTCTTTAATCTTCTTCACCAGGCCCTCCAGCTTCTTATTGTCTCCGGCAACAGAAACGATATCAGAAAATTGCGCTCCCAGTTTAATAAACCCTTCGTAGTCACCTGTTTTTAGGTGGCCGAGCATATTGTCTTCAATGTCCATCATTTTTACTTTGCCAAGCAAGTCACCTTTGAACTTGTGATTAAAGCTGTTATTATAGATGGTGAAAACCGTTTTGGTTTGCTTGAATAATGGGTCGTTTTTATAAGTTGTTTTAAGGTATAATGGAATAAAGCTGGTGATCCAGTCGTTACAATGAACGATATCCGGAGCCCAGCCCAGCTTACGCACAGTTTCGATCACCCCTTTGCAGAAGAAAATAGCTCGCTCATCATTGTCTTCATAAAAGTTGTTTTCTTTATCGTGGAAAACGGATTTGCGGTGAAAATAGTCTTCGTTGTCGATAAAATAAACCTGAAGCTTGGCATTTGGAATGGAGGCAACTTTGATAATCAAGGGCTTCTCTTCATCCCCTACTGCAATGTTGATTCCGGAGAGCCGAACTACTTCATGTAATCTATTTTTTCTTTCGTTGATAAGACCAAATCTGGGCACCAATATTCTTATTTCCATTCCTTTTTCTTGCATGGCCTGCGGAAGTTTCCTTACAAAATCAGAAACTTCACAGGTTTGAAGAAAAGGATTGATCTCACTGGCGACATATAGAATACGGAGTTTTGACATATTTTCTAGTTTTTACAACAGAATGGAAAATCGAGCCACAAAAATACGCAAAATCTGGCCCTTATTCAACTTCTGTAAAATCAAAAGGCCTACCTTTGCCACCCATTAAATAAGGCCCTAAATGGAGATTT
This sequence comes from uncultured Ohtaekwangia sp., assembly GCA_964395905.1. Taxonomy (GTDB): domain Bacteria; phylum Bacteroidota; class Bacteroidia; order Cytophagales; family Cyclobacteriaceae; genus ELB16-189. The sequence continues at coordinate 42,494 of CAYNCP010000001.1, forward strand.
TTGAAGAAATTAAGCCTTTAAGAACCTTCCTGGCGGGGAAAAGGCACCAAGGATTATCAGTTGGATTAGTACCCACCATGGGGGCCTTGCATCAGGGCCACTTGTCGCTAATCCAGGCTTCAAAAGCTGAAAATGACGTCACAGTCGCCACCATTTACATTAATCCGACCCAGTTCAATAATTCCTCGGATCTAGATAATTACCCGCGTACAAAAGACGATGATTTACGACTGCTTAGGCAAATTGGCTGTGATGCATTATTTATTCCATCCAATGCGGAAATGTATCCGGGAACCCAACTTTTGAAATTCGATTTTGGTGAGTTGGATAAGGTCCTGGAAGGAAAATTCCGACCCGGGCACTTCAGCGGGGTCGCACTGGTGGTTTCCAAACTGCTCCACATTGTAGCACCAGACAGGGCCTATTTTGGCCAAAAAGATTACCAACAGTTTAAGGTAATTACCCGTTTGAACGAAGAATTGAAATTCTTCGTTGACCTGAAAAGTGTTCCCATCACACGTGAAGAATCTGGGTTGGCGATGTCGTCACGCAATCTACGATTAACTGATGCAGGAAGGAAGAAAGCGTTGCTTTTGGTGGAGAGCTTAAATTTCGTGAAGACGGAAATCAATGCAGGAGCAGATTTTAGAAACCTGAAAAAAGAAATTGAAAATAGATTTCAAAAGGAGAAAGGCTTAAAACTTGAATACCTGGAACTGGCCGACAAGCACACACTGCAAATGATTGACAAGGTGTCGGATCCAAAGGACGCCATCTTACTGATTGCAGCATTTGTAGACGAAATTCGGCTAATTGATAATATGATGATAGCAGAAGGAAAATGAGAATAGAGGTCTTAAAATCAAAAATTCATCGAGTAAAAATTACGCAGGCGGAGCTGCACTATGTGGGGAGCATCACCATTGATGAAACATTGATGGAAAAAGCCAACTTAATTGAGGGGGAGAAGGTGCAAGTTGTAAATATCAATAATGGTGAACGAATTGAAACGTATACCATAAAAGGGCCACGTGATACCGGCATGGTTTGCCTTAACGGTCCGGCTGCCCGAAAGGCCATGGTGGGAGATCTGGTAATTGTGATCTCATATGCATCTCTGGATCTTGAGGAAGCGAAATCTTTCAAGCCCACCATTATTTTTCCGGATCTGGACAACCGACTTAACTAAGACCCAACTATTGAATTCCAAACTAAAAGGTACGCTTCAATACATCGGTATGATTGCGCTGGCTGCTGTTTTGCTGTGGCTCTCTTTGCGCACCATTCCCGAAGTGGAGGGACAAAGCAAGTTTGACTTTATATGGCAGACATGGCTTCGATCCAACAAGTGGTACCTCATGATAATGGCCGGAGTAGCCATGTTTAGCCATGTGATACGGGCCTATCGCTGGCAGATGCTGCTGAAGGCTGCTGACTCCAAGGTGAGCCTGGGTAATAGTTTTTTGTCGTTAATGATTGGATACCTGGTTAATCTGGGAATACCCAGGGGGGGGGAAATTTCGCGATGCTATTATCTCTTAAAACTGGAAAAGACGCCAGTTGAGGTTTCATTTGGAACTGTAGTGGCGGAAAGGGTAGTGGATGTACTTTGCCTGATTGCACTTGTAACTGTTTCCTTTTTCGTGGAGTGGGACAAGCTGCGTGCCTTTATCAACGCACTACCGATAGCGGAAGGCAGTAGCAGTGCTGCATACAAATGGCTACTTATTGGAATCATCAGTCTGCTCGCTGTAGTTGGAGTGGTCTATTTGTTTAGGAATAATGATAAATTCAAAAAAATTGTCGCAGGATTTAAAAACGGTTTGCTTTCCATTTTTAAGTTGGATCGATCATTTCAATTCATATCTCTTTCCATTTTCATTTGGCTGTTGTACTTCGTGATGAGTTATTTTGTAATCATTGCTTTTCCAGAAACGGAGGTGCTTGAACTCAGCGCTGTGCTTACTCTTTTTGCCATGGGCGCCATCGCCATGGCAGTTCCACTTCCAGGTGGGGCAGGGTCTTATCATGCTATAGTCCCCATAGGACTGGTCATGTTGTATGGGTTGCCCAAAGGGGATGCGATTGCCTTTGTATTCATTTTTCATGCCTGGCAAACCTTTATAATGATTGTTGCCGGTATAGTATCTTTAATGATCAGCTATTCAGTAATAAGATGGAAGCGGTGAAAAACAAAATTAAAAGTGCAGAAGAATCCAAAGCACTGATTGCGGAATGGAAAAAAACTGGTCAGAAAGTCGTTTTCACCAACGGCTGCTTCGATATCCTGCACCTAGGCCATGTCGACTACCTGGAAAGGGCCAGGGCAATGGGAAATAGACTGGTGGTGGGATTGAATACAGATGACTCTGTGACCAGGTTCAAGGGGAGCAATAGGCCTATTCAGGATCAAGATTCAAGGGCTCGGATTCTTGCCTCCCTCCAGTTTGTGGACTTGGTGGTATTATTTGATCAAGACACGCCCCTGGAATTGATTTCTGAGCTAATTCCAGATATTTTGGTGAAAGGAAGTGACTATTTGGCAGAAAATATCGTTGGCTCGGAAGTTGTGAAAAATACAGGAGGTGAAGTAAAAACCATTGATTTTGTACCGGGTTATTCAACTTCACGTATAATAGATAAGATTAAAAAAAAATAAGATAAAACTATGGGAATTGGAGCAATTGTGATTACAGGCTTCTTCATGCTGATCGGATGGATTGTGAGTTCCAGACTGAAGAATAAGTTTAAAAAGTACTCAGAAATACACCTAACTAAGGATTTGACTGGAGCGGACATAGCCAGGCTCATGTTGGCTGACAACGGCATTCATGATGTGAAAGTTATTTCTGTTGAGGGCCAGTTAACAGATCATTACAACCCGGCCAATAAAACAGTAAACTTAAGTGCTGATGTGTATAATGGTCGTAATGCTGCCGCTACCGCAGTAGCTGCTCATGAGTGTGGACATGCCGTTCAACATGCCAAGGCCTATAGTATGCTGGAGTTCAGATCTGCTATGGTGCCTATTCAAAATATTAGCGCCAAGGTGATCAACTTCATTTTCATTGCCATGATGTTTGGTGCCTTTGCAGTAAAGGGATTATTCACCTTCGACACGGCTTTGTTGGTAATCATTGCATGTTATGGGGTGTTTGCACTTTTTGCTCTGGTTACCCTTCCTGTTGAGTTTGACGCCAGCAAACGCGCATTGGCCTGGATAGAAGACAGGGGTATAGTAACCAGCCGGGAGCATGAGATGGCAAAAGACGCATTGAATTCGGCAGCCATGACTTATGTGGTGGCAGCCATTGGAGCCATCACCATGCTGCTCTATTATGTGATGATCTTCATGGGTCGAAGAGACTAGAATTGATTCAAAGAAATCATAAATTGCAGGCCTGGTTAACACCCAGGCCTTTTTTTTGTTACCTGTAAAACCGGCTTTCATGAATTTTGAATTAACTGAAGAACAAATTGCTGTCAGAGATGCTGCCCGTGAATTTGCCAACAGCGAACTACTGCCAGGCGTAATAGAACGAGACGCTCAGGCCAAATTCCCTGCGGACCAAATAAAGAAAATGGGAGAACTAGGGTTTATGGGAATGATGGTTGATCCAAAATACAACGGAGGTGGGATGGACAGTATTTCGTATGTGCTGGCCATGGAGGAAATTTCTAAAATTGATGCGTCTGCATCTGTTTGCATGTCTGTTAATAACAGTTTGGTATGCTGGGGACTTGAGCAATTTGGCACAGACGAGCAAAAAGAAAAGTACCTGAAAAAACTTGCAACAGGCGAAAAAATTGGCGCGTTTTGTTTGTCGGAACCAGAGGCTGGATCAGATGCGACCAGCCAGCGCACCACTGCTGAAGATAAGGGGGATTACTATTTGCTCAACGGTACGAAAAACTGGATCACTAATGGCAACAGTGCCAGTGTTTACATTGTGATCGCTCAAACAGACGCCTCCAAAAAGCACAAGGGAATAAATGCACTCATCGTGGAGCGTGACATGAACGGGTTTGTGGTAGGCAAGAAAGAAGACAAGATGGGAATTCGTGGATCAGATACTCACTCTCTGATGTTTACAGATGTGAAAGTGCCAAAGGCAAACCGCATCGGTGATGATGGATTTGGATTTACATTTGCCATGACCACCCTCAATGGAGGAAGAATAGGAATTGCGTCTCAGGCATTGGGAATTGCTTCAGGGGCTTATGAGCTGGCATTAAAATATTCAAAAGAAAGAAAAGCTTTTAACAAACATCTTTCTGAACATCAGGCCATTCAATTTAAGTTGGCCGATATGGCCACTAAAATTGATGCGGCCCGGCTATTGATTTGGCAGGCGGCTTCATTGAAAGATCAGAAGAAAAATTTTGTAAAAGCTGCAGCGATGGCAAAGTTATATGCCAGTTCGATGGCTCAGGAGGTAACTACTGAAGCCGTGCAAATTCACGGTGGGTACGGGTATGTAAGAGAGTATCACGTGGAAAGATTGATGCGTGATGCCAAGATTACTCAAATTTATGAAGGCACATCGGAGATTCAGCGAATGGTTATATCCAGGGAACTCCTTCGGTGATTAATTGCTGGCTTCCGTAGCCTGATTCCAATCGTATATTTTTTCCGAAATTTCGATTAGCAAATTGGGATTCTTCTCGATGGCATTGCCAATTACAATCATGTCAGCGCCAGCTTCCAGTGCATTCAATGCTTTTCGTGGCGTGTCTATACCGCCTCCAACGATAAGTGGAGCCTGCACTGATTTTCTAACGGTGGAGATCATCCGGGCACTGATTTCTTTTTCGGCACCGCTGCCCGCATCCAGATACATGAGTTTCAGTCCAAGCATTTCACCGGCCAATGCCGTACAGGCCGCCAGCGAGTACTTGTCATCAGGAATGGGGGTTGTATTGCTGATGTAAGCAACTGAAGTGGTTTTTCCGGAGTTGATGAGCATATATCCTGTCGGGATTATTTCCAGATTGGTATTCTTCAAAATGGGAGCAGCTACTACGTGTTGGCCAATCAATAAATCGGCATTTCGACCGGAAATCAAAGACAAGAATAATATCGCGTCAGCTGAAGGGTCAATCTGAATTGAACTGCCAGGGAAGATGATTACTGGTATTGTTACTGTTTGTTTTATGCAAGACACCACCTCCGAAAAATTGGTCGAGGTCACGAGGCTTCCTCCTACCAAAAAATAGTCAACACAGTTTTCGTTAGCAAGATTAATCAGATGGGTAAGTTTGGACGTATCCTCAATTTTGTCCGGATCAATCAACACTCCGATTGATTTTTTACCCACTTTGCTTTTGCCGGCAAGAGCTTCAAGAATCTTCATCAGTAGGCTGTTTACGTTGCAGGTATTCTGCCAACTTCTCCTTCGCGAATTCCAGTAGGACCATGGTAGCCTGGGTAATCACCACCTCACCAATCTGGGCCATTACAGAAGGCTCGCTTGTTTCTTCCGTCTCCTCTTCATCATTTTCTATCTTGCGCTTCCTGGATTTCTTCTTCTTGGACCCCGTCAGTCCGGTTACAGCAAAATAAGTAAGGGCCAAGGCTCCCCCGATGAAAAGTGCGTTGGTTAGGATGCGCTCGGTGCTTTGCGAAATCGAGTCTACTTCCGATTCAATTTCATGCTTATAACGCTCCGATGCTTCCAGCAATTTCTTTTTCTCTGTGTCTGATTTTTCCATCAACATTATCTGGTGGATCTAATCTTTATTTTGTTTGATTATTTCAGAAAAGTACTTTTGAAATTTTTTATCAATGCTTTTTCTAAATATCAAAAACAGTATCAGTATTATCAGATACATACCTGCCACGATAAAGTAGCCTTCAAAGTTGTTGTCAAAAAATGTGTTAAAGAGTTGGGCAGCCCCAAAACTTATAAAGAAAAGTAAGATTAAGAGGATGATAATTAGTGTCCCGCTCATCAATCCCTTGGAGAGCACCTTGGCTACATCCTCTTTGATCTCAATTTTCAAAAGTTTAACCCGTGTATCCACATACCCGGACACGTTGTCAACCAGATTGTCAATTCGTAATAGTTTAAAAATTGTATCTTTTATTCCGTTCATATCTTAATTGGCAATATAGCGATTTAGGCTCTCTATTTTGGAATGTTTTGATTGATCGGGCTCAAAAAAAGTGCAGGATTATCTGGTTAAACTGATTATTCACCCAGTTCTTGTATCGCCATCCAGGCCATTAGCCCCGGTGCAAATTTCAGGGCTTCTTCATCAATATCAAAGGTGGGGGTGTGTACATAAGAAGTAATTCCCTTTGATTCGTTCCTGGTGCCAATGCGATAAAAAGAGGCTGGGATTAATTGTGAATAATAAGAAAAATCTTCAGCTCCCAAAGTGATATCCAGGTCCACGATATTTTCCTTGCCCACATATTGTTCTGCGGCAGCCCTTATGCGTTTTGTAAGTTCAGGGTTGTTGTCCAGGTATGGATATCCTTTTGAGATTTCAACCCTACACTTGCCTCCCATGCCCTCCGCAATACTTTCAGCCATTTTTTTGATTTTTGCCAGGGCAGAAGCTCTCCAAATTTCATCCATTGCCCTAAAAGTACCTGAAATCTTTACTTCATTAGGGATGATGTTGGTGGCTCCCTCCCCGATTATTCTGCCAAAAGTGAGCACGGTTGGCTGCTTGGGACTGGCGTTGCGGCTAATGACCTGCTGCAAAGCAATGATGATGTGAGAAGCTATCACGATCGGGTCAATCGTCAAATCAGGAGCAGCTCCGTGACCGCCTTTTCCTACAACAGTTAAATAAATTTCATCGCAGCTGGCCATGTACATTCCCTCCCTGAAGCCTACTTTGCCAATCGGAATGAGTGGCATGACATGCTGGCCAATAATACCCATCGGCTTTGGGTTTTCGAGTACTCCGTCTTTTATCATCAAAGAGGCACCGCCTGGGTTCTTCTCTTCACCGGGTTGAAAAATTACCTTCACCGTGCCTTCAAATTGGTCTCTTATCTCTTGAAGAACCCTTGAAGTGGTGAGCAGAGAGGCACTATGGACATCATGACCGCATGCATGCATCACCCCCGGAACAACCGATCTGTAGGCCACCTCGTTGGTTTCCTGAATGGGCAGCGCATCCATGTCAGCACGCAATGCAATTACTTTTTTTTCAGGATTTTTACCTTTGATGTGAGCCACAATCCCTGTTCCAGCCACTCCTTCCTTTGCCGCTATTCCATAAGAAGCCAGTTTTTGGCTGATGTATTTTGCAGTGTTGAACTCCTGGTAGGACAGCTCGGGGTGAGCATGCAAATGCCTGCGGTTTTCCTGAGTTTCTGTAAAGTAATCGTTAGTAAGTTTTTTGATGGAGGTAAGCAGCGACATACAACAAATTAAGGCAAAAATACGAAGGTAAAACCGGGTTACTTTATCATTATTTTTTCCGGAACGAGAATGGCGTTAGGAAAAAAAATTCTCAGCTGCATCAGGTCTTTTTGTGCTTCTAATTTGGTGAAATATTTACCAGCGGTTACCCTGAACTTGGGTTGGGCGTATTGTATGTCGGCTTCTAAATCTGACATTTCTTTTACCATCTTTGATTTAGCGCTTAAGGCATCTTCCCGATTTGGGCCTGAATAAATTTGAATGGTAAACCCGTCAACGAATTTTTTTATTTGGTTTAGTTTATCCACGCTGTCTAAAACCATGTCCACCTTTGCATTTACAGTATTTAATGGAATAACAGGACGGACACTGATTGCAGGGTTTTCATGATTGGCAGAGGAGTCGGGTTTTTCGACTTCAAAGTTGGGGCGCACCAGCGTTAGGTTTTCATGGTACAGATCTCCTGAAAGATTGGCGCCAGATTGTTGTGCTGCACAGGAAGCGTGTAGCAGAAACAGGGCCAGGCTCAAATGTGACAAAGATCTCCCCAGCCACCCCAGAACCTTTGGCGCTGGTTTATTTATTGTTCGATGACAATACATTTTCCATTCTTTACGTCTTCTTCAATCTTTTTAAATTTAACATCTTTCAGCACCCTTCCATCGGTATACTGAACACTTACTTTGTCATTTCGACCCGCGATTTTCTCAGATTTCACGGGGGTTATCTTTTCTTCAACGGCACGGCCTGGTCCCTGAGGTGGCTGTCCACCCTGGAGTAAGGAGCGCGATTCATCCTTTTGTTCCCTTAGTCTTTCTCTCCGCTGTGATCTGGCTTCCTGAACCTGTTCTGGCTCGCGCACAGGAATATCTGCCTTCATCAAAAATGAAATTGTTTCTTCATTCACTTTCGTGATAAAACGTTTAAACGCTTCAAAACCTTCAAACTTGTATATCAATAATGGATCTTTCTGCTCATAAACTGCATTTTGCACCGACTGTTTCAGGTCATCCATATCGCGCAAATGCTCTTTCCATTGTTGGTCGATGATCGCCAGGGTGATCATTTTTTCCATTGCCTGGATAAGTTCAGCATTTTTTGTAGTCACACATTTATTTAAATCTGCAGCTACTCCAATTTGTTTGACGCCATCAGTAAAAGGAACAAGTATATTTTCAATTGTGGCACCTCTTGTCTTATGAATTTCTGTAATTACAGGCATGGCCTTTTCTGCCACCGATTTGTTTTTGCTTTCATAGTGTTTGAGTGCTTCGTGGTAAAGTTTTTCTGCCAGTTGGTTTACGTCCGACTTTTTTAGCTCTTCTTCATTAATGGTGAAGTCGAATCCCAATACGCTTACCACGTTGAGTTTGAAATCTTCCAAACTTTCTCCCACTCTTCCACTGGCCACCATCTCCTCACAGGTGTCATACAGCATGGTGAGAATATCGAGTTGAAGACGCTCTCCAAATAAGGCGTTCCTCCGCCTTTTGTAGATGACTTCGCGCTGCGAATTCATCACGTTATCGTACTCCAATAAACGCTTTCTAATTCCAAAGTTGTTTTCCTCCACTTTTTTCTGCGCTCTTTCAATGGAGTTGGTCACCATTGAATGAGAAATGACCTCTCCTTCTTTAAGGCCAAGTCGATCCATGATCCTGGCAATTCTCTCAGGCATGAACAGACGCATCAAATTATCTTCGAGCGACACAAAGAACTGAGACGAACCTGGATCACCTTGCCTACCCGATCTACCCCTGAGCTGCCTGTCTACCCTCCTTGATTCATGCCTTTCCGTACCTAAAATAGCCAATCCACCAGCAGCTCTCGATTCAGGGGTCAGTTTGATATCCGTTCCACGCCCGGCCATGTTGGTGGCAATGGTCACACTTCCGGGTTTACCTGCTTCGGCCACCACTTCGGCTTCACGTTGGTGCTGCTTGGCGTTCAGCACCTGATGTTTGATCTTCTTCAATTGGAGCATCCGGCTTACCAGTTCAGAAATTTCAACGGAGGTGGTACCAACGAGTACGGGACGACCCTCCTTGGTTAACCTTACGATCTCTTCAACTACCGCGTTGAATTTTTCGCGGACAGTTTTAAAGACCAGATCGTTCATGTCATTTCTGACAATGGGTCTGTTGGTGGGGATTACAACTACATCCAATTTATAAATGTCCCAAAGTTCACCTGCTTCCGTCTCAGCAGTTCCCGTCATACCTGCCAACTTGTGGTACATTCTGAAATAATTCTGAAGGGTGATGGTGGCATAGGTTTGCGTAGCATCCTCCACTTTCACATTTTCCTTAGCTTCAATGGCCTGATGCAATCCATCAGAATATCTTCGCCCGTCCAAAACACGACCGGTTTGCTCATCAACAATTTTTACTTTGCCATCGACAATGATGTACTCCGTATCTCTTTCAAATAGGGTATAAGCTTTCAGCAGCTGGTTTACACTATGTATGCGTTGAGCCTTGGCAGTATATTCACGGATCAACTCCTCCTTTTTTTGAAACCTTTCCTCATTGGTAAGCGAAGTACTTTTTTCAATCTTGTTTAATTCAATCCCAATTTCAGGAAGTATAAAAAACCTTGGATCCTCACCTTCGCCAGTAATCAGATCGATGCCATTATCAGTGAGGTCAATGCTGTTGTCTTTTTCGTCAATGGTAAAGTACAGTGGCTTGTCAGCCTCAGGCATCATTTTTTTATTGTCCTGCAAATAGAAGTTTTCAGTCTTTTGGAGAATGTTCCTCATGCCGGTTTCACTCAAAAACTTGATTACCGGTTTGTGCTTTGGCATGCCTCGATGGGCCCTGAATAAAGCAACACCACCTTCTTTTTCATTTCCTTCTGCGATCAGCTTTTTGGCTTCATTGAGAAGCTGCGTAACGAGTTTTTTCTGTGCTTCTACAATCTTGTGTACGCGTGGCTTTAAATCATAAAATTCGTGTTCATCGCCTTTTGGAATGGGGCCTGATATGATAAGGGGCGTTCTTGCTTCATCTACAAGCACACTGTCCACCTCGTCCACCATGGCATAGTGATGTCCTCTGCGCTGCACCAATTCCTGAGGGTCGCGCGCCATGTTATCGCGCAAATAATCGAATCCAAATTCATTGTTGGTGCCATAGGTGATGTCGGCATCATAGGCTTTTCTTCTTTCAGCCGAGTTGGGCTCGTGTTTGTCAATGCAATCGACAGTCAGTCCATGAAATTGAAAAAGTGGACCCATCCATTCGCTGTCTCGTTGCGCCAGGTAACTATTTACCGTGATAATATGCACCCCTCTTCGAGCCAGCGCATTGAGAAATGAAGGAAAAGTGGCGACCAGTGTTTTACCCTCTCCGGTGGCCATTTCTGCAATTTTGCCCTGGTGAAGAACGATACCGCCTATGATTTGGACATCGTAATGTACCATGTCCCAGGTAATCAGGTTGCCTGCCGCCATCCACTGATTTTTCCATCTGGCTTTATCGCCCTCCAGTTTTACGTTCTCCTGGGTTGCGGCCATTACACGATCATAATCTTGTGCGGCAACTTCAAGGAATTCATTTTCCTTGAACCGCCTGGCAGTTTCTTTCACAATGGCAAATGCTTTGGGTAGCACCTCCATCAATACGGTTTCAAGTTCAGACTTTCTGTCCTTTTCTGTTTTGTCAATTTGTGCAAAAATGGACTCCTTTTCATTCAGGTCGAGTTCCGGATGTTCGGCAATACGCTGATGCAATTCAGCTATCGTATCATCCGTTAGCTTGAGCTTTTGGTTGATAAATTCCTGGATTTCTTTGGTCTTATGCCGAAGCTCATCATTTGAAATGGAGAGCAATTTCTCACCTTCAGCCTTGGTTTGCTCCACCAGGGGCATCACCTTTTGTATGTCTTTTTGAGATTTTGAGCCTAGTATTTTTGCGATGAATTTCAGCATAGAAAAAAAGTAAATAAATAATCCTATTGGATAGGGGCCGCCAAGCCTCTAAATCATCAAAAGGAGTGCAAAGTTAAGGATTTCAGGGGTGCAATTATAGTTCCAAATCGCCTTCAAATACCATTTTGGCAGGCCCAATCAGGAAAACGTCAACAAATGATCCAGGCACATCATTGCTTTTTGGGCCTCTGGTGTGCTCATCTACAAATTTGAACTCCACGGCAAGTTCACCCCCTCTTACTGCCACATTAACAGGCGAATGATAGCCTTTAAAATGAGCGGCTAAAGCAGCGGCTGTGACCCCAGTGCCGCATGAAAGCGTTTCGTCTTCAACGCCCCGCTCGTAAGTTCTTACTGCAATCCTGTTTTTAGTCTGGAGTGCAACAAAATTTACATTGGTGCCACCCGGCTTAAATGATTCATGGTGACGCAATTCTCTACCCGATTGCACTACATCCATTTCATTGAGGTTTTTGACAAACTGAATGTAGTGCGGTGAGCCGGTATCAATAAAATAATCTTTATCATAAGACTTTATGTTTATGACATCGTTCATTTTTAGTTTGATTAGCTGGCTATCCAATAAAGTGGCTTCGTGGATGCCATCATATGCGCGAAACGAAGTCTTGGTGCCAATGATCTTTAGTGAAGAAGCAAAATCGACTGCAGATCTGCAGCCATTGCCGCACAAGCTTTGTGATCCATCACTGTTGTAGTAGATCATCTCGAAATCAGATTCATTGTCATTCTCAATCAAGATCAATCCATCGGCACCCACACCGAATCTGCGGTCACAAATTTTTTGTATTTGATCGGCAGAGAATTTTCTATTGGATTGCCGATTATCAATCAGCACAAAGTCATTTCCCGTTGCCTGATATTTATGAAAGTGAATGGGCATGTAAGGCAGGCCTATTTGACTTCTTCGTAGTCGATATATTCGCCCCCCTTGATGGTTGATTTGGTCTTTCCACCACCAGAACCTTTTACATTTCCATCAGAAGGTTGGTTAAAATTTCTGTTTTGTGAGGATGCGCCCATCCCAAAAAAGAACCTTCCGATCCGGGAAAGCAAATAGATGGAGATCACAAGAATTAATAAAAATTTAAGCATTTCCTTTATTCAGCCTGACGTTAAAACTGAAATTCAAAGGTAATGGTTTCATTCGAAAAAGTGTTTTTTGCTGAAAAGCTTCTAATTTGCCATTTAGAATAAGTTTAATTCATGGCGCAAGAGCTTGCTGCAAATTTAATTCCCAGGAAGACCAGTTATGTAAAGTGGGAATGGTGGGCATGGCCTTTGCTTTTGGTTTTCCTCGTTTCCATTTCCTATGGTTCATATTTCCTGCGAAATTTTACTGATTCGGTGCTGCTCTATCTGCCTACCCCATTTGCAATCATTTTGCTGTACTGGTACGGTCCCAGAATGTTGCCCATCATTTATCTCAATGAGATTGTCACATTGGTGCTTTGGGGGGCTCCGGGAGGGTGGGCTAGAATTTTGGTGCTTGCCGTGCATGCGCCAGTCATGACCTTTAGTTCGTGGTTCTTTTTCAAGAGAACCAGCAAAGAACCGCTGAAAGATTTGCTGAGTTCCAAAAACTCATTTATCAGATTTACTTTGTTAGGGGTATGCGTTCCTGTATTTGTTAATTCACTTTTCACCTACCATTATACTTTTGTCAATCATGATTTGTATGTGGTATTCCTGATTTTTCTGGCTGATTTCATTACCATTTTTACAGTGGCCACTCCCATACTTTACTTTCTGGCTCCCAAGAAAGATTCTTTTCAGATAACTGTTTCCAAGCCGTTTGATTCAATTTCTATTGAAACACATAAACCCAAGTTGACTCAATTCTGGTTCATTGTATTCACTTTTGTGGTGATGATTTTCTTTGTTGACTTTGACTCCTATTGGTATGTATATGGGGTGGTTTCAATAGTGGTTGCAATTCAAAGAGGTTTTGCCACCGTAATTCTGATTAATGCCATTATATTTATTTTAAACTACGTATTGCCATTGATAGACTTTGCAGATGTTGCTTTGGCTTCTAAAGGAAATACAAAAAATGCGAGCATCCATCTTGGCATGCTCACCATGATTATCTCTTCCTCTTTAATAGGGCGCGTTATTTCGGATTTGTGGAAAACAGAGTATCAGTTGACGGTACAAAAGGGTGAAATTGAAAAGAAAAATTTGCAGCTGGTAAAAACGAATTCGGAGCTTGATCGCTTTGTGTACAGTTTGTCACATGACATCAGCGCCCCGTTGAAATCAATAAAGGGATTAGTGAACCTCAGCAAAATGGAGCGTTCTGCAGAAAGTAATTCCGTTTATCTGGCGAAAATGGATGAAAGCATCGATCGTCTGGAGGCATTTATTTCAGAAGTGCTCGACTACTCCAGAACGAACAGAACGGTGTTGAAGCAAGAGGAAGTTCACCTTCAATCGTTTATGAAGGAAATCATCAATGACTTCAGGTACCTTGAAAATTTTGACGCCATCCGTTTCGACATCCAACTGAACAATGAACGTGTCGCCTCCGACAAGTTTTTACTAAAGGTGATCTTCAGCAATCTGATATCTAATGCGATAAAGTATCAGAACCGATCGGTGGGACATAAACCTTACGTTAGAATAACAGCACATCGCAGAGCTGGATTCATGATTATCCAAATCGAAGACAATGGCGAAGGGATCGCCAAAGAATATAAGGGGAAGGTGTTCGAGATGTTTTACAGGGCATCCAATTCATCCACAGGGTCCGGGCTTGGATTGTATATCACCAAAGAGGCGGTTGAAAAACTAAATGGTAAAATTGAAATTAATTCTGAAGTTGGCGTTGGGACTACGTTTGCAATTTCAATTCCGCTACCTACTTAGGTAAAGGTTTCTTTCAGCATAAATATTCAAGAAGTAGTCATCCATGAGGTCATCTATAAAGTAAATGGCTTCTCCGGTAGACTTCATTTCTGGCCCCAGTTCCTTATTTACATCCGGGAATTTGTTGAACGAAAAAACCGGAACCTTGATGGCGTACCCTTTTTTGGTTGGATTAAACTTGAAGTCGGAAAGTTTGGCGCCAAGCATGATTTTGGTGGCGTAATTTACATAGGGTTCATCATACGCTTTGCAAATAAATGGAACGGTGCGGGATGCGCGGGGGTTGGCTTCAATCACATATACCTTGTCGTCTTTAATGGCATACTGAATGTTGATTAATCCGACCGTTCTTAAAGCCACCGCGATTTTTTCAGTGTAATTTTCAATTTGCTTGATTACAAAGTCTCCCAGGTTGTATGGCGGCAATACAGCGTACGAATCACCTGAATGAATACCTGCAGGCTCGATGTGCTGCATGATGCCAATGATGTAAACGTTTTCGCCATCGCATAGCGCATCGGCTTCGGCCTCAATGGCTCCATCCAGAAAGTGATCCAGCAGTACCTTATTCTCGGGAAGGTGTTTCCAGATATCAAGTATATGTGATTCGAGTTCCTTTTCATTGATCACAATCTTCATGCTTTGTCCACCCAAAACATAAGATGGCCTCACCAGCAATGGGAAACCGATCCCTTTCGACACTTCCAGGGCCTCATCAGCGTCACGGGCCACTCCAAACGGAGGATAGGGTATGTTCAAGTCTTTTAAAAGGGTAGAAAAACTTCCTCTGTCTTCGGCAAGATCAAGGGCCTCAAAAGAAGTACCCATAATCTTGATACCATACTTGCTCAGCTTCTCTGCCAATTTCAGGGCAGTTTGTCCTCCCAATTGTACGATTACACCTTCGGGTTTCTCAAACTGAATGATGTCGTAAATATGTTCCCAGAAGACCGGTTCAAAATAAAGTTTATCGGCTATGTCAAAGTCAGTTGATACCGTCTCAGGGTTGCAATTGATCATGATGGTTTCGTAGCCAAGTTCTTTTGCTGCAAGCACTCCATGAACGCATGAATAATCAAATTCAATGCCCTGGCCAATTCGATTTGGCCCCGAACCCAACACCACCACTTTTTTCCTGTTGGAGGATACTGATTCATTCTCAGTATCAAATGATGAGTAGTAGTAGGGTGTCTGTGCTTCAAATTCTGCTGCACAAGTATCTACAAGTTTGTACACCCGATTGATCTTCATCTCTTTCCGCTTCTTGTGCACTTCGCTTTCGAGACATCTCAACAAGTGTGCGATCTGGCGGTCGGCATATCCTTTTTCTTTGGCGATGCGCATCAGGGATGCGGGAATGGATTCAATATCAAATTTTTCTATCTCGCTTTCGAGTTCGATCAGCTCTTCAATTTGTTGCAAAAACCACTTATCTATCTTAGTTAGTGACAGAATGGTTTTCATAGAGATGCCCAACTTCATTGCATCGTAGATATGGAATAGCCTGTTCCAGCTCGGGTTTTCCAAACTGTGCAGAAGTTCATCCTGCTTTCTCAGTTCTTTTCCATCCGCGCCCAATCCGTTTCTTCTGATCTCCAAAGACTGACAGGCCTTTTGGAGGGCTTCCTGAAAGTTTCTCCCAATGCCCATCACCTCACCAACGGATTTCATCTGCAGGCCGAGCTTTCTGTCTGCGCCTAAGAACTTATCAAAGTTCCAGCGGGGAATTTTTACAATCACATAATCAAGGGTAGGCTCAAAGTAGGCTGTGGTACTTCCCGTGATGGCATTGCTCAATTCATCCAAATTGTATCCTATGGCTAGTTTGGCGGCAATTTTGGCAATCGGGTATCCGGTAGCCTTTGAAGCCAGTGCTGATGAACGAGAGACACGAGGGTTGATCTCAATTCCTATAATATCATCTGTTTCAGGGTTGACTGCAAATTGAACATTGCAGCCTCCGGCAAACTGACCAATGGCATTCATCATTCTGATGGCCAGGTCTCGCATGTTTTGATACACTGTGTCCGAAAGTGTCATGGCGGGGGCCACAGTAATGCTGTCACCGGTATGAATACCCATCGGGTCAAAATTCTCGATGGAGCAAATGATGATGATGTTTCCAACCCCATCTCTCAGCAATTCCAGTTCGTATTCTTTCCAGCCCAAAATGCTTTGTTCCACCAGCACTTCATGGGTAGGGGAGGCATGCAATCCATGATTCAGTGCCTTATCAAAATCTTCAGCCCTTTTTACAAACCCACCTCCGGTACCGCCAAGGGTAAACGAAGGACGAATTACCAATGGAAAACCGATTTCCTGAGCTATTTCCTTTCCTTCAAGGAAGGAGGTGGCGGTGGCGCCCTCACAAACCCCAACACCAATTTCCTTCATTTTAAGTCGAAACTGCTCCCGATCCTCAGTTGTCTCAATCGCCTTAATATCGACTCCGATTATTCTTACCCCATAGTGCTCCCAGATTCCTGCGTTTTCGCAGTCAATGCAGAGGTTGAGTGCAGTTTGTCCTCCCATAGTAGGTAATACTGCATCGATGTGATGATTCTCAAGAATTTCTTTAATGTATTTTTTTTCCAGCGGCTTGAGGTAAACATGATCAGCTGTCAATTTGTCTGTCATGATGGTGGCCGGGTTCGAATTAATCAAGATCACTTCAATTCCCTCTTCCCTTAATGACCTGGCCGCTTGTGAGCCCGCATAGTCAAATTCGCATGCTTGGCCGATTATGATGGGGCCGCTTCCGATGATGAGGATGGATCGAATGCTTCTATCTCTTGGCATAGGGGCGAGGGGATTAGGTAAACCGGGTGCAAAAATAAGGACTCACCAAAAACTCTCCACCCCTTTTGCCAATATTATTCTGACAATGTGCGCGTGTCTATTGATGAATCATCACTTTAACGAATGTGACCCTCTGCCCCATCGCGGCCTTGACGATATACATTCCTTGTGGCCATTCCGAAACATGAAGTGTTTCTTCGGCTATTGCCGAGCCCTGATCAAATTTAAGTTGCTTATGTACTCTTCCTTCCAGGTCTATGATGCTTACTTCTCCGGCAAGAGTTGAAGACCACTTAATGTGTAATGTATTTTTTGCAGGATTTGGGTATACATGAAATAATTCGGTGACCAATTCTGACTCGGTTGCTGTCACCGGAGGCTGAATGCTCAGATTATCCATTGCCCAACCCCACCCAGAAATGGTCTTATTGGAAAATAGCTTGAATCGGATTAGGATTTTATCATTATCCTCTAATTCTTCCGCATCCAGGAGATTAATGGTCCTTTGCCGATACATGGTTGAATCGGCATTTTTATTGTTTAACCATGGGCCAGTCCACCCTGATTGCGATTGAGAATTATACTTCTCTGTTAAAGGAATCCAACTTTGCCCCTCATCTTTTGAAGCCTCTACGATCATGTGATCATTAGGGTCAAGCAAGGCTATTTCATCAAAGGTGATGACCGGATTATCGGCATTGACCAGAATGGACTTTTTAAGGATGCAGAAAAGTGTGGATGCGTTTTCTAAACCGAATCCAACCGGGTAATTTATGGTTGAGTGAAGAGCAGCATTCTGAAAGTTTAATGGAGTGCTTACCAAAAAAAAGTTGCCGGCAAAATCATTGTTTGGCGCATTGAAATTATTAGAGTACGTGTCAGTTACATCAGTAAGGTCTAAATAAGGGGCAACAAAGGTGCCTATAGCGGGAAAAACGGCCTCGTTCCCATTTTGATCCGTTGTTCTGATGGCATATTTGAGCTCATCTCCTGGTGCTAAATCTGAAACATCAAGGTTGAATGCATACTGATCTATAAACGGTTGCACCAACAAATCAACAGTGGAGGTGGCTTCATCATTTTTGCTGTAATCAATGGAAATGGACTGAACTCCGTTGATGTCTTTGACCGCCAAATTCAGAATCAAAGGCTCATTTGTCAAAATATAATCAACCTGATCGTGTTGGATCTGTGGTGGCGTTTCATCGATTTGAATTTTCAAATTATCAATGGCCCAACCCCATCCGTGTACAAAGGCATCAGCAAAAAGCCTGAACCTGATGACGATTTCGTCATTGGCTTCAAAATTACTGCTCGCCAGCATATCAATGATGCGGGTTCTATAAAGTGAAGGATTACCAATGGCTGCTGAATTAGGAGGTGTTTCTGTGTCTTTTGAGCTTTCAAAATGAGCAAGCCATTCTGGCTTATCACTGGAGTCGTAACCATTGGCAAGGGGGAACCATTGCGCGCCACCATCCTTAGATCCCTCAGCGACTACGTAATCAAAAAAATTAACCGACCCGAACGCGGCACCATCCCCTGGTTCAACGAGAACGATCTCATCATATTTTAAACTGGCCTGACCTTCTTTTAGTCGAATGGGAACCTTCAGTTGATATACAAATTCACTTTCAAGTTCACTTCCGATTCCATTGGGATAGGGATGACTGGTATGAATGGCCCCATTTTCAAACCCACTTTCTATTTTAATGCTAAATAGTGCATCACCAAAAAAATCAGTAGCAGCAGCACCGGCATCATTAAAATCATTCACATAAAAATCCTGTGTGGGTGAGAACCCCTCTGCATTTAACTCAATGTAGTCTGTTGCAGGAAAGCTTGAAATATTTTGAGCGGCAGCATTGTCTGTGGCAATTATCCGGTACTTCACTTTGTCATTGAGCGATAGTGCAGAAGGATAGGTGATGGTAATATTGTATAAGGAATCTTCAGCATCAACCAATGTCATGTTGAGTGTGCCTTGAGAAACATCGTTAATAAGATATTCGACTTCTGCTTTTTGCAAGGCAATATTGTCACGGATGTTGGCTTCAATCAGAAGTTCGGTATCCCCAGCCAGAACAAAAGGTTTGGGTTGATGTTGAATGACAGGAACCTCTGAGTCAGGCCCGGTTTCAAATCTGAAAAAACCTTGTGTAATGGGCTGGCCTTGATTGAAAACTTTTCCCTGGTTGGTGATCTCCTCAGCAAAATTATTAACCACTCCGATGTAATACTCGTAATTGGATGGTACCCCGGTGGCAGGAATGTTTGCAGTAAATTCATTTGGCGTACCCGTTGTTGACATACTCAGCGATGTAAATTCCTGGCCTTCCGTTCTGTGGTAGAGTTTTAAGGAGTTTTCCTCGTAGGGTACTTCGCTGGTAATGTTGGCTACAACAGGGAATGCTGAGCTTACATCTTCAGTATTGTTGACTTTGTCATGATGTATGTAAATTCCTGACCAACCTATATCTTTAAGTATTCCAATGACAATAGGCCCCGGATTGTGAATTGATTCTGCGAATCCAATTTGAGGTGTCATGAGTGAGTTTGGATCTCCTGCGGGATATGTCAACTCGTCTACATGGGCAATAGATGAACCACTGCTGTAATTGGCGGGAGCGTATATTTTGGCTTTATTATTAGCATTTTGTGCCAATACGTTGGGGCCATTAAAAAAAAGATTACTCCCGATCAGTTGCTCTTTAAGTTCTGGAGAAGGTGAGGCAAAGTTGGTTGCTAACCTTGAGGCTTCCCCATTTTCCACGAATGACTCAAATACAACAGGGTTATTGTTGAAAAAATTGGAGATGGTACCATTTGATCCTACCACCGTATAAGCATGCGTAATTCCCAAGCCATGCCCTATCTCATGCAAAACGATGGTGAGGAAGTCAAACTTGCCGGCAGGAGGCACTCCGTCTGTGCCAAAATACCAAGAGCTGTAGTTGCTATTAAAAGTAGCTTCAATGTCTGCATTTGTGGCGTTATTTAAATCATGGCCCGCCATTTTTTCACCGAGGGCCACAGGATACCACAGATTTCTTTTTTGAGCTCCTTCAAAATTTCTGACGTAGCCACCTGGGCTTGCCGCTCCTAAAACTCCGGTTCCCAGCGGTTCCCAGAAAGCCTTTATTCTGATCGTCACCGGAGATTCCAAAATACTTGCCCAGATGTCAACGGCCATTTGAAATGCTTCCTCTGCCTCGGTTGGAAAATTGACATAGTCGACAACAAATGATGAAGAATTGGTTTTGGCTTGTTTGTTTAATCTCCCATACGAGGCAGGTGGAGGCAGGAAGGTATGCTCGTTTACAAAGGAAGCATAGCAAACCGTTTTAGTTGTTGCTTTCTTGAGCTCATACTTATTTGCGTTATTTTGGGCGTAGCTCTGGGTTGGAACCGTAAGACAAATAGCGAAAAGCCAGGCGATAACTAGAACATGCCTCATAAATCGAATCGGGTTAGGTGCGAATTAAGCAATTCTTCTTAAACTTATTGTTATGAAATTTTTGTTAAGAGCATTCCTGTTGTTTTCGTTGATACTTTGGCTCGAAAAGCCGGCTTTCGCTCAAAAGAAGAAAGTAATCGGGATTCAAAAAACATCCTGCTATGGAGCGTGTCCGGTTTATACCATGGATATTCTGAGCAATTGTAAAGTAATCCTGCGATCTGAGAAATTTTTAGAAATAGGTCCTGGTGTATTCAAATCCAAACTTTCTAAAAACCAATACGAGGAATTAATCGATTCTTTCAGAAAAGCCAACTATTTCGGATTGGATGAAATCTATAGCTCAAAGGTCTCCGATTTACCAACCACCTATTTCTTTTTTGAAGATAATGGTACTGCCAAGACCATTGAAGTCTATGGCAAGTGGCCGGAAGCTTTAGTGGACGTTGACAAACAGCTAACTGATTTGATTGCGGAGCTAAAATGGAAAAAGGTCAGCAGTTTGAAATGATCAGACTACTGACCGCAGGGCTTTATTAGTAAATGTTTAACTGTGTTTATCCGTTGGTTTGAAGTTGCTTTGCCACCTCTGCCACTTTGTTCCAGACTCTGAACACATTTTTGGAGCATATTTTTTCTATGTCATCCTCAGAATAGCCTCTCTTCAATAGCTCGAAAATCAAATTTGGATAGGATGAAACATCTTTCAGTCCAATGGGTAAACTATCTCCTACGCCATCATAATCGGTACCAATTCCAACATGATCAATGCCGGCAATCGCTACCACATGATCAATGTGATCCACCACGCGCTCAAGGGTAGCATATGCAGTTGGATTGTTTTTTCTAAATTCATCGATAATTGGCTTAGCGGCCTCATCTTCCATTTCCAACCCAACCTCTGCCAACTGGGCCCTAAGTTTTTCGCGATTCTCTCTATTTGCTTTAACAACAGCGGAATCTAAAAAAGAAGAACCGTAATTGATTTGAATGACCCCTCCGTTTTTGCCAAGTGCTTTGATCATATCATCATTCATGTTTCTTTCAAATCCCGGGGTGTAAAACCTGCAGGATGAATGCGAAGCGATGCACGGGGCCTTGGTTATTTCCATTACCTGATAGAAAGTATCATCATCCACATGAGAAATATCTACCATGATTCCCACCTTGTTCATCTCGGCAATGACTTGTCGACCATATTCACTTAGCCCTCCATGTGTGCCGGTAGTGTCATAAGAGGAGTCGCATATTTGATTATCTTTTCCGTGTGTGAGGGTGGTGTATCGGATGCCTCGATCATAGAAGTATTTGATATTGGAGAGGTCATTACCGAAAGGCGCGCCATTCTCCATGCCCATAGGTAAAGAGATTTTCCCGGCAGCAAAGTTTGCCTTCACATCGCTCGGAGTATTTGCCAATGCAAATTTATCGGGAAGGTTATCAACAATAGCCCTAACATTATTGATGAGGGAATCAGCCAGCGCCTTGCCCATATCGGCCTGCAACTGGTAGGAAGAGGGAATATAGATGGACATAAATGGAGCGTCTAATCCTCCTTTCTTAGCCCTTTCAAAATCAAAATCGCCTTCAGTTGTACTTACCAGCACATTTGCATTATCAGGGCCGACTATAATAGCCTGCTCCTTAAGGCGATAAGGCACATCAATGTGGCCATCGGTAATGATGAATTGGTGAGCCAATTCATCTGCGTATGCCAGCAGTTCGTCATCAGTCATATCGGCAATGGCCTTTTTCTGTTCACAGCTAGTGAGACTAAAAATGGAAAGAAATAAGAAGGCATAAACTATTTTCATGGATAAATCAATTTTGAGTTAGGCGTATAAGTACTTTAATTGATGAGGAGTAAAGGGTTAACAACGATTGACATTGCTGTCGATTGGATAACTTTGCGCTAAGTTAAGACTTTAACTTCTCCCTCAATTTGAAGGGAATTCAATTCTGGGAAACTATTCAATTAGCGATCGCAATACACCATAAACGGCAAATTTTGGATTAAGGCAATAATTAAGTTAGAAGTGAAGGAGAGCTTACCTAATATAACTTTGGCGCAGCTTGCCCTGCGCAATGGCCAGGATAGACCTGAAATTTGGGTTGCTTATAAGGGAATTGTGTACGATGTGACCAGGTCCAGATTGTGGAAAACGGGCACGCATTATGAGCATTGGGCTGGACAGGACCTCACAGAGGAACTTATTGATGCGCCACATACAGAGTCGGTTTTTGCTAAATTTGAGTCAATCGGTAAACTTGGAAATGCATGATTTTGGTAGCAGATAGCGGGGGTTCCAAATTGGATTGGAGGCTTTTATCCGACAATGGAAGAATTGACCAGGCTACAGGACCGGGGTTCAATCCCTATTATCAGGACCCATCCCACTTAGTTGCTTCTATTAAAGACAACCTTGTTCCACGTGTTTCTGAAGATGTAAAGAAGATTTTTTTTTATGGCTCAGGCGTATCGTCTCCTCAGAACAGGAAAATTGTTAAGGATATACTGACTGATTTTTTTAGCCATGCTGAAATAGATGTCAATCATGATTTGCTGGGTGCGGCCAGGTCACTTTGTGGTGAAGAGGCGGGCATCGCCTGTATACTGGGAACCGGGTCTAACAGTTGCTACTATGAGGCTGGAGAAATTAAGAAAAACATTACCAACCTGGGGTGGATATTGGGTGATGAAGGGGGAGGGGTACACCTTGGCAAAAAATTGCTCGTGGATTATTTGCGCGGTGATATGCCTGTTAAGTTAAGCGAGCAATTCAATTCGCGGTTTTCAATCACCAGGGATGATGTGTTGGATAAAATTTATCGTAAGGAAAAGCCTTCTGCCTTCCTGGGGAGCTTTTCGAGATTTATTTTTCAACACATCAAAGAGCCCTACTGTTACCAGGTGGTGTACTCCTCGTTCAATGATTTTTACAAGAGCAATGTGATGCGGTATGAAAACCATAAAACCCTAAAAGTTCATTTCACGGGATCAGTAGCTTTTTATTTCAGCGATATTTTGCGGCAGGTAGCTAATGATCTAGGCATTACTGTAAAAAATATTGCAGAGACACCTATTGCAGGACTCACTTTATATCATAAAAAAGATTTAAACAACTAAGATTTGTCCACTACTGAATCATCTTCAAACTATAACGATCTGGAAAAAAAGAGTATTCATGACCTCTTGGTGGGTATGAATGCCGAAGATCAAACCGTGCCTTTGGCAGTGAAGAAAGTGATCCCCACAATAGAAAAGCTGGTGATTGACATTGTTGAGAGAATGAAAAGAGGCGGGAGACTTTTTTACATTGGCGCTGGTACAAGTGGTCGGTTGGGTATAGTTGATGCCTCGGAAATACCTCCAACGTATGGATTGCCACACGGTAAAGTGATAGGCATTATTGCCGGTGGTGATCAAGCCATCCGCAAATCAGTTGAACATGCTGAAGATGATAGCGCTCAGGCATGGAAGGATCTCGAGGCATACAAAATCACAAGAGATGATACCGTAATTGGTATTGCGGCTTCCGGAAGAACACCATATGTAATTGGCGGGGTAGTTGATGCCAGTAAGCGAGGTATACTTACAGGGTGCATTACTTGTAATGCAGGCAGTGAATTGGCAGCAAGCGTAAATCATCCCATTGAAGTAATTGTTGGCCCTGAATTTGTCACGGGAAGTACCCGAATGAAGTCGGGTACCGCCCAGAAGCTTGTCTTGAACATGATATCCACCACCACCATGATACAGTTGGGAAGAATCAAAGGAAACAAGATGGTGGATATGCAACTGAGCAACAATAAGCTCATTGACAGGGGAACAAAAATGATTATGGATGAACTTCGGGTTAGCGAATCGGAGGCGGCTTCCCTGCTCGCCAAATACGGAAGCGTGAGGAAGGTGTTAGACAGCGCAAAATAATTGAACAATACTACAGGAGACTTAATTGTGCTATCGAAATTGGCGCATCTGCCGGCACAAGATAAGTGAGTCTTGTTTTCAATTCCCTGCACTCCACTCGTGTTCTCCTCATTTTGCCTTTTTTAAACCATTTTCCATGATACCCAAATACACTTCCGGTAGCAAGATCAGACAATAAAACCACATGCTGTTGCCTGGCATCGTGGGAGCGGAGTAGTTTGGTGAATTTACTGTCGGAGAAAGTGGAGGCTTTTGGGTTGCGCAAGTGTTGCTTCAGTCCGATCAGGAGATCCCTTGGAAATACGTCATCCGTTAATACAGGCGCCATCAGTTGTTGAAAAGCACGTTTCCATTCTATTCCATGGGATGCTATTCTGTTGCCATGTTGCAAGTGCACTTCAAGATGGGCAATTTCATGAATGTAGGTGATGAGGAAGAGATAAGGATCAATGTCATGATTGACAGTGATAATGGGAATCTTGCCCGGGTAGCATGTAAAGTCCCCGACCTTGGTTACTCTGCTTTTCCTTAGCTTGAAATCAAATTGAAACTTTTGCCATAATCCTATACAGTATTGACATGCAGCAGCAGGAACATGCTCGTAAATTATTTTTGAAATACTGGAAAGTGTCATAAAAAATGAAAGGCCTTAGTAAAACTAAAGCCTTTCTCCAATCATTCAGATTGACTTGGTCAATTACTGCATGCTTGTTGTGTCGGTCGCTACGCTATCCATTACTGGCTCTTCAGCAGCTGGTTCAGTCATTTCAGTACCTTCAGTCTCAGTTTCAGTTGATTCAGTAGAACCACCTCCACATGCCACAAAGGTTAAAGCGAAACCGCACACCATTAATAATGCGATTAATTTTTTCATAGTTTACAGGTTTAAATTCGGCTGCAAATATACTAGGATAGGTATATTTTAGGGCCGTAAGTAAGAAAAATTTATTTTTTACGGAAAAAAAGGCGTATTGGAGCCCCCTCAAAGTCAAAATTAGCTCTGAGTTTATTTTCCAGGAAGCGCTCATAAGGCGTTTGAATGTACTGTGGAAGGTTACAGAAGAAGGCAAACGTTGGCACTTTTGCCTTAACCTGAGTAATATATTTGATATTGATCATTTTTCCTTTGAGAGCCGGAGGAGGGTAATGAGCAATTTCAGGCAGCAAAGCATCATTCAATTTCGAGGTAGGAATCTTTTTGGTCTTATTATGATACACCTCCACTGCTTTCTCGATCACTTGAAAGATTCGTTGCTTGGTAAGAACAGATGCAAAGATGATGGGGATGTAGGTTGCTGGAGCAAGCTGTTCCATCATTTCCTTTTTAATGGTGTCGGCAGTTTTGGTGTCCTTATCAATCAGATCCCATTTGTTTACCATGATCACAATGCCTTTTCCTTGTTTTTGTGCCATACCGATGATGTTGATATCTTGATGTTCAAGTCCTCTCTCTGCATCAATTAGCACAATACATACATCACTTTCTTCCAGTGCTTTCAAAGATCGAAGTACGGAATAAAATTCAATGTCTTCTTTGACCTTACTTTTCTTACGAATACCTGCAGTATCGATTAGAATAAAATCATTGCCAAACATTTTATACCGGGAATGAACAGCATCCCGTGTCGTTCCGGCTTCATCAGTGACAATGCTTCTTTCTTCCCCCAACAGTACATTGAGAAATGATGACTTGCCCACGTTGGGCCTGCCTACAATGGCTATTTTTGGAATACCTGCATCCGGATCTTCAACTCCTTCCGTCTCAAAAGTCTTTATCACCTCGTCAAGTAATTCGCCTGTTCCGCTACCATTCTCAGCGGAAACGGGATAAACTTCGCCTAACCCAAGTTCATAGAATTCTGCAGCAAGAGAGGCCTTATCCGGAGTGTCTGCTTTATTCACCGCCACAAATATGGGGCGCTTCGACCTGCGTACGAGATTGGCAAATTCCTTATCGTATCCGGTAAGGCCTGCACGACCATCCACCACGAATATAATGGCGGTACAATCTTCAATGGCCATCTCTACCTGTTTGCGAATTTGGGACTCAAACTTGTCGTCCGACCCGGTCACATAACCCCCGGTATCGATTACAGTGAAGAATTTCCCTGACCACTCAGCATATCCATAATGACGATCTCGAGTGACTCCGGGAATGTCATCCATGATCGCTTCTCGCTTCTCCACCAGCCGGTTGAACAGGGTTGACTTGCCTACATTGGGTCTGCCTACTATTGCTACAATATTCGCCATCCGTTAATCGCTGTATCCAAATTGTTTGAGTCGCTGCTTTTGTTTCCTCCAGTTGTCGGCCACTTTCACATGTGTTTCCAGAAATACTTTTTTGTCAAAAAAAGCCTCCAGGTCTTTCCTTGCCTCTGTCCCTACTTTCTTGAGGGAAACTCCACCTTTGCCAATAAGTATTCCCTTTTGTGAGTCACGTTCCACGTAAATGATGGCGCGCATCTTTATGATATTTTCCTCGTCCTTAAATTCCTCAATGGTTACTTCTGAACTATATGGAATTTCTTGCGAGTAATTTAGAAAGATTTTCTCCCTGATGATTTCGGAGGCAAAGAACCGCTCGTTTTTATCGGTCACATCATCTTTGGGATAATAAGCCGGATGCTCGGGAATATTTTCGATAATCCTGGCAAATAATATGTCCACGTTTTTTCCTGATAATGCCGAAACGGGTATTATTTCTTTGGGGTTTAGTTGCGTGGTCCAATAGTCAATTTTGTCTTCGAGTTGCGAACCTTTTGCCAAATCAATTTTATTGATCACCAGGAACATTGGCGTTTTAAGGTTGCTCAGCCTGTCAAACAGTGCCATATCATATTTCTCGCCAAGCTCAACCACTAAAAGTATCAGGTCGGCATCTTCCAGGGAGACTTGAACATAGTTCATCATCTTCTTGTGGAGTTCATATTTCGGTTCCAATAGCCCTGGGGTGTCAGAATACACGATCTGGAAATCATCACCGGAAAGTATGCCCATGATCCGATGCCGGGTTGTCTGAGCCTTCGATGTGATGATAGAAAGATTCTCACCCACCAGCTTATTCATGAGGGTTGATTTACCCACATTAGGTCTTCCTACAATACTTACAAATCCAGATTTATGTGCTTGAGGCATGATAAAAAGAAACCCCGAGTTGAGCCCGGGGTTTTTAGTAGCGGGGGCAAGACTCGAACTTGCGACCTTTGGGTTATGAGCCCAACGAGCTACCAACTGCTCCACCCCGCGATATATTTTAACAAACTACTACTTTCCTCCTTCTTATCGAACTTGCGTCCGCCAACTGGCGGATATGAGCCCAACGAGCTACCAACTGCTCCACCCCGCGATATATTTTACAAACTACTTTTTCCTACAGGTGCCGAGGAACTTGCGGTTTCACCCAAATTCAAATTCCTTTTCTCACTTTGAAGTTTATATGTTTTCAAATTGAGAGCACAAAAGTAGACTGGTAGGCATTAAAAACCAAATCAGGTTTGCTTTTATAATATTACTTACCCCTGGTCATCGGTATTTGCAGTTATTGTACTTATCGCTACTAACCGGCTCTATTTTTTGTAATTTTCATATCCTAATTAGATTCATGATGCTAATAGACCTACGAAGTGACACGGTTACGAAACCAACACCTGGCATGCATGACGCCATGATGAGCGCGGCAATTGGTGATGACGTGTTTGGGGAAGACCCGTCTGTAAAAGAACTGGAAGCGAAGTGTGCTTCTCTGCTGGGTATGGATGCAGCGGTATTTTGCCCATCCGGAACGATGACCAATCAAATTGGAATCAAAATATTAACACAGCCCTATGACGAAGTCATTTGTTATAAAGGTGCCCACATCTACAAATATGAAGGAGGTGGCCTGGCTGGCAACAGCCTGGTAAGCTCGAAGTTGATTGAGGGCAACCGAGGAAGAATATCCGTGAAGGATGTAGACGAAAGTATAAATAATTACAACGACTCTCATCTGCCCAGAACTTCTACTGTGGCCCTCGAGAATACAGTTGTGCGCGAAGGAGGATCATACTATAAATTGGATCAAATTAAGGAGATAAGCGAATTTAGTCGCGTCAAGGGGCTTTGCATGCATCTCGATGGCGCCAGGTTGTTCAATGCACTGGTAGAGACGAAAGATAAGTCTGAGGAATATGGCAAATATTTTGATACGATTTCAATCTGCCTTTCCAAAGGATTGGGAGCACCGGTAGGATCGGTTTTGGTATGTAAAAAGGAACTTGAGCATCAGGCTCGAAGGATAAGAAAGGTGTACGGTGGAGGCATGCGGCAAGCAGGATATCTGGCTGCTGCTGGCATTTATGCACTTGATCATCATGTTGACAGGCTACAAGAAGATCATTTGAGGGCACGGGAACTCGGCAATGCAGTTAGCCAGTTGAGTTGGGTAGAGGCAGTGAAGCCGGTAGATACCAACATTGTTATTTTTGAGATCAAGCCACCTTTTTTACCAGAGCAAGTTTTGAAAAAACTTGCTGATAGAAATATCAAAGCATTAAAATTTGGGCCGCAGGAAATAAGGATGGTTACCCATCTTGATTTTGATGATGATATGCTGGCAGAAACGATAGCAACTTTTGAAAGTATTATTTTATAACAATGCAGGACCTGGGCATCGGCCTTTTGATAAATCTTAAGATTACTTTACTTATCCTCAAGCATGCTGCTGAATAGTCAAGTACCGCTGGCTGAGCGTATGAGGCCCTCCAAACTGGATGATTTGATAGGCCAGGAACATTTGGTGGGTAGTGATGGCATAATCAGAAAGGCCATCTCGACCGGAAACATCCCCTCCATGATCCTTTGGGGTCCTCCTGGTGTGGGCAAAACCACGATAGCCAATATCATAGCCAACGAGGTCAAGAAATCTTTTCATACGTTGAGCGCGGTGAGCGCAGGTGTCAAAGAGGTGAGGGAAGTAATTGATCAGGCGAGGCGATCAGGAAGGAGCATTCTCTTTATTGATGAAATTCATCGTTTTAACAAGTCCCAACAAGATGCATTACTGGGCGCAGTAGAGAAAGGCACGATTACTTTGATTGGAGCTACAACCGAAAATCCTTCGTTTGAAGTCAATAATGCGCTTCTTTCACGGTGCCAGGTTTACACTTTAAATCCGCTTAGTGAAGAAAACTTATTGCGGCTGGTAAATGATGCGATAACTAAGGACAATGAATTGAAAACCAGAAATATAAAAATCAGCGAGCATAAAGCTTTGCTCAACATTTCGGGAGGTGATGCACGCAAATTGCTTAATCTGGTGGAACTCATTGCTGACTCGCTGCAAGGAGACATTGATGTGACCGACAGTACGGTGATCAACGTGGCGCAAAAACGAATCGCCATCTATGATAAAAGCGGTGAACAACATTACGATATTATTTCTGCATTCATTAAATCCATCCGTGGTAGCGACCCAAACGCGGCAGTCTATTACCTTGCACGCATGATTGAGGGGGGTGAAGACGTGAAGTTTATTGCCCGAAGGATGGTAATACTTGCGTCTGAGGACATTGGCAATGCAAACCCCAATGCATTGGTTTTGGCAACCAGCACCTTTCAGGCAGTGAATTTGATTGGATACCCCGAGTCAAGAATTATTTTGTCACAATGTGCCATTTATTTGGCATCATCACCAAAAAGTAACGCAAGTTACGTGGCGATAAGTAAGGCGCAGCAGGCAGTAAATGAAACCGGTGACTTGTCAGTGCCGTTATCCATTAGGAATTCACCAACAAAATTGATG
The DNA here is from genome assembly GCA_964395905.1 of uncultured Ohtaekwangia sp. Taxonomy (GTDB): domain Bacteria; phylum Bacteroidota; class Bacteroidia; order Cytophagales; family Cyclobacteriaceae; genus ELB16-189. The sequence continues at coordinate 72,662 of CAYNCP010000001.1, forward strand.
AAAGACATGAATTACGGAAAAGGATATCAGTACGCACACGACCATGACGATAATTTTGCTGATATGGAATTCTTACCCGATGAACTGAAAGGAAAGCAGTTTTACAACCCGGGGCAAAATCCCAGGGAGACAGAATTAAGAAATTACTTACGAAAATTGTGGGGTAAGAAATACAACTACTAAGTGGACCAACAAAGACTTCTTTTCGAATATTCTCCAGCATTGATTTTACTTTGCGTGGCATTGGGATGTATTTATGCGTACATCCTCTACAATTCAAAACAAAGTTGGGGTAAACAAACCAGCCGAATCTTATTTTTGTTTCGGGCCATCCTGGTGTCATTTATAGCCTTTCTATTAATTGGCCCAATACTTAAGCTCACTTTGAACGAATATGAAAAGCCAACCGTCCTGTTTTTGGTTGATAACTCTGTTTCAATAAGCGAAGGAGTGGATTCAGTCCAGTTGAATAGGATCAACACGCAAGTAGTCGCAACAGTTGCTGCGATTAAGTCGCAAGGGTATAATGTAGAGGTAACCACACTCAATGATTCCGAAAATTCTGTAATCCAATTTGACGCTTCCACCTCTGACTTAAATGGCAAGGCGCTCGAAAAAATAGGAGAATTCGAAGGAAAAAATCTCGTTGGCTTGGTGGTAGTAACAGATGGGATTTATAATTCGGGGAGTTCTCCTTTATATTCACCTTCCCGCGTACCCGTGTTTACGGTGGGACTGGGAGACACAACGGCAAGAGCTGATCTGGCACTTCGCAATGTGTATTACAATAAAATTGCTTACCAGGGGAATAGGTTTCCAGTGAGAGCTGAGGTATTATTAAGCGGCATCCAGTCGCAAGAAATTGTAGCCTCTGTTTACCAAAATGGCAAGCTTATGGCCAGAGAGAGAAAGAATTCTATGGACAAGTCGATTCTTGATTTTGATTTCCAATTGGAGGCTGGTGAAAAAGGTCTTCAGCGTATTGATATTGCCATTGAACCGCTATCCTTTGAGCGAAACAGGAAAAACAATTACTCAAGTGCTTTTGTGGATGTGGTGGAGGGGAAGAAAAAAATATTAATGATCGCTCCGGCTCCGCATCCGGATATTAAAGCAATAAGGGCTGTAGTGGAAAAGAATGCCAACTACGAATTTAGCGTGCACATACCAGGGGTGATGGAAGCGACAGCTGAGAAACTGCAGCTTGAGAATATTGATTTGGCGATTTTTCACCAGGCATTAGACTATTCCGGCAAAACAACACCCCTGTTCAAGAGATTAATTGAAAGCAATACCGGAGTTTTAATCATTCTCGGTAATCGTTCGAACATTCGTCAATTAACTTCAAATGGCATCCAGCTTGCCTTTGAAAATCCGGGGCAATGGGATGCCATTACACCTGTGCTCAACCCTGACTATAAGGATTTTGGATTTAGTGATAAGATTAATAACCTATTTGCCAGATATCCGCCCATTAGTGTTCCTTTTGGAAAGTTCTCCTATCCTGCAGAGTCAAACGTTTTGCTCTATCAACGAATTGGAAGGGTGAATACGGACAGGCCACTACTTTACACTACTTCAAATGACAATCAGAAAGCAGCTTTTTTATTGGGAGATGGAATATGGAGATGGAGATTGGATGAATTTGCGGAAACTCAAAGGACGGACGGATTTGATGAAGTGTTCTCAAAGCTGATTCAATACCTGTGCACACATGACGACAAGCGCAAATTCAGGTGCTTTCCATCGCAAAATGAGTTCACCACTTCAGAATCTGTAGTTTTTGAAAGTCAGGTGTACAATGAATTGTTTGAGCAAGTGTATGGGCAAAAAATAGAAATTGAACTGATTGATGAAGAAGGAAACAAATTTCAGCACAGCTATGTTACGAGTCCGGGCGGATCCAGGTATCGTATGGGAGGATTGAAGGATGGCGTGTATGAATATAAGGCGTCTACAGAAATTAATGGCACCGCTACCCACGTGTTTGGTGAGTTCCTTGTGATAGAGCAAAATATTGAATCTCAAAGTTTGACTGCTGATTTTAATCTATTGAGAAAGTGGTCAGCCAATACAGGGGGAAAGTTTTATAAAGCAGAGAATCTGAACCAACTCTCGGATGACTTTTCTGAGACAAAAGCGCAAAGCCGCATTCACTCTGAAGAATCTTTTAATCCATTGATTAATTTAAAAATTGTCTTTTTCTTCTTGTTAACGCTGATCAGCGTAGAATGGTTTGCACGAAAATACCTGGGAGGGTATTAATTAAAAATGGCAGGAAATCCTGCCATTTTTATTTTTTGGTTTTAATCAATCTTATTCACTCTTTTTTTCTTTCGATGATGCTTTTGCTTTTTTCACCTTGATCACAAGGGTGTCGCTCTTGCCATCGTGGTCGGCCATTAATGTTCCGCCTTCCTCTATTTCACCCTTAAGAATCTCTTCAGCGATTGGATCCTCCAGGTATTTTTGGATGGCCCTGTTGAGAGGCCTTGCGCCAAATTGCTGATCATATCCTTTTTCGGCCAGGAAGTCTTTCGCTTTTTCGGTCAACTCTACGTGGTACCCCAGTGTGGTTATTCTTACAAACAACTTGTTAAGTGTGATATCGATGATCTTATGAATTTGCTCACGATGCAGAGAGTTGAACACAATCACATCATCCAGCCGGTTTAAGAACTCAGGGCTAAACACGCGTTTCAATGCATTTTGAATGGTGCTCTTCATGTTCTCTTCTTCGTTGGATTGCTTTGCCTTGGTAGCAAATCCTATCCCTGATCCAAAATCTTTCAGGTCGCGTACACCAATGTTAGATGTCATGATAATAATGGTGTTACGAAAATCGACTCTCCTTCCCAAGCCATCTGTGAGGATACCATCATCTAATACTTGCAAAAGGATGTTAAATACATCGGGGTGAGCCTTTTCAATTTCATCAAGGAGAACCACGCTGTAAGGTTTCCTTCTTACTTTTTCAGTAAGCTGTCCGCCTTCTTCGTAGCCCACGTATCCCGGAGGGGCACCCACCAGGCGAGATACGGAGAATTTCTCCATGTACTCACTCATATCGATGCGCACCAGCGCATCTTCTTTGTCAAAAAGATAGGTAGCCAGCACTTTAGCGAGTTCTGTTTTACCTACTCCTGTTGGTCCTAAAAATATGAACGAGCCAATAGGTTTGCGGGGATCTTTCAATCCAACCCTGGTGCGTTGAATGGCTTTCGTTAATTTTTGAATGGCTTCTTCTTGCCCAATGACCTTTCCGCTCAATTCTTCAGACATGCCAAGCAGCTTATTGCTTTCTTTCTGAGCGATTCTATTGGTAGGAATACCGGTCATCATACCGATCACATCCGCCACGCTTTCTTCATTTACGGTGTACTTTTCTGTACGTGTAGTTTCTTCCCATTTGGCTTTGGCAATGTCCATTTGCTCGATAAGTTTCTTCTCCTTGTCGCGCAGTTGTGCCGCCTCCTCGTATTTCTGGCTTTTGACAACCCTGTTTTTTTCTTTCTTAACGTCCTCTATTGCATTCTCCAGTTTTACAATTTCCTCTGGCACGTGAATGTTATTCATGTGCACGCGGGCACCTGCCTCGTCCAGTACATCTATGGCTTTGTCAGGAAGAAATCGATCGCTGATATAACGGTCCGAAAGTTTAACACAAGATTCAATAGCTTCTTTCGTATAATTTACGTGATGGTGATCTTCATACTTCTCTTTGATGTTTTGAAGTATCTCAATGGTTTCTTCTACAGTGGTAGAATCCACCATCACCATCTGAAACCTGCGGGCAAGGGCTCCGTCTTTTTCGATGTATTGTCTGTACTCATCAAGCGTAGTCGCTCCGATACATTGAATCTCTCCACGCGCCAGGGCAGGCTTGAACATATTGGAAGCATCCAGTGAACCAGACGCTCCGCCCGCTCCTACAATGGTGTGAAGCTCATCGATGAATAAGATTACATCCGCAGACTTCTCCAATTCATTCATTACGGCCTTCATGCGCTCTTCAAACTGACCACGGTATTTTGTGCCCGCAACCAAAGAAGCCAGGTCAAGGGTTACTACTCTTTTACCAAACAAAACTCTTGAAACTTTCTTTTGGATAATGCGAAGGGCAAGGCCTTCGGCTATCGCAGTTTTACCCACTCCGGGTTCACCAATAAGAATGGGATTATTCTTTTTCCTGCGACTTAATATTTGGGCTACACGCTCAATTTCCTTTTCGCGGCCCACAATAGGGTCAAGCTTATTGTCTTCCGCAAGTTTGGTTAGGTCGCGTCCAAAGTTATCCAGTACAGGGGTACGAGACTTCTCTGCTCCTTTTTTCTCTTTACCGGATCCTGCACTTCCGGATCCGCCTCCAAACATTTTTGAAGAATCCTCATCGGGATCGTCCGTGTCTGATGAGGCCAGTGGTTGATCATTTTGGTATTCTAACATTTCTTTAACCACATCGTATGCTACGTCAAATTTATTAAGAATCTGAGTGGCGAGGTTATCAGGGTCGCGAAGTATTGAGAGCAGCAGATGTTCCGTCCCAATGAGTTGCGCCTTAAATATTTTTGCTTCCAGGTATGTAATTTTCAGTACTTTTTCCGAAGCGCGGGTCAACGGAATGTTGGCCAGATTTTTTACATCGTGGGTGGCGGTGCTTTTCGATACTTTTTCAATCTCACCCCTCAATTCATCCAAGGGCACGCCAAGTTTTTTGAGCACGCCTACCGCTACTCCCTCACCTTCTCGCACCATCCCTAAAAGTAAATGCTCTGTGCCGATATAATCATGGCCCAGTCTCAATGCTTCTTCCCGGCTTAGTGATATCACTTCTTTTACCCGGTTAGAAAATTTGGCTTCCATATATGCGTTTCCTTTTGTGTAAATGTAAAGTTTTAGGGTTGATTATTCAAAGACATTATGCCTGACTGAAGTCTTTGATTTATACCCTATTGCCTTGATGTATACGCTTAAAAACAACAATCGATTTTTATTTGTTCAAATCCCCCCTTGTGGAGTACTTGATAATCTGCATCGAATTGGGTCCTTCGCAGAACAGCAGGTCAATATAGCTAAGGTTAGGTACAAACTTATTGCCAAAAACCTGCAGGTATGGCACGGGTTTGTAAATAGACCTTTCATAATACTCGGATTTAGGGCTAATCACGGATCGCAGGTCCACAACATTATTTGAGGGAGCTTTTTCAAAGGCTACAGTCTCTGTCAACGATACCGATTGTCTCATGGCTTTCAGACAGAATGACAGCAAAGCGTGATTTAAGTCGTAAAGAAATTCATAACCCTTAAATAGAATCTTCCGGATATCATCATGATAATGATCATAAAAGGCAGCTTTTCTATAAGCGGATTCAATAGCACGCCAATGCATGTGTTGCCACCTCTTATTGTTGTCTATTTGAACATCCTTGATGAGTGCTTTATTGTGTTTGGATGTGACGGGAACAACCAATTTCAGTATGCCATTGGCGGTATTAATATAACATCTGTTCCTATAGCTCTGTTTGATGTAGTGCTCATGCTTTTCGAGAATAATTTCTTCATAAATGCATATAGCGGACAAATATTCAAGGCAGGGAAGATAGTGCATGTCTATCAAGGTCTTCATAAAATAGATTCAGATTCACCCAGGCCTGACCGAATCAGCTTCGGTTCACCTGTGGAAAAATCAATGACTGTAGATGGTACATTGCCACCAGGACCACCATCGATTACCAGGTCTACTTTGTTTTTGAATTCCTCATAGATTTCATTAGGGTCGGTTGTGTATTCCTTGATTTCATCGTCATTTTTTATCGAAGATGTAATAATCGGATTATCCAGGTATTTCACAAGCGCCTGTGTAATGGGATGGTCCGGAATTCTTATTCCAACGGTTTTTTTATTCACGCCTAGAATTTTTGGCACCCTGCTGCTCGACTCAAAAAGAAATGTGTACGGACCTGGCAAAGACTTTTTCAGTATTTTAAATACAGGGGTGTCAATTCTTTTCACATATTCTGAGATGTGACTCATGTCGTTGCAGATAAATGAAAGATCAAGTTTCTGGGGCTTTACCCCTACAATTTTGCAAAGGTGCTCCACGGATTTTCTATTCAGTAGGTCGCAGCCAATACCATAAATGGTGTCTGTGGGATATACGATGATACCGCCCTGAACAAGAATCTCAACCACCTGTTTTATTTTCCGTGGCTCTGGATTTTGCGGATGTATGGGAAGAAAAATGGCTGACACAATGGTGGGCAGTTATTATCAGCCATAAGGTAATACTAAATTGGAAAAATAATGAGATACGCTCCGATTCAAATTTTGTAATTTTACGCTTCATTTAAGTTATTATGAAGGAAGTGCCGAAGAAAAAGCTGATCATATTTTTGGTGGGGTCCACCTTGCTGATCACCTTTACTTTTTATGCCTATCAAATTTTTTTCACCCCCAACATCCTGGTTGACCGCGAAGATCAACTGTTTGTAATCAACTCTGGAGCTACTTTTAGAAAAGTGCAGGAAGATCTGGGCCGTGGACGATTTGTAAACGATATGGTCTCGTTTAGTTTTTTGGCTCGTTTGTACGATTATGACAAGTCAATCAAACCAGGCAGGTATCACTTGAGAAGGAATATGACCAATCTGCAAGCAATAAAGTTGCTGCGTGCCGGCATTCAAGAGCCTGTCAATATCACTTTTTCATATTTGAGATTGATCAGTGAGTTAGGGGAACGAATTACAAAAAATCTAAGCATTACCCCAGCTCAGTTCTATACTGCGTTGAATTCCTATATTGCGACCAACGATGAAGGATTTAATGAAGACAATATTTTGTGCATGTTTATTCCAAATACGTATGAGGTATACTTCAACATTACTCCTGATGAATTGATTCAGCGCATGAACAGGGAGTATCATACTTTTTGGAATGCGGAAAGAAAAGACAAGGCAGCTAAGACTGGACTTACCCCAATAGAGGTTTCCATATTGGCTTCGATTGTTCAGGCCGAAACCGTAAAACAGGATGAGGCGCCTAAAATAGCCGGACTCTACTTAAACAGATTAAAAAAAGACATCGCATTACAGGCTGATCCAACGTTGGTCTTTGCAGTAGGGGATTTTTCTATCAAAAGAGTGCTTAATGAGCACAAACAAGTAGACTCTCCCTACAACACTTATAAACATGCCGGATTGACACCTGGTCCAATCAATTTGCCACAAATTGCTTCTATTGATGCAGTATTAAATGCAGAGTCCCATAATTACATTTACATGTGTGCCAGGGAAGATTTTTCCGGCTATCACAATTTTACTTCCAGTCTCAATCAGCATTTGATCAACGCCAGGAACTACCAAAAAGCACTTACTATTGAGCAGAGAAAAGGAAGGGCATTACGCAACCAATGATGTATATATCAGAGACCTACCTGAGAGTAAGATATGGCGAAACAGATCAAATGGGATATGTCTATTATGGCCACTACGCTTCCTACTTTGAGGTGGCACGTGTGGAGAGCTTACGCCAATTGGGCATGACTTATAAAGAGCTTGAGGCTAACGGAGTAATGATGCCGGTACTTGAGAATAAATCAAAATTTATTGCTCCTGCTGTCTATGATGACAAGCTAAGAATCGTAACTACCATCAGAGATAAGCCTGGCGTTCGGATTAAATTTGAGTATGAAATCTTAAACGAGTCGGGCAAGTTGTTACATCAGGGCGAAACGTTATTGGCTTTTGTAAATAAGTCCAACGGTCGGCCGTGCAGACCACCAGAAGCATTTAGCAAAGTATTGGAGCCGTTTTTCAAATGAACTTTACGATAAGAAAATGGATTTTGCGATTTCCGTCCTTGATACTGATCAGGAGTTGGATGAAAAAGGTGAAGTTTAGGCGTCATCAGAATTTATCGCTTTACCGGTTTATTAAAATCTTCCTAGATAACATCCAAAAAGACGATTTGATCAACCGTGCTAACGGAGTGGCTTATAATTTTATGTTGGCCATATTTCCAGCGATCATCTTTCTTTTTACCCTGACTCCTTATATCGCTCAAATTTTTCCTCAAGTAAATCGAGATGCAATCATGGAATTTCTAGGCGGGATGCTGCCGGCCAGTATGTATGAGGTAGTGTCATCCACCATTCTTGATATCATCAGTAACCAACGCGGGGGACTCCTTACATTTGGCTTTTTGTTTGCACTTTATTTATCAACCAATGGAATGATGGCGTTGATGCGTGCATTCAATGCCTGTTACCAAACCGTTGAGCGCAGGAGCGGATTCAGGATGCGAATCACTGCTACTGGCTTAACTTTTATGCTGGCATTGGTATTGATAATGGCCGTGGTCTTGCTGATAGTAGGGCAGTTTGCCATTAACTATGCTACTACTAACCTGTCAGAATTTAGTCAATACAATTTTGATGCGTACTCCATTTACATGCTTCTGGGGCTGAGATTCTTAATCATCTTTGTCGTGTTCTTCCTTGCCATTTCTTTTATCTACTATTTTGGCCCGGCCATTCATTACAACTGGAGTTTTTTTTCAATTGGGTCATTTTTGGCAACCCTCGGCACTTTGGGAATATCATATGGCTTCTCCTACTACATCACCAATTTTGGCACTTATAATAAGGTGTATGGTTCTATTGGTGTGTTGATTGCTTTAATGATATGGGTGCAATTGATCACTGTTGTGCTCTTATTTGGATACGAAATAAATGCCAGCCTTCATCACGGTATTAAGATAGAAGCTATCGAATTGCACAAGAGGCAGATGAGGATTGCCAACCTCGAAAATGAGAATGACTAAAACATTTGTGTAACGTTGGTCACCTATCCTGAGCAGAGTGCCTTGTGGCAGACAATTATCGGAGTGTCAATTCAAAGTCACTTCGCTCTTTGCTGTCGTAGCCCCTTCCCTTCAAAGGATAGCAATTGACTCAGCCAGGCCAAACAAAAAATCCCGTCCCTGCGGTATTTTGTTTTGTTTGCAGAGTCTGCCTACTGCAGGCAGGGAGTAGGGATTACCTGGAGGTGATCCCATCAAGGGGAACACTAAACAAAGACCACTCGCTGCGCACGTATATTTTGTTTCCTTACTTATGTCTCGCAACTTCGTTTCGGCCGTCCTCAGAAAAAAACCCCCGCGGTTGCGGGGGTATCTTTTGCCTTGGCAGAGGAGGAGGGATTCGAACCCCCGGAACCTTGCGGTTCAACGGTTTTCAAGACCGCCGCATTCGACCGCTCTGCCACTCCTCTGTAGCCGTTAATACTCTGGTGAATAACCCGAGCGCGGATCGGACGGCAAAAGTAATTGATAATTCGTTTTCACCAAAGAAGTCACTTACTCCTCAGGACTAAAATCAGGAAAGGTTTTCTTCAGTTCCTTGTTATTGTAGTCTCGGTAGCTGGGTTTGCTTGCATCGATTTCCAGGATCACCAGTTTTTGATTGTTGATAATTGGCAACAACTTGTCCCGGTCAATATCCATTTCCTGGCCTCTCCGACTTGATTTAAGCGCGTACTTTCTGGCAAAATTATCTCCAGCCATCTGTAGCTGATTTCTGATTTCGACATTTACCTTCATTTTTTCCAGAATGTCCGATTTTGATTTGCCCAGCAGTTCTGTCGCCTCTAAGGTACCAAGTGTTAATACGGTAGTGCCACCAATCGCTGATACAACTTTTGATTGATCTGTAGCCAAAACGACCGGGGAAAGTCCTGTAGTGGCACCAAGCCCAGCGTTAATCAAGGCCCTGTTTTTCTTGCCACGCTTGGCTTTCTTGTATGCTTTTGAAAGGACTTCGTGATTTTCATCGAGTATGTCAATCAGCCCTTTGGCCTGTACCAGGGCGTTTCTGTATTTAATGAAAGAAAGCCTGTCCAACTCATCGATGTTTTCCGCATCTGCCACTTCAAATTTTACCTTTCGCTCTACCCTGTTGTTGGCATTGTCAAAGGCGAAGAAAGTAATCTCAATGGTTTTGGCTCCATTTGCTTCACTAACGAAGTCATAGTCTGGTTGCCATATGAATTCTGCCTGCACCTTTGTATTTCTTTTCAGACAACTGGCGGGCACTGATGCATCGGAGCTCACAAATCCCACTTCAGCTACATTTTCATCGCCATTGGGATCAGAAACATAAATTTTCAGGTTCACCAGTTCACTTTCGTTAATCGAAATGAGGCTATCGCCAGGTACTAGAAGCAATTCTGGAGGCAAATCCATTTGTGTTTGCGCAATTTTTAGTTTGCCAGTGGCGCTCGTTTTTGCAGGCTGATCTTCAACGATAAACTCAACGATCAGGGGTTGGTCTTTCAAAGCATAGAATTGGGTGCGTGAGGGCGTCCACGTAAACAGCCCTAAAGAGCTCAGGTTAGCACCTTGCGGGAGACTTTCTGCCTTCGCCCTAAAAGTAATCGGGTCTCCATCAGGATCTCGGGCATACTCTGCAGGTATTTGAAAAGAATTGCTGGAAGCCATTTTTACATATACAATAGGAAGGTCTTCAATAGTTGGAGGGCGATTATTATGTAGTATGGTAAAAGTAATGGGCATTCTCACCTTGTTTTCATTGGACCAGTAGGCTTCAAAAATGACATTGAAATCTTTTTTCTTTTCAAGCCGACTTACCAAATCATAAGCAGGTTGCCATTGGAAGTTACCCAATGTATCAAACTGAATCCCTGTGGATTCAAGCCCCTCAATTCTGAAATATTTCGGGGGTATCGTATCCTTGACGGCAAGTCGAAATTTAAGATTGTCTCCTTCCGAAAGGATGTTCCAGCCATACTGAAATGGAAAAACCAACTCTTGCCCTGGTGCGTTTAGGGTAGTTGTCAGCGCGATTATCAATAGAAGTGATCCTCTCATATTTTAATTCAGCGGCAAATTTAACTTCTCCATGATTTCAATCCCCCATAATCAACTAAATTCAATTTGAGTTATTTGATCATTGGCCAGCATGAAACACAAACCAGCAGGGATAGGCAATAATTTTTTTGCTGACGTATATGAGGTGGTGAGATTGATTCCCAAGGGAAGAGCCACCAGCTACGGAGCTATTGCCGCCTATCTGGGCACTAAAATGAGTGCGCGGATGGTAGGATGGGCCATGAATGCAGCCCACAACGACAAGTCGATTCCAGCTCATCGCGTGGTGAACAGAGATGGGCTGCTCACAGGCAGATTCCATTTCAAGACACCAAACCGAATGCAGCAACTATTGGAAATGGAGGGCATCAACGTAAAAAAGCATCAGATTCAGCATTTTGAAGATGTATTTTGGGATCCCTACAAGGAACTGGGCTAACGAGTCCTGGGAATAAAATTCCCAATATGGGACTCCTATAGTGGCGAAAGTTATCATTTCAGCCCGATTTTCAGCTTTTATCAGTAGGCATGCTTTTCGCCCTGTATCATTCACAAAAGATCAAAAAAAAATTATGAAAACGCTTAAAGTCCTTTTGGTAGCCATATCCGTAAGTTTATCGACCAGCTTGTTTGCTAAAGTGGTACCATCAGATACCATCAGCCAAGAGACCCATTCATCGCATAGTGAATTGATCATGCTGAGAATAGAGAAAGATCAGATTGGTAGTAAGGTGATGGTGTTTCACAGCAGCGGTGACCTGGTGATGTCGAAGACCGTGAAGAGAAAGAAACTGGTTATTGACTTTAGTGAAGTCAAATACGGAAAGTACACGGTCATATTGATGAAAGATGGTGTAGAGATAGAATCTTTCATCTTCAACAAAGAATTAGTGCTAAGTCAAACGCCTCGATAATAGATCATTGTATTCAAAACGGAGAGGCCGCTCATGGAGTGGCCTTTTCTTTCTTACTAATTAAGAATAACCCAAAGCTGGTCAAGAGCCCGTTAATGATCAGGTTCTCATATCCCACTTTGTAGCCATTCAATAAATCGGGAGCCCAGGTTACCAACAAATAGCAAAGAACAGGGGAAAGCAGACACACTACGGGGACCAGCTTACCATTTACTGCTCTTTTGGTAAATACACCAAAAGCAAATAATGCGAGCAAAGGGCCATATGTATAACCCGCAATCATCAGTACAGCATCAATGAGTGAGCGCTCGTTGATTTCTTTAAAAATCAGAATGATGATTAAAAACAAAATAGAGAAACCCACATGAACCAGGTTTTTCTGCTTTTGCTTCAATGCTTCAGGCTTGTCTTTAAAATTGAGAAAGTCGATACAAAATGAGGTTGTCAGTGCCGCCAGGGCTGAATCTGAACTGGCGTAAGTGGATGCGGTAATACCCAACAGAAACAGTACTGAAGCTAATAATCCAAATTCATTGAAAGCCAGCATGGGGAAAAGTTCATCACTTACTGCAGGCAACGATATGCCAAACTGATTGCTGTAGATATATAACAATGCGCCAAGCACCAGAAAGAGCAGGTTAACAACGACAAGCGTACTGCTCAGCCAAAACATATTCTTCTGGGCATCGCCCAAATTTTTGCACGTCAGGTTTTTTTGCATCAGATCCTGATCCATACCCGTCATGGTGATGGCAATAAAAGCACCACCAAAAAATTGCTTGGGGAAAAACAATGTGCTTTTGGGATCATCAAAAAAGAAAATACGCGAATAGTCACTTTCAAAGACCAGGCTAATCAAACTGCCGAAGCCAAGGTCAAGTCGCTGGGCGATCAACACCAAAGAAATGACCACGGCCAGCACCAGGAAGGTGGTTTGAAAGGTGTCTGTCCACACGATGGTTTTGATGCCGCCCCGAAAAGTATAGATCCAAATAAAGAAAATAGTAATCACCACGGTTACAAAGAAGGGAATGTCCCAGGCATCGAAAAGAAAGAGTTGAAGAACAGAGGCTGCTAAAAAAAGCCGCAGTGATGAACCCATAGATCGGGAAAGTAAAAAGAAAAAAGAACCTGTTTTGTAAGAAATGCGATCAAACCTTTGCTCGAGGTATGTGTAAATGGAAATTAAATTCAATTTGTAATACAACGGCATGAGTATGCCAATGATCACCCAATAACCCACGAGGTATCCAAGCACAACCTGGAAGTATGAGAAATAAGTACTCCCCACATTGGCGGGCACTGAAATAAAGGTGACGCCTGATAAAGAGGCACCAATCATACCGTATGCCACCAAATACCATGGCGACTGCCGATTGGCCGTAAAGAAAGTATCAGAAGTAGCTCCCTTGGAAGTGATTACTGAGATAGTGATCAAAATGGCGAAGTAAGAGAGAAGGATAGTGAGTACAAGGGTAGGGCTCATGGTGCTTGCAAACGCTAAAACTTGTTATTTTTTTTTACTTTTGAAACTGGAACGAGAAAAACCGATGACATAAGGATCGGTTGATTGAAGCGCAGTAAAGAAGTGGGTTTATGAAAATGTCACATAAGGAACAAGAACTGGTTGAAGTTCTGGAATCCGTTGAGACGACAGATGCCAAGGACCTGGTAGTGTTTAATGACGATTTCAACACTTTTGAACATGTGATCCAGACTTTGATTCGCGTATGCAGGCATACTCCTGAGCAGGCAGAACAGTGCACCTGGATCATACACTACCGGGGAAAATGTTCGGTGAAAACAGGATCTTTTGAAGAGCTCCAGCCCATGCGTCAGGCGATTTGTGAGCAGGGAATTGACGCTAAAATACTCTAACAGGTGCTGAAGCATTATGGAATACCCTTCTAAGCTAATTGAAGAAGCAGTCAATGAAGTGTCTAAACTGCCCGGGATTGGCAAGAAGACGGCCCTTCGGCTAGTGCTGCATCTCATCAAAGCGCATGAGGGCAGAACCATCGCACTTACGGATTCACTTAGCAAACTCAGGGCTAATATTGTTTTCTGCAAGCATTGTCATAACATCTCCGATCATGACGAATGTTCTATTTGTCGAAGTCATCGAAGAGACCGCAGCATTGTTTGCGTAGTAGAAGAAACAGTTGACGTATTGGCCATCGAAAATACTTCTCAGTATGCCGGATTGTATCACGTGCTGGGTGGTGTTATTTCACCCATGAATGGCATAGGCCCATCGGAGTTAAAAATTGAAACGCTTTTGCAGCGGGTTGCGCTCAAAGAAATAAAAGAAGTAATCCTGGCGCTAAGTCCAACCATGGAGGGAGATACCACCGCGTTTTATGTGAGCAAAAGATTAAAAGAATTTCCTCTGAAGCTCAGTACCATTGCCAGGGGCATACCCATTGGTGGTGATTTGGAATATGCGGATGAGATTACATTGGGCAGGAGTATTTTGGGCAGGACGTTATTTGGATAAGTGCTTTGTGCTCTTCATCTCCGAAAGCAATAGCAAATCGATTCCTTCCATCGCTTCAAATTGATGAGGCATTCCAGTACTTACAAAGATTAAAGATCCTGGCTTTACTTTTATTTTTTGAAAGCCAATGGTAAACATTCCTGTCCCATGAAGCACAAAAATTATTGCATCAAATCGATGGGATTGTGATTTATCATTTGTCAATTTAGGCAGCATACACAATCCCAAGGTCATGCTTTTCTTTTTGAGAAAGTCGATCCTCACATTTTTTGCGCTATCCCTTTGTAACATCAACTGATTGATTTGATCTATTTGGGAAATACTTTCAGTGGGGTCATATGCACCTTTTGAAAATAATACCAATAAATCCAGGTCTCTGGAGATGTTATGGAAGCAATGTGTTTGATGGGCTTGTACGTAAATGATGTCTCCTGCCTTTACGTTGAAACTCTTCTCTCCGATGCGGATGTTGCCGACACCATTTTCAACCCAATAGATTTCATCGAATTCATGAGGTTTTTGATCGTCTTTTGATCCTGCTTTCAAATGATAATAGCCGGCACGTATGGTATCGCCATCGTAAATTTCTTTCCAATAAACATGTTGGTTACCTGGTGCCTTGAAATCATTCAGGTTAAATATCAAAAATGGATGGTTATGTTGCGTGATCATCAGATGGTACTTAAATGCAAATCTTAACAGGTGCAGACACAATGACTATCCCATGGCGCGCAAATCTTTGATTTTGATGTTTTCGTTCTTGATTTATATGGTTTTCTTTGCGAAACACAATATAGTCCGCACCTATGAAAGAAGCACTTTCTGATCGAATAGAAGCCATTGAAGAATCTGCCACCTTGGCCATGGCCGCCAAGGCCAGGGAGTACAAGGCCAGGGGCATTGACGTAATCAGCCTGAGTTTAGGGGAGCCAGATTTTAAAACCCCGAAACACGTATGCGATGCCGCCAAAAAGGCCATTGATGAAGGGAAGTACTTTGCTTACCCACCAGTTGCCGGATACCAAGACCTTCGGGAGGCCATTGCCGCTAAATACGTAGCGCAAAATAATGTGCCTTACAAAGCCGAACACATTGTGATTTCCAATGGTGCCAAGCAGTCCATTGCGAATGTAATGATTGCTTTGCTCAATCCGGGAGATGAAGTGATTGTGTTTTCCCCTTATTGGGTAAGCTATGATGCTTTGGTGCGACTGGCTGAAGCTACTCCTGTAATGGTGAAAGGAACCCTGGAAAATGATTTTAAAGTTACAGCGTCACAAGTTGAAAAAGCGATCACCCCAAAAACAAGAGCCATTATTTTTTCTTCACCGTGCAATCCTACAGGCTCTGTTTTCAGTAAAGGAGAACTGGAAGCGATATCCAAAGTGGTGCTTAAGCATGAAAACATTTTGGTGATAGCAGATGAAATCTATGAACACATCAACTATGCCGGAGGCAACACGAGTATCGCCTCTTTGCCAGGCATGTTTGAAAGAACCATCACCGTAAACGGGTTTGCCAAAGGCTTTGCCATGACCGGTTGGCGTGTTGGATATATTGCAGCTCCTAAATGGATAGCCAATGGGTGCAACAAAGTGCAGGGACAGATTACATCAGCCAATTGCTCCATTGCACAGCGTGCCGCATTGGCTGCGGTTACCGGTGATCTGGCGCCTACAGAAGAAATGGTAAGCGAGTACAAGAAAAGAAGAGACTTGGTTTACCATCTCTTAAAAGACATCCCGGGCATAAAGGCCAATTATCCACAAGGTGCCTTTTATTTTTTTCCTGATGTAAGTGATTTTTATGGAAAATCTGATGGCAGCAAAACCATTAAGAATGGTGAGGATTTTTGCATGTACATTTTAGATTCGGCTCACGTTTCATTAGTTGCAGGTGGTGCTTTTGGCGAAGAGAATTGTGTGCGCTTGTCTTATGCAGCGTCAGAAAAGGAATTAATCGAGGCCCTGAAGCGGATCAAAGAGGCACTATCTCGTTTGAAATAATGAATTACCAATCGCTGGAAGAAGTATTTGAGGCTTTTAACAAGCTCACCGTGCTGGTGATTGGAGATATCATGCTAGACAGTTACATCTGGGGTCAGGTGGATCGTGTATCTCCAGAGGCCCCGGTACCAATAGTCCGCGTCAAAAAAAGAGATTACCGGTTGGGCGGAGCAGCAAATGTAGGTTTGAATGTACAATCACTGGGCGCGACACCTATACTATGCGCGTTGGTTGGAGAAGATGAGGCGGGCAGAAAATTACTCGATTGTCTTCAGCAACAGGGGATGAGTGCAGAAGGAATTGTGGTGAGTAGAAACAGGCCTACCACCATTAAAACGAGAGTTATCGCCAGTCATCAGCATGTGGTGCGGGTGGATGATGAATCGGATAAGGAGTTGTTAACGGATGAAGAGCATGAATTGCTCAAGCAAATTGAAATATTGGTCCCAAAGTGTGACGCTATTGTTTTTGAAGATTATGATAAAGGCGTCATCAACGCAAGCCTCATCGAAAAGACGGTAGCGCTGGCCAACGAAAAAGGAATTCCAACCATTGTAGATCCGAAGAAAAGAAACTTTCTGGCCTATAAAGGGGTGACTTTATTCAAGCCTAATCTAAAGGAGCTTCGAGAAGGCTTGAAATTGGATATCGATGGGGCAGATCAACTGCAAGTAGCAAAAGCTGTGGGCATGTTAAAGAAGCAGCTCAATGCCGGGGTCATGGTGACGCTTTCTGAGCACGGTGTTTACATTGATTACAAATCATCAAAGAAGAAATTAGACGCTCACACCCGAGAGATTGCAGATGTGTCAGGAGCTGGGGATACTGTAGTTGGTATTGCCGGCTTGTGTGTGGCGCTTGATTTGGATCCTGAACTCATCGCGGCCTTGTCTAATCTGGGCGGAGGGCTGGTGTGTGAACACACAGGGGTGGTGCCGATTGATAAAGGGGAACTGCTGAGTGAGGCGAAAGCAAAGCGTTTAATTTCCTAATTCTGATTCTTAAACTGCTTTTCCAACGAAACCTCTCTCTCAAGGTCTTCAATAATTTTTTTATCCAGCGGGCTTTCTTTGATCACATTATAATTGTCCCAGAATTTCTTGTTGTAGGGTAGGTCCTGATATTGAAGTCCGTAGTTTTTCATTTTTTCTGTAGTGCCAATGTATTCATCTGTCTCCGGATGCACATTGTTGATGAGCAATTGCTGATGCAACTGTGTTTCGAATTTTAGCTCGTTTGTCTTTTGATCATACCAGTTGATTTTAGAGTCAAGCGTGATGTAATTGAGAAATAGCTTACCGTTGTAAGACTTGAAGTCAATCACTCTTTTGAGATGCACAAACTTGCTCACCAGTCCCCTTCTCCTCCTAATCACTTCCTGGTCATTGTTTTCATATTCCAGGTGAATGATTCCGTAGGTGTCCTTATCTACATAAATTGTAAGATGGTAGTCATACCTTTGTGAGATCACATAAACTTTGTGCCCATTGTAATACGAATCTTTTTCTCTAACCATGCCTTTATAGAAAATTTCCTCTTCCGGAAATTGTCTGTAACGGATGTTGTTGTGCAGCAATATGTCTTCCAATAAATTTCCTTCATCAAAGTAAGCCGTGAACTTGTTTTCATATCCAAGACTTCTTCTTACCTCCTGCAAGGCTACGCGCTCTCGTAATTTGAATTTGTTCCTGGGAGCACTGTAGTCCTCATCGAAAATTTTTACGGCAGCTTCCAATAGCGAAACGTAGGTACCTCCCACCTCTTTGATATCCCGATAAAATCCATCCATGATAAATGGCTTCATAGGATAGTTTTGTTGAATTCGTCCCAATGCAATAGTCAAAATCTCTCCACCACGAAGAGAGTCTGATATGACCACCTCGTCCAGGAATTGGGTAGACTTGACCAACTCTATCGTATTCACATTTTCAGTAAGCGTCCATACGGGCACTTCGTAGGTTTGATAACCCAACATATTGACTACCAGCACATCATTCCTAAATGCGAGGGGAATATGAAAATCAAATTCTCCCTGAAGATTGGAGATGGTACCAATTGACCTGTTTTTCAATCCAACGGATACAAAGGAAAGTGGGTCTTTCGTTTCGCGGTCAACCACCTTTGCACTGATGGTAATGGTTTGTGCCTCTAACGAAAGGGATAGAAAAAAGTAACAGACAATGGGCAACACCCATTTTCTCAGCGCGGACTCATTCATTGATACAAAGGTATAAACTATCCAACAGCCAAAAGAGTACGATTAGCGATCAAATGGTCGTTTTAACTTGTGAAAGAAGGAGTTGATTGGCTTTCTTTCCAAATCGTTAATTTTAGGGTACAAATTTCCAAACTTTGAAACTATTTGACAACATACCCAAGGTATGGAGGAGAGCATATCTTTTCATTTGCTTATGGTATGCTATCAATTTTTTAATCAGTGCAATTTTTGAATGGAAATTTGTCAATCCACAACCCTATGTTTTCTGGAATGCGCTGTTTCTCTATGAGGCGCTTTGTGTTTCCATTATTCTGATTTTTCTTTGGTCTCACTGGTTGTCGAAATTTAAACCATCATTCCAGATTGGTGCGCACATTTTTGGCATCCTTATGTTCTTTTTGATTATGGGAACGCTTTCCTACTACTTTACCGACTATCTCGATGGGCTGGTTTACTTCGATCATTGGAAGGAATACATGTTGGAACTTATGAGTTGGGATGCCTTACGCTTTTACGATCAATATATTATTACGGTGGGGGTGTACTATGTAATCAGGTATTTTCAAGGGCTTCAAAATCAGGAGCAGGAGAAAAGTGAGCTGGCCATTAAAAACAAAGAGATGCAAATATCTTTACTAAAGTCACAGATCAATCCGCACTTCTTGTTCAATACGCTCAATTCGATCAGTACGCTCATGCATTCGAGCAAAGAGAAAGCACGCAAAGTGATTACACAACTTTCGGATATTTTCAGGTATGCACTCGATTCGCATAGCGATGAAATGGTAAAGCTGATACATGAAATCAATTTCATTGAAAATTATATTCAGATTCAGCAGGTGAGATTTGGCGAAAGGCTTAATTTCAAAACAGACATTGATGCTGACTGTCTCAGCATTGAAATTCCTCCCATGATATTGCAACCCCTTGTGGAAAATTCAGTAAAATATGGGATAGCGCCCAAAGAGGAGGGAGGAACCATTTTCCTTACCGTGCGAAGATCCGGCAAAATCATTTTTTTTGAAGTGAGAGATGATGGTCTTGGCACTAAGGCAAAGAAAATAATGGACGGCAGTTCAAGCGGAGTAGGGATGGCAAACACAGATCAGCGGTTAAAAAGTTATTATGGACCTCAATCGGGTTTGAGGATAAGATCGAATGAAAAAGGCTATGCGGTTAGTTTTTTTATCGAGGAAAAGAAAAAGAAAAGCAGCGTAAAAAACCATGGCATGCTTGAACTTGAAAAGCAAGCAGTCTGAAAAAAGTTATAAGACATATATGAATACAACCTGTATAATCATTGATGATGAAAAGCTGGCTCGTGAGTTGCTGACAGAGTTCCTCGAGGCCTATCCAAAAATTGAGATCGTGGCGGAATGCGAAAAAGGGAAGGATGCAGTAGAGGCTATTGATGCCCTAAAACCCGATCTGATTTTTCTGGATGTGCAGATGCCGGGTATGAACGGGTTTGAGGTGCTGGAGAAAATCGAGCATGAACCCTATGTCATATTTACCACCGCATATGATCAATATGCCATTAAGGCATTTGAGAAAAACGCGGTAGATTATCTTTTGAAACCACTTGATGAAGAACGCTTTGGCCTGGCGGTGAATCGCGCACTGACAAGAAAGAAGTTGGAACACAGCAATATTGAAGATCTGCTCAAAGGCATTAAGGCAGATAAGAAGGATAGTTTTGATTCTCATATTTTTGTGCAGAAGTCAGAAAAACTTTTCAACTTACCTGTAGATGAAATTATTTATCTTGAAGCATCAGGTGACTATACCATCATTACTACCAAGGCCGATCAATTTGTAAGTTCCTCAGGTATTGGCAAGCTGGAGGAGATCATGAACCCGGATATGTTTATACGAGTTCACCGGTCTACGATCATCAACCTTACCTTTCTAAAGGAAATTGAGAGGCATTTCAACGGTGGCATGATTGTGAAAATGCAAAATGGCAAAAGCTTTCCGGTGAGCCGCACTTATGCCAAAGTGATCAGAAAGAAAGTCGTGTAAAGGTTTTAATGATCGAATTCCAGCCAATTGTTTTCAGTCAACTGCTCAGTAATGAAAGAGGTGAATCCCTCTACATCTCTGGGGGAGTTGCACAGGATGACAAAAAGGATTTCCTTTTCAGGTATAGTTACATAGTTGCAAAGAAAACCACCCTGACTCCCCGTATGTCCGACAGTTTTTAAACCATCCTTTGTTTGGCCAATAAACCAGGACCATCCGATGGAAGGTGGCACTGCGTCTTGCCAATTGGGCCAGTCGGTGACATTTCTGGAACGTGCAATCATTGAATCACTAAGAAAGGTGGCCTTCCTCAAGCTTTGTTCGTATCGAGCCAACTCCTCGACCGAACTCCAAACCCCTCCGTTTCCGGCTGCTGCAAACGTGGGCTCTTCTCCATAATCTTTTTCAAGCCATTTTCCATTGCGTTTCAAATAACCATGAGCAACTCCGCTTTCCGGATGGGCCCCATCCGTGATGGTACTGGTACTCATTCCAGCCGGATCGAAAATGTTTTGTTTCACAAACTGTTGCCATTTTATTCCACTAACCTGCTCGATGATAAGAGCAAGCCCATTGAAAGCAGGATTGGAATATTCGTATCGTGTGCCAGGCTCGAATAGCAGGGAGTCGGCCTGGGTTACAGGGTGCCAATTTTCAGCGTCCTTGGCGGTGAGGTAAAATACTGAGTCCTTTCTGGTTTGTCGAATGTCGGGGAGCCCTGAAGTATGCGTTAGTAAATGTTTAATTTTTACTTTATGAGCAATTGCCTTGTTCTTAAAATGGGGAAAGTATTTCTCCACGGGATCCTCAACGGTCAATTTTCCCTCAGCTTCTAAAATTAAAATCGCATTAGCCACAAATGTTTTGGAGATGGAACCAAGGTTGAACAGTGTTTGCGTGTTGATTTTTGTAGATGTGGAGAGGTCTGCCATGCCATAGCCCTCGCTAAAGATGACCTTGCTTTTCTTCATTAATAATATGGCTCCTCCGGGCTCATCAGCAGGAAATGATTCGGTAAATAGTGAATCAATCGCATTGGTGAGTCCACTTGTTTTATCCGGACTATTGCAGCTGATTGAACAACTGGCAATCAGTGTCAGGGCAACCAATAATTTCATTGGACGAATTTAGAACATTATAAGCACAAAAAAACCGCCCAGTGTTCCCGAGCGGTTTCGAAACGGATTAAACCGGATTAGTTACCAACCTCATGTCTCCAGCTCTTTCCATTCTTATTGGTGATTACAACCATTTTATCACACTCACCATCCCCATAGTCAACCGTAATCTCCCGGAGGCCATGCTTGATTAGTTTAATGCCAGCTACTGGCATATATATGCCCTGCTCTCTGCATTCGCGCGTATAAACCAGTGGTTCTAATATTTCGATGAAGAATCCGCGTCCATTGCGATGATTTCCTTCGGCTGTTCCGTAGACGATCAATCGATCTAGCAGGTTGCTTTCATTTCTGTGATGTTCGCGCACGTGATGCACTCTGCGTCTTGCTGAATTTCCATTGGGCCACGTCATCACCCCATTTTCCATGTCTACTTTGAAGACAAGTACGCTTGAGCCAGGATCAGTAATGTTGTTTACAGTACGTATTCCCTCAATTGAAATATTGTTGATTGAATAATCCACGTACTCCATACTCCAAAATGAGCCTGGCACGTTTCTTCTCCCTGAATATTCGATTACAATCTTTCCCTTGCGCACATTGCCTCTGGGTCCTGTACATCCCTCCCCAAAGTCAATCACAATTGTACCAGATTCTTCTGTTCCTGTTCTGGTAATTTCAGCACAGGCAAGCCTGGAGTCTGTCTCTTCTGCCACTTTTCCTCCAGTTGAACCGGTTTCGCTTTCCAATACAGATGATGCAAAATCATCGGAGTCTTCCAGATAGAAATCATCATCGTTGTCCAGTTGTACACTTTCCTGATCTTCCAATGTGGTTTCTATTCCAACGCCTTGTTCGTTACACGAAGTGAGCATGAGCGCCATTAGCACGGCTACGATAGCCAGCATTTTCCATATGGCTGCATTCTTTTCCTTTACCATCAATTTCATCGTCTTCATCTTTGCCAAGTTTAGTTTGGCTCTTAGACCTAGCTCACCGCATAGGGTTTAATGATGACGACAAAAGATTTTTAAGGACGCCAAATTCAGTGATTTAGCCCAATTTCATCAAGAATAAGTACACCTTGCTCAGACCGGTCAAAGTTGAACCTGATTTCCTTAATATTTAATAAGGAGCCATTTGAAAATTTGAAGGATCGGATGGGGATTTCAAAATATTCAGGAGTAGGCTCCCATGCGTCACCAAAATTTTCCTGATTGAGGTCTTTGAATTTTACAAATTGAATTTCAAGCCTGGGAGTTAGCTTTTTGATCTCAATGATATCCAACGAAGCCTTGTTTCCGGCACTGTCGATGAGCTGAATACTAAAATTAAGTGGAGCACTTTCCGTTTCTTTGTATTGATCCTTTTCCTCTTTTTTTAGGTTAAGTTCAGCTGCGTCACCTTCGGTCATTGAAATCATCAATGAATGCGTTGAATCAATATTAAGAATGGAATCGAAGGTTATGTGATAGCATGGTGCTGAGGTGATAGTATCTTTTTTCCACCCAAGCACCACGGCATTATTGCCTTGTGTGTCTTTATCCCGAAATCTTAACTCTGCCTCCCTCCAAACTTTCAGATCAGTTCCCGCGGATGTGCTGCCTCGGAGTGTGCCGGTTGTTAAATCAATGTCTTCTTCATAATTAGTAAGCGTCTTTGATTTTGAATCCTTATAGGTATTGATAAGAATTGTATTTGGCAGCCAATCGGCAATGGACTGAGCGTTTTTAAATACGGGATAATAATTCTTGTTGTTATGCAGTACAGCTTCTGCAAATGCGGCAATGTACACTTTGGCAATTTGTTGCTGCTCTTCCATCAAAATTTGCGGGGCGGTGTTGAGCAGCCACCTGAAGGGAGGCCCTCCATCGTATTTGCCCCAGGTACTGTTGAATTGGCCGTGATTAGCCCCATGGATATACAACCCTGATTTGAAATAGAAAGCGCTGTCAGAAAATGTGATCCGCTGAAATTGCCTTTGACCAAAAAAGCTGGCTTCATCGCTATCGTATGAGCCTTGAAGTGAAAGATAATTGATGTTTTCGAGTTTTATTCTGCGATCATAGCGCTTGTCTGTCGGTGCAATAGCAAGTACACCCCGGATGCCAAAATTAAAGTTGAACTTCACATTCGCATTGTCTGGAAAAAATTTGAGCTTGTTGAAATGAGCAGCTATGGGTGCAGCTTCGCCTCCGCGTGAATGTCCGGCAAGAATCACATTGTCCAGATCCGCTTTTTGATACAATTCATGTGAAGGGTCGTTATTCCAAATTCGCCACTGTTCAAGGTGTTTTAACAGCAGCCATCCCCTCACCGGCATTTCCTTTCCCCTAAAATCTCCGGACCAGGTACCATTGACAAAATTTTCATCCACTGAAATGGTTATAAAACCTCTACTGGATAACAATTCGCCCAAATAAGCATAGCCGGAATCCGAAAAATCTTCCATGCCATGGTTGCCATGGACAATCAAAATCATTGGAAATTTTCCGTCCCCATGCGGCATCCACACGCGGCCGTTTAGTGGAAAGGCCTTGCCTCCAAACCCCCAGAAACGTTCTCTCCATTTGGCCTTTGATCCTTTCCATTCAGGAATAAGGAGTGAGCCATCCACGGTTTGACTTTGGTACCTGATGTCAGATGAAAAATCCGTGCGCTGTTTGTCATGGCCACTGCCATAGGTAAAGTATTCGAAGGAGAGCGGTCCGTCCATACCGGGGTTTTGAATTCCTGCTGTGGAAAGAAGGTCGGTTGGGCTTTGCTTGAATGAAAGCATATTTGCACCCTTGCCGTCATAAGCCAGCAAATAGATTTCTAGTGCGATGGCAGCGAGGCCAATAAGGAATGCAGTAAAAGGGATGAATTTATTTTTTGAAACCTTCTTGATCAGGATCAATCCGGATCCAAAAAGAAGGACGCATGCTGTGATGGTGGCTAAGAATCCATAGTAGAAAACTTCATCGGGCAGTCTAAATCGAATATTGCGTGCTAAAATGATGGTGGCAATGGTGCCAAAGAAAAGGGCAAAGACAAAAGAAGGAATTCGGCTGATCCATTGATGAAGAAGCATCCCAATTATTCTAAATGACCAAAAAGCAATGATTCCTATAATCAAAGTAGCCAGGGTAGTCAGCCAGGAAGGAATACCCACCTGCATAAAGGCCCCCGACATGGTCATTACCAACAGACTTAAAAAGGACAACCCATAAAATGCACCTTTCCAAAAAACACTAGAGGTTGTTTCTTCACTTTTGGGAATGCGGATGAACTTATTTACACGGCTGAGGATTGATATCATTTTTAGTATTTGGTCCTCCTAAGGTAAGCATTGGATTTACACCGCAGGGTTGATAATCCATCAGCGGGATAAATTTAGTGTCGTTTAGTTATTCGGTTTTAAAAGTGATCAGGTCTGATAATTTTTTTTGCGCAAGTGTGTTGATGCCTGATTGAGTCAACTGAAGAATTCGCGGATAACCACCTGTGGTTTGACAATCCTGCATTAACACAATGAGTTGACCGGAAGGCGTAAGTTGTACCGTTCCTGGCAACACGGTTGAGGTAAGCATATTGTAATTGTCTGGGTACGTAATTGCAGGGCCATTGAGTCGATAGCCCATTCTGTTGTTATCTTTTGTTACCAAAAAGCCGTCTTTCAATATGCGTTCTTGATCATGGCTATTGAGTACTTGAAATTCAGGCCCAGGGCTACACCGAAGGAGCGTGGAAGTAAAATGTGAATGATCAATTTTGACCACCGAATGAAGCGGATCATCGGATGGGTAAGTATCAAGAGGCAGGCGGTCTCCTTTTCTAACAGTCGACTGAGGAGTAACAGGCGTGAAGAAGGATCGACTTCCCATTATTTTTTGGGTTTGAAATCCATGCTTTACGGCAAGATAGCATCTAACACCCCGGTGGAGAGTTCCAAAGGATAAGCTGTCGCCAGCGGTTACCCTGACTATCTTATGGCTGGGAATGACCTGCTCATTCAGCTTTGGTGAAACGTCAGCACCCGTAATACAAATTTGTGTGGGAACAGAAAATAATATTTTAGGACCGTGCAGCGTAATTTCCATAAGCGCAGCATCAGTGGGATTGTTCAATAGATGATTGGCAAGCTCAGCACTTTGCTTATCCATTGGCCCCGATGGTGGTACTCCATATTTGCGATAGCCGTTTCTGCCGCTATCCTGAATAGTGGAGTAAAGCCCTGGCGATATCACCTCTGCAAACCCCCTCATTCGCAATCAATTGTATAGGATTTCGTTTCGACTTTCTGTTTTATCTTTTGGTGATCAGCTTTATCAATTGCATAAAACTTTAAGTAATCACCGGGCCGGGAAAAGCAAGGTGGATGTTGTGCAGGATCAAAAAACTCCAGTGGACAGTTGCCAATAATGTTCCATCCCCCGGGACTGTCGTTGGGATAAATGCCTGTTTGTTGCCCGCCAATAGCTACTGCGCCTTTTATAATCTGCAGCCTTGGACTCGCTTTTCGAGGAATTACCAACGTTGCAGGCAAACCTCCCAGATACAGGAACCCCGGAAGAAACCCCGTGAAGTAAACCAGATACCTGGGACTCGTATGCAACTCAATGATATCTGTGACTGTACATTTTTTTGCCTTGGCAATATCTTGTAGGTCAATTCCATATGCTTCATCGTAGCAAACTGGGATTTTCCAGGTCTTGCTTATCCTTTCTTCTTTGCCTTGGCCTGAGTGATAAAGGAATTTTACTTTTTCGATCAAGTCAGATAAGGAGATATGCTGCTCCTTATAGAGTATCGTTAAGGAGCAGTAAGCGTTTATAGTCTCAAAGATCTTTTCGCTCAGTTCCGATTCAATTACTTGCTGAAGGGAAATGATTTCTTCAAGTATAGAAGGGTCAATTTTATTGGGCCACTCAATGAGTAAAGCATAGGAGCCCAGAGGCTTATAGTTGAGTACGAAATTGTTCAAACTATTCAATGATAATATTCAATTCTTTTAGACCCTTATCCAGAAAAGAGACAATTTCCACTGCACGCGGATTGTCGCCATGTACACAAAGCGTACCCCGTTCGATAGGAGCCAATTTCCCAGTGACGGTTTTAACTTTCCTCTCTTTGATCATTCTGACTACATGTTCCAGAATTTGATCGGGGTTGGATAAGACAGCGTTGCTTTGTTTTCTGGACACCAGTGTCAGGTCATCGTTGTAGTTCCGGTCAGCAAATACCTCATAGATTATAGGTATATTCCTTTCCTGGGCTTTCGTGGCGATAACAGATTGATAAGGAACATACAATATGTAGCGTTCTTCAAAAGCGACCATGGCATCCAGGATAGCTTCTGCCGTACTGTCATTTACTGCAGCCCTATTATAAAGTGCACCATGCGGCTTGATATGATGTAGCTTTCCCCCTTTCTCCTCGACAAGTGTTTTTAACCGGATGATTTGTTCAATAATAATAGTTGTCAATTCATCATTGGGTATGTCCATTTCTAATCGGCCAAAATTTTCACTGTCAGGGAAAGAAGGATGCGCACCAATCTTTACATTATTCTCTAATGCCAACTTTATCGTTTCCTTCATGGTGTCATCATCTCCCGCATGACCGCCACAAGCAATGTTGCATGAACTGATGAATGGCATGATCAAAGCATCATTTCCTGCTCCCTCACCCAGGTCGCAATTGATGTCAATGGTGTATTTCTTGTCAGAATTACTATTAATCACTTGAATGATACTTTTAAGACCCAAAACGATCGAGATAATAAAGATGACTATCCCGACACTATTTTGAAACCTGGAGTTCCGGAATTTTCCCAAAACCGATTCTTTGTTCATGATCCACAAAATGATGCCCACGATAATAGGCAGGGCCGCTCCGTTGGCGACCTGGGCAAATTGAATGATCTGGATAGGGTTTATTCCCAAGGATGAGAAAAACACCCCCAACAATAGAACAAACATCCAAACGGCCCGGAATTTTCCACTTCTAAGGTCGCCATTCCAACCAAGGCATCCATTGGCCACATAGGCTGCCGCCAACGGTGCAGTAATTGCTGAAGTGATTCCAGCGGAGAACAAGCCGATGCTCAAAAAATATTTGGCAAAGCTCCCGAACAGCGGCTCCAGTCCTTTGGCCAGATCGGCTGCGCTGGTGACACTTGAAATATTAGCGGAAGCCCCGGCAATGATAATGGCTATTGACACCAATCCTCCAAACGCTACGGAGACAATGGTATCTTTTTTGGCATAAGCCAGATCACTTGGAGACTTCCATTTCTCCTTTACCAGCGATGCGTGAAGAAACAAGTTGTACGGCACCACGGTGGTACCGATTAATCCAACTATGGTCAAAAGATTGGCTTCACTTACTTTTGGAATAAATATGCCCTGGATAATACCGATGACATTTGGTTTGGTGATGATAGAAGTGACCAGAAAGGCGATGCTCATTAGGATGACCAGGGCCACCAATGATCGCTCCAGCACTTTATAGTTGCCGATATACAGGATGGCAAAAGCAACAACTCCGATCAAAGGACTCAGGTAGTTTTCATTAACCGAATCATTGAAAATAGTTTCAAGCCCTATCCGGCTGCCACTTATATTTCCGGCCTCATAGATGGCGTTGCCAATGACGATCGCGAAAAGGATCAACCCCACCACAAAATATTTGATTATGGGTTGGTGGATTTCTTGCCTGATGATATCAGAAAGTCCTTTCTGTGTGATGATGCCCAGTCTTGACGCCATCTCTTGCAAAGCAATGGTGGCGAGTGTAGAAATGACCATGGCCCATAAAAGTTCATAGCCAAAACTCACACCGGCAATTGTACAAACCGTGACTGTGCCCGGTCCGATAAAGGCGGCCGCCACCAAAGCACCAGGCCCGGAATTCTTAAACCATTTGGACATCAAAAGTGATTTGAAGGGATAAATTACTTCTTTTGGAATCGAAAAGTATTTACGAATCGCAAATAACTTGCTTTAGCACCACTTCACTCACGTTGCCGCCACAAATAATTGCTACCACGTTCTTGCCTCTGTACTGCTTATGGAGTTTTATAATGGAAGCTACTGCAACACCTGCTGATCCTTCTATCACCTGGTGATGTTCTTTTAGTACCAATCTCATGGCATTCAGGATTTCGTCTTCGGAAGCCAAAACATAATCATCAATCAGGTTTTTGCAGATTTCAAAGGTTATGGAATCGTGATCGATGCCACCTGCCGTGCCGTCAGAAAGGGTTGGCTTTTCGATCACATCAATTACTTTGCCCGCTTTCACACATTCATACATCACCGGTGCATTGGCTGGCAAGCACCCTACAATTTTGATTTCTGGTTTTACAGATTTAAGGTAAGTGGCGATTCCAGCGATCAGGCCACCTCCACCGATGGAAACAAAAACGGCATCAAGCTCAGGAAGCTGACGGATTAATTCTACGCCAATGGTGCCCTGCCCGGCTATTACATCTTCATCATTGTAGGGGGATACGTACACTTGATTTGTTTCCCGGGCCAGTTTTCGCGTAAAGGCTTCCGTGATCTCACCGCTTTCGCCATGAAATTCGATGGGCACTCCTCTCAGTTTAATGGCTTCTACTTTGGCAGGCGAGGCTTTTGTGGGAAGGTAAATGGTTCCCTTTTTCTTTAGTGCATTCAGCGCATTGGCAACTCCAAGTCCATGGTTGCCGGTGGATGCGGTAACAATATTTCTATCATCATTTTTAAGGGACAGAATCTTGTTCATCGCACCACGCGCCTTGAAGGATCCGGTGACCTGATTGTTTTCCAGCTTGAGGTAGACGTTGCATCCGTATAAACCAGAAAGTGGGTAGGAGAATTCCACCGGAGTTTCGCGAATAAATGGGCGAATGGCTTCTTCAGCATTAATTATTTTATTAAGTAACGAGCCCATTTGATTGTTTAATTATCCCATTGGTAAGCTTACTAAATTTACCCCACCTTTGGTACCGAAGTAATATTTTTCTCCTTTAATAGAAATTAAATTGCCCTTAACCTCTATCTTCACCCCAAATTAAACCAACCATCATGAGAAACTTTATTATAATAATTGGATTGATACTGGTCCTTCCTTTGGCATTTTCATCTTGTAAGGACGATGAGAATGAAGGAGCATCCTTAGTTGGCACTTGGGAGGAGACAAGTTATACTTCAAGCGGATGTATTGATCCTGCGGATAATGAAACTTATACCTGCACTTCTTCATGTGAACGGATTGTGGTAACAGGATCTACCATAACAATTGATAATGAGCCCCCCATTAATTACACCGTCAATGGAAATCAAATAACATTAAGCCAGACTTTCGGCAGCGCAACCATCACCTTTACTGTCACTTTTGTTTTGACGGATACGACCCTTACCATTACGCAACAGGATGATGCGTCAGATGGTGGATGCAAGAATGTATCGGTTTATAAGAGGGTGTAATCAGGAATAAGTGAAAATTAAAAAGTCGTGGTGATGCAGCCACGACTTTTTTATTTCTATTCCGAGCGGGCCCGAATCACATGTAGTATCCTTCCCAGAGCCCTTCAAAAAAATGGCGGGCATTTATGCCCAAATCCCTGGTCTTGTACCCACCTTCTTGTACAATAAGCGTGGGCAAATTCAATTTGGCCAGCAGCTTTCCATTCTCCACAAAGTCTTGTGACGACAATACCCAGGTTCCAGTTGGGTCTCCTTGCGCGGTGTCAAGACCTAAAGCGATGATCAGAAAGGTAGGATTGAATTTCTTAATTTCATGAATGGCCAGATTGATTGCCCTGCTATAGCCCTTTCCGTCTGTGCCTTGCTTCAACGGAATATTAAGGTTGTACCCTTCACCCTTATCCGCGCCACGCTCGTCTGCAAATCCGGTAAAATTGGGATAGGCATACAACGGATCTCCATGGATAGATATGGTGTAGACATCATCCCTTTTATAAAAAATATTTTGCTGGCCATTGCCATGATGATAGTCGATATCAAGAATAACTACCTTGCCTTTTTTGCTTAGGTAATTTGCAGCCACCGCATTGGAGTTGAGGTAACAAAATCCGCCAAAGTACTTTCGTTCTGCATGATGGCCCGGTGGGCGCACCAAAGCATATGCCATTTGTCGGCCGTTCAATATTTGATCAGCAGCAGTCAACGCACAGTTTACAGCAGCTCGGGAAGCTTTGTAGGCGTTGGCGTGCAACGGGGTAGTGCTGTCAATGCAATAGTATCCAATCTGATGTTCTGGCTTAAGCGGAATTCTGTTGGAGAATCGTTTCGGGAAAATTTCGGGATAAAGAATAGTGTTTTCTTTGGCCGATGCGCACACTTTGCGCAAAAACTCCACAAATTCAGGGTAGTGGACCTCCGTTACCCAGGAGTCCGGATAATTCTTTGCCTCTATCTTTTCAAAAATCTTGACTTTATCCAGTTCCTTAAGAATAGATTTAATTCTTACCGGAGACTCCAGGTAGCCCTTGTCCTTTACATGATGAATCAAGTGTCCCTCATTGATCACCAATCCTATCTTTTTGTCAGAAGGGATCAGCTTCTTTATTTCAATGTATTTTTCCTTGGCTACGTACCTGGTGGTACGCAGCTTTAAGGTGTCACCTTTGATGGAGTCCACCACTTTTTTGATATACTCAGGAGAACATTTAGAGGAAAATTTATTCTCCAGAATGGCCCGGATTACTTTTCTGCCGTCAGATGCCCTGAGTTCAGTCTTTTCTCCCGGGCCTTCGAATACCAGATGGAACACTGATTTGTCGCTTCTGGGCATTTCATATTTTGTGCCCTCAATAGGTTTGGCGCCATAGCGCTCATAAAATCTCAACCGAGCTATATTCTGCTTTCTTTCCTTTTCATCTGGGCAATACGCTTTGTCATCAGGCAGGCAGTCAAAAAAAATTCCAATGGCATGGACAGCGGCAGCTTCTTCTCTCAATCTTTCATACAGCGCGCCACCAATTCCGCCACTGACCTTGTTTTTATGAGTTGCTATATAATCAAGGTAAAAGAAATTGGTTTTTGGAAAATAGGATGCGATGATCAGTCCAAGTACATTCTTGTTTCTGGCTTCAGCCACTAAAATCACATACCTGAAATTGACAGCCAGCGGATTTTTGGCGGCAACAAATATTTCATCGGCTTCTTCAGTGCTTAGAAAAGGAAACTGGGCAACCAGTATTTCTTTGCACTGCGCAAGTGCGTGTTGATTTGCCGGATTGTTGTGATCATATATTCTTCGGATAGCTATCATGCTGCCAACTCATTTATACCATATTGCAAGCAATGTACAGTTGAAAGATGGCATCCTTAAAGAAGATTTAAAAAAATTGTAGCGGATGGCGGCTCTTTATTTTTTGTTTTTCAGGTCTGGTAGAACAAAGTTATCCAGCGGACTGGGTAGTTTCATGGTGGCCTCAATGTCTTCTGTGGTACGAGGCGCGTAGCTCGACAAATGTTCGTGGCCGGTAGCCGTTACCCTGTAGTCATCTTCAATGCGCACGGCAATGCCCCACCAGCGGGGATCACAATTGCTATTTTCAGGAATATAGATGCCAGGCTCAATGGTAAAGGTCATGTTTTCCTGAAGGGCATCGCGAAGGCCCTTGTCATGCACATCCAACCCGATGTGGTGGCAGCAGCCATGTGGATAGTATAAGTGTTTTTCATCCACAGATTTAATCACGCCTAGATCTTTTAGGCCTTGATTAACTACCTTTTTGGTTACCTCGTTAAGTTCGGTAAAACTTACTCCAGGCTTCACCAGTTTCATGGCTGCCTCCTGTGCGTTTAATACGATATCATAAATGGCTTTTTGATCTGCAGAAAATTTTCCACTAATGGGTATCGTTCGGGTAATGTCTGCTGTGTAGCCGTGATACTCCGCCCCCAAATCCATTAATATCATTTCCTTGGATGACACTTCGGGCTTATAATTTTCGATGTAGTGCAGAATACATCCGTTATGACCTGCGCCTACAATTGAAGGATATCCCAAATCTTCGACTTGATATTTCTTGAACACAAACTCATGGATCCCCTGTATTTCTCTTTCTGACATACCGGGCTTCAATGCTTTCATTACCTCAATTTGTCCCTGGCAAGACACCATTACCGCCTTGCGTATCAACTCCAGTTCCTCCTTTGTTTTAATGCCCCTGAGCTGCCTCATAAAGCCATCGAGGGCTGTCATATTAAGATTATTCTTTGTTTTTTCTCGCGATACGGCAAGCTGATCTTTCGTTGGGTAGTTTACCTTTACTTTAAACTCCTCAATCAAACTGTATAAGTCAGAAGAATCTGCAGGGTTGTCTCTAACGTCATTGAAGAAATCATAGAAAAGGATCTGATCAAATTTCTTGAAGTCAAGATTGTACTTTTTGAATTCGGTATTGTTAAAGGCTTGCTCAAAACCGAGTTGATTTTTTACGCCTTCATCGCCCAATCTGCGCCCATCCCGGAGTTCACTCATCATGTTGCGGGGTTGAACGAATATGATCTCAGTGTAGGATTTCCCGTTCGCGGCAAGTTGATTTTCTTTAAAGAGGAACAGAACAGCATGGGGCTCCTTGTACCCTGTCAGATAGTAGAAATTAGGATCCTGATGATAGATAAAGTCAACATCGTTGGCCCGGTTGCGTACGGGATTGGCAAAAAAAACAGCCACCGAGTTGGCAGGTAATTTTTCCCTTAGTTTTTGCCTGCGCTCCTGGTGAAAATCCTTTGTAAGGAAATCAGAAGGCAGGTCTTGCGCAAAAGCATAGCATGAAATGGTGAGGATCGCAAGGACCAAGGTGAAGCGGGATGTATTCATATATTTTTTATTCAGTTTGTAAATAAAATCAATTTGGCGATTTGCATTCTGGCCTTTCAGGATGAGCGGCCTTTGAATTTCAACTTTTTGGCAATTCGTCTAGTCGAAAATCATTTCCGGTGCCAAATTTAAGTGTGTCTTTCAGCAGGTATCGTTCCATCGTATGAATGTCTTTGACTTTAAAATCACCGTTGGCCAGGATGGATTCAATGACGAATTCATATCGATCGCCATAGTTTATCAACCGATACTTTTTGCCCACTCTCAGTACATCAAATGAAAGGCCTGCCATTACAAATCTTCTTCTCTTTCCAACATTAATATGGATGCCTGGGGCACAATGAAATATTTTTCGTTTTCATAAATTACTTCCACGGCACCCTTTTGGAGAAAAATAGCCAAATCGCCCTCTTGTGCCTGCAAGGGCAAATATTTTACCATTTCTTCTTTTCCTTTCCACATTTCTTCTTCGTCTGCAGGCGTAGGAATGGGATAGCCCGGACCGACTTTGATGATGTAGCCACTTTGTATCTTTTCTTTTTCCTGGACACCTGGCGGCAGATAAAGACCGCTGGCTGTTTTATCATTTTGCTTCTTGGGCTTGATCAGCACGCGATCGCCAACTACAATTATTTTCTTCAGTTTGTTATTTGCTGTAATCTTCATGCTATTAAGAATTAACGTACACTTGTCCTGCCGGCAAAAGAAAGTTCATTGGCTGTTGATTGCTAATCGAAAAGGCCAGATTGTTCATCTGGCTTTTTACCGGGCTCTTCGGTGGAATACAAGGGTAATTTGTTGAGCCCTCTTGATAAAAGAGCATCTTCCGTTACGATACCCTTCAGCGTTGCTTCGTTCTTCAAACTTGCCGTATCGTGTTCCAATTCCTTAGTACTGATTTGTTTGGAGCGCTTTTCGATAGGCGGGTTAATCTTCTCGGCCCGCTCAAATTCAGAGACCTTCTCAAGTATTTCTTTTGGCAGGTCGGCATCACTGCGATAAACCAGCTCAAAAAATTGCTTGGCAAAAAAACCATCTATTTGAATTCTTCGTTTTGACAAGTGAACAAACTTGCCAATCACCCGACAAATGTTTTCCCTTTCTTCAGGACTTAGCTGCTCAGCAAACTCATATTCTTCTATCTTTTTCAATGCAAGAATGATCGGCTCTAATGCATCAATGGATATAATATATACGGTATACTCGCTGAGTTTGTATTCGAATTGTTGAATGTAGTCGAGGGTATTGCTGGGCACAACCAAAAACACTTCCTTCCTCACGTCTTCTTCTTTGACATATTTGATGGCAGACTCGACCTGGTTTTTGAGATAACTTGGGAAATTGGACAGGTCGTCTCCGGAAGGACTCTTGGCGTCCATTACGATGTATTCATCCTTGATCTTGAGCGTATTGTCTGGCTTTCCTTTGAAGGGCACCTGGTCCATATACTCTACGCCATTTCTATTGCAAATGGCCTTGATCCTGTTCTTTACATTGGTTTCATGGTTCGACCAAGTTTCCTTGAGTCTTCTCAGCTTTTCAAGCTCGGCTTGATGTACACGCTCCCTTTCATCCATTCTTTCTTTGGTGTTTCTGTCCAACACCTTATTGAGGTTTGAAATGGATTTCTCATAGTCCTCCCTTCTTTGTTCTTCGGCTGTCCTGAATTTGGTGTTCTCGTCCCTAAGCATTTCCACTTTCTCGCGCATAACGGCCAACTCATTGGACAACTCGGTGCCTCTCTTGAGATAGTTGTCGTTCTTTTCTTTCAGTGTTCCAAGTTCCTTTTGAAAATGGGCTTTGTCTTCTGACAATCTTGAGATTGAGTTCTCCAGTTTTACATTTTCAGACTTTAGTATCTCGATGCTTGAGATAAGCTTTTGAAGGTCAGCGCTGGCGTCTATTAGCAGGGTTTTAAGTTTGCCCCAGCCAAAGAGGCGACTCCAAAACCCCATGCCTTTGAGGTTATCAAACAGTATTTTCAGATTGTTGAAATTAGAATCCATGTAAAGCAAAGTTAAAAGCATTTTTACTGAAAACACGGTGATTCACAAGGAATTGTAAATGGTCAATGTGAATTCCTTTACTTACCTTTGTAGCCAGGTGGATGATGATGATTTTACCTTAACGTCTTCAAAATTGACGGCAAAGAAGCGAAGATCAGGAGTCTATTCATTAGTTACATTAACCCAAAATTTATTTCTATGGAAACAGCCATAACCTCAAGCCAGGAAGCGATCGCGTTAGAAAGAAAGTATGGAGCGCATAATTACAATCCGATAGATGTTGTCTTAAGCCGGGGCGAAGGGGTATTTCTTTGGGATGTAGAAGGAAAAAGATATTATGATTTTCTTTCCGCTTACAGTGCCGTCAATCAAGGGCATTGCCACCCGCGTATTATCAATGCTTTAATTGAGCAGGCTAAAGAATTGACGCTTGTTTCCAGGGCATTCTATAATGACAAGCTGGGTGTTGCCGAGAAGTTCATATGCGAAATGTTTGGCTACGACAAGGTTCTGTTTATGAATAGCGGAGCTGAAGGAGTAGAGACAGGCATTAAGCTGGCCAGAAAGTGGGGCTACAACGTAAAAGGTATTCCCGAAAATGAAGCGGTGATTTTAACCGCAAAGAAGAATTTTCATGGCAGAACCACCACAATTATTTCTGCTTCTTCTGATCCTTCGGCCAGAATAGGTTTTGGTCCGTTTATGCCTGGATTTAAAATAGTAGAGTACGACAACACCGAGGTGCTTGAAAGGGAATTGAAGAATCCCAATGTTTGTGCGTTGCTGATTGAGCCCATTCAGGGTGAGGCGGGGATTTATGTGCCCGCTGAAGGCTACCTGAAGAAAGCAAGCGAGCTGTGCAAGAAGAATAATGTGTTGTTGATGATTGATGAAATTCAAACAGGCATTGCAAGAAGCGGCAAAATGCTGGCCAGTGATCATGAGGGCGTTCATGCCGATTTGCTCATCCTTGGCAAAGCCATATCCGGGGGCGTGCTGCCAATTTCCTGTGTGCTTGCCAACGATGAAATCATGCTTCAGATTAAGCCCGGTCAGCATGGTTCTACCTTTGGCGGCAACCCTTT
This sequence comes from uncultured Ohtaekwangia sp., assembly GCA_964395905.1. Classification (GTDB taxonomy): domain Bacteria; phylum Bacteroidota; class Bacteroidia; order Cytophagales; family Cyclobacteriaceae; genus ELB16-189. The sequence goes on from CAYNCP010000001.1 coordinate 109,238, forward strand.
GGCAGCAGTGGTTTGCAAGGCGGCATTGGAAGTAGCCAGAGATGAAAAACTCGCAGACAATGCAGCAAAGCAGGGCGTGATATTCAGAGACAGGATGAATGCCTTGATTAAGCGATCCGATTTGGTAACCCTGGTTAGGGGCAAAGGCTTGTTGAATGCGGTGGTGGTGAACGATACGCCAGAAAGCAAGACAGCCTGGGATATCTGTGTTCAGTTAAAAGAAAATGGACTTTTGGCCAAGCCCACACATGGTAACATCATTCGTTTTGCGCCTCCGCTGGTGATGACCGAAGAGCAAATTCATGAATGTTGTGATATCATTGAGAAAGTAGTGATCAATTTTAAGAAGTAGCAAGACTTCAATTATTAAAGCAGGTAGGTAGCTAGAAATAGCTACCTTTTTTTTAATCTAATCTTAATCTGGATAAAGCTTATTAGTGCTTAGTTTACCGTTAGTAGGGTAAACTGAATAAAACTTATGCTGCTAATTACACTCCTGGCAAGCCTCTTTTTCTCAAATGACATAATTGTTGATGGGTATTTAAATAAGCTCTCTAGCAAACCTGGAGATACTGTAACCCTTTTTTTGAACGCAAGCGAAACGAATAGTAACTATTCGTTAAAACTCTATGATTTGGGAAACGCGGAGGTAGCCAGATTTAATGTGGCCATTGCGCCTCAGGAGCAAAAAAAGCGTAAATCGTGGGAAGAGGGATTTGGTTACGAAGCAACGGCCAATCTGATCGTGCCAAATCTGAAAAGCGGCATTTACTTGTGGGAAGGAAAGATTCCGATGATTGTCAGGGCCACTGCTCCGGAAGTTGTTGTGCTCTATTCGTCCAATACCGAAAATGCCTACTGTGCCGCGGGCGGTAAAAGCTTGTATGGATTTAACTCTTCTGATTCTAAAATGGCCAGTAAGGTTTCATTCTTAAGACCAATTTCATTGCCCAAGCACTCACAGGATTTCTTTAGATGGCTGTATCGTCAAGAGATTCCTGGCTTAGGATACCTATCTGATTTTGACATGGACAATTATGACGAAATCAAGAGCGCAAAGGTTATCATCATACCTGGGCATAGCGAATATTGGACTTTGGAGGCCAGAATAAATTTTGACCGATTTGTGGAGGAAGGCAAGAATGCCTTGATCCTTTCTGGAAACACCATGTGGTGGCAGGTTAGGTATGAATCAGATAACACACAAATGGTTTGCTATCGATCGGCAGCTGACGATCCCATCAGAGATCCAAAATTGAAAACAATAAATTGGAATGAACATCTTTTGCAATATCCAATACTGAATTCCATTGGTGTGGATTTTTCACTGGCGGGCTTTGGCTTGATGAAGGATAAAGGCTGGAATGGATACAAAGTGGTAAATGGAGACTCGCCACTACTGGAGGAAGTAAAATTGAAAAAGGGAGATATTATTCCGCTTCCCAGTGACGAATATGATGGCACCCTGGTTGCTGGTTTCAATGGAAGTCATAACCCCATTCCCGATGTACAAGCACTTGGGTTCGAGAAAATGGAAATTGTAGGCTACGACTCTAGTTATAGACAGGGCAGAGACCTCATGGCCACATGGGTCGTGTTCAAAAAATCCAAATCTTCTGGCATCGTTATTAATACAGCATCTACCGACTGGTGTTCCTCAAGGGGGATGAATAACGAAGCAATCAAAAAAATAACACTAACCATGATAAGAAAGTTGAGGCAAAATGAAAATGTCTTTTCACCTTCAAAGCCTGCGGTCTTGTTCAATTAATAGTATATTTTCGATTCTTACGTATCTTTGTTTGGTCAACCGTGACTTTTATGAAAATAATTATCGTTGGAGCATCAGGTACTCTTGGCAGTAAGATTTCAGCAGAATTAGGCAAGCGCCACGACATAATAAAGGTAGGCTCCAAAAGTGGGGATTTTCAGGCAGACATCACCTCAAGGGATTCGATCAAATCATTTTTTAAGAAGGTTGGACCTTTTGATGCATTGGTCAGTGCCACTGGTAGCGGCCACTTTGGTCCTTTTGATCAGATGACCGAGGATGACTTTTACAAGGGTATCAAAAGCAAAATGATGGGACAAATAAACCTGGTGATGTTGGGCAAAGATCACATCAATGAAAACGGGTCCTTTACCATTACCTCGGGAATACTTCACAATGATCCGGTACCGGGAAGTGTAGGAGTAAGTTTTGTCAATGGAGCGTTAAATTCTTTTGTCATTGCAGCAGCCAATGAATTGAAACGTGGGATTAGAGTGAACGTGGTGAGTCCCGGGCTCGTTGAAGACTCGGTGGAATCGCTAGGTGCATACTTCCCCGGCCATATTCCGATAACCATGAGCCGTATGGTAAGTGGATACGTAAAAAGCGTTGAAGGCAATATTACAGGAAAGATCATTGAGCTTGTATAACTTTCAGGGTTGAATGGCGATTGCAAATCGATCTTTATTATCAAGGTCCTTATGAATATGAGCAGATTCGAACCCATGATCGTTCAACAGGGTCATAACTTCCTGGCCAAACCGTTCATTGATCTCAAAAATTAATGAACCCCCCGCTTTGATGTGAGATCTACTTCTTGTGGCAATTGCTTTGTAAAATCTGAGGGGATCATTATCCGGTACGAACAATGCAATTGGTGGCTCAAAGTTGAGTACGTTGGATTTCATTTCTCTTTTTTCTTTGTCCGTAATGTAGGGTGGATTGCTGATGATGATATCATAATCAGCTTCTGGCCAATCATCTTTCAGGATGTCAGCCACAAGGAATTGAATACAAGTTCCATGTTTATCATTGTTGGCATTTGCGGTTTCAATGGCGGCCGCACTGATATCAATTCCTGTACCTCTGATATTTCGATTTTCCAATTGTAAAGTGATAGGCAAGCAGCCAGACCCGGTACCAATATCAAGCACGCTGATGCTTTCCTGATTAGAAGTTGGCAACACTTGAAGGGCAAGTGTCACCAATTGTTCTGTCTCAGGCCTTGGTATCAATACGGATGGATTAACCAGAAATGATCTGCCATAGAATTCCTGCGTTCCTAATATGTATTGAATAGGTTCACCCTGATTTATTCTTTCGATATACGGAAGTATCTTCTTTTTATCAAAATTTTCTATCTGATGAGATCCTACTATCCCTGATCTGGTGATTTTGAATTTGCACTCCAGCAGCAGGTAGGCAATGGTTTCAATCTCACCGACTGACTCATCGATAGAAATCTGCTGAACCACCCACTTAAATACGTCTTTGGAATTGGGCATGGCTTGGTTGATCTTTGCAATGTTACTTAAAATTGAAATGACCGCTGACGAAAAGTTCATGCAAAGAGCTATGGAACTGGCACCATTAGGCCTGGGCCATGTAAGCCCAAATCCACTCGTTGGTTGCGTGATTGTGCATGATCATAGAATTATTGGAGAAGGCTGGCATCGGAAATACGGGGCAGCACATGCTGAAGTAAACGCGGTCAATAACGTTGAGGACAAAACAATTTTAGGACAAAGTACTGTCTATGTCAATTTGGAACCTTGTGCCCATGTAGGGAAAACACCCCCATGTGCAGAGCTGCTCATCAAGAAGAAAGTAAGGCGAGTTGTTATTGCCAATGAAGACCCTAACCCACTGGTGAACGGAAAAGGCGTCCAAAAACTCAAGGATGCTGATATCGAAGTAGACATCGGAGTTTGTGCTGCAGAAGGGCTTGAACTGAATAGACGTTTCTTTGCATTCACTAAGCATAAACGACCCTTTGTAATACTCAAGTGGGCTCAAACATCGGATCACTTTATTGCAATGGAAAATTATGATTCCAAGTGGATCAGCAATGAAATCGCTCGCAGGCTTGTGCACAAATGGAGGGCGGAGGAGGATGCCATCCTGGTTGGATTCCATACTGCTGCAAAGGACAATCCACAACTAACGGTTCGTGACTGGAAAGGAAGAAACCCGGTAAGAATAGTAATGGATGATTCACTGCAATTGGATCAATCAATTCACCTGTTTGACCAGTCTCAGCCAACCATTTGCTATAATTTTCTCAGAAATGATGAGCAGCCCAATTTGATTTTAGTCAAACTGGAGAAGGAAAACTGGATTGAACAACTGCTGTCACACCTCTACGATCAGAAAATACAGTCCGTTATTATTGAGGGTGGAGCAAAAACGCTAAATCATTTTTTGAAGTCGAATATGTGGGATGAGGCAAGAATTTTTACTTCGAATAAAAAGTTCGGCAAAGGAATTCCGGCACCCATTTTGGATGCTACGAAGGGATATACGAGCCCCATGCAAGGAGATGAGCTGAGTATCTATAAGAACAATTTACTCAAAACCTGAATACAACCTTACCGCCTGCAGGCCCCAGATAGAAATTTGCTTTAATTCTTTTTGATGAACTCAATTTTGAATTGAAAAAGTCAAGCGCATGAACCGCGTGATTTTTAAATGCTGTGTTGAAGGGGATGGATGCCAAAAACAAACCAACTCCGCCTGCAGCCAATGCCCACTCCGGATCCCCGCCTCCAATAGCTGTGGCCAGCGGTATAACGATCAAAATCCCTCCTGTAAAACTTAGTGCTGAGGTCACGTCTAAATTTAGTTTTGCCCGCTTGAATTCTTCATAGGCGGGCGGGTTGGCTTTCATTATGGTCAGTACCATTTTGGGGCTTATTGAAATGGAGTCCCTCTCAAAGCGATAGCCGCCAAAAGTTTTGTAAATGTTAATTTCCTGACTGAATGCCAATTCAACGCAACCAAGAATAAGCAAAATGAAGAGTGCACGATTGTTCATAAAAATTTCGGGTGTGCCAAGTCGTAAATGATAAAATTAACCAAAAATATCTAGCTTGCATGGAGCAACCCGTTGATATGGCTGAAGTATTATTTGATGAAATTCCTTCGCTTGACCTTGCCGATTTTACACATGGATCGTCAGAAAGACGGGTCAGATTTGTCAATGACCTCGGCCAATCCTATAACGATATTGGATTTGTTGCCATTCGCAATCATTTTCTCACAGAAGAGTTGTCCAATCAAATTTACCAGGTTGTCAGGGATTTTTTTGGCCTCAGTGATAACATCAAGCAAAAGTATGAGATTCCTTCACTGGCAGGACAACGCGGCTATGTAAGCAAGGGAAAGGAACATGCCAAGGGAAGAAACGTAGGAGATCTCAAGGAATTTTATCATATCGGACAGGAAGTAACTGACGGAGATGATATCAAAAAAGAATATCCGGATAATATTTGGCCTGAAGAAATCCCTGCATTCAAGCCGATCACATTGGAGGTTTATAATAGACTGGAGCAAACAGGAATCGAAATACTGAAAGCCATAGCGATTTACCTTCAGTTGGATGAGGGCTATTTTACAGATAAAGTAAAAAATGGCAATAGCATATTGCGTCCCATCCACTATTTCCCCATTGATCATCCAGCACACACCCCGCTAGATGCAGTGAGGGCTGCCGAACATGGCGATATCAACCTGATTACCTTGCTGATGGGAGCCAGTGCCGATGGACTGCAAGTGTTGAGAAGGGATGGAAAATGGATTCCCATAACTGCTTTGCCCAACCAACTGGTGGTGAATGTGGGGGACATGCTGGAGCGCTTGACCAATGGAAAATTAAAATCCACTATTCATCGTGTGGTGAATCCACCAGTAGAGCTGATGAACACATCGAGATATTCTATACCTTTTTTTATGCATCCAAAATCTTCTATGAGTTTGGCCGCTTTGCCAAACTGCGTAGGTATAAATAATCCAAAAAAATGGGACGATATTTCTGCAGGAGATTTTTTGAATCAGAGATTAGCTGAGATTGGTCTAAAAAAATAGAAAATTTGACCGAGCCAGTTTCATATTCCCGATTCCTCAAAGATGTTTTTCAACTGTCGGTCACATGCTTTGGCGGACCTCAGGCCCACCTGGCGTATTATCAGCGTGTGCTGGTAGAAAAGGGTAACTACCTAAGTGAAAAAGACCTGCTTGAGCTGTATGCACTTTGCCAGATTGTGCCAGGCCCCACGTCAACACAAACGCTTACTTCTGTAGGATACCGTCTGGGAGGGCCAACGCTAGCCTATCTTACTCTGCTGATCTGGATATTGCCAGCGGTTACTATAATGACAACAGCAGGACTTTTGATTGGGAGCTTTCAAGAGAAAGATTTGTCATTGGCCTTCACGCGTTTCATTCAACCCATGGCTGTGGGATTTGTAGCGTATGCAGCATATACCATCAGTTTGAAAACTGTAAATACGCGTATCGGATTTGTGTTGATGGTGGCATCGGCAGTCGCATCCTTCTTCAGCAAAAATCCAATCATTTTCCCCATCATACTAATTGTTGCTGGAATGATCACTGCATTCAATTATAAGCTTCATCCCAAGCAGGAGAAGAAAAAGTTTAAAGTGCCATGGGCAAATTTTTTCCTTTGGGCCGGGGTATTTGTGGTGGCTGCTGCACTGGGAGGCATTACCAAGGCACTGCCCATTAAATTGTTTGAGAATTTTTATCGAAACGGGAGTTTGATTTTTGGTGGGGGTCAGGTATTGGTACCTATGTTATATACCGAGTTTGTGCAATATGCAAAGCCCCTTCACTTTCCCACTTCACCCACTGAGTTCTTGTCAGGTTATGCGCTGGCTCAGGCCGTTCCAGGACCAGTTTTTTCTTTCAGCGCTTATATTGGCGCGCTGTCCATGAGAGAGTACGGGATTGGAGGGGAGATTTTGGGGGCCCTTGTATCTGCTGCCGGAATATTTTTACCCGGAACCTTCCTTATTTTTTTCGTAATACGCATTTGGGACAGCCTGAAGAAATTCCGACCCATCAGGGCTTCCCTAGAAGGAATCAATGCGGCCAATGCAGGGCTGGTAGCAGCAGCAGCATTCTTACTTTTCCAGCCACTCGACAATACTTTCACGAATTTTGGATTTACTATTGGCACCTTTTGCCTGCTGGCTTTCACCAAACTCCCTTCCTGGTCAATCATTGCCTTCGGCTTGGCTCTTGGATTTATAATGGCATAAAAAAGCCCTGCTTCATCAGCAAGGCCTTCTTTCTATCATTTAATAATTATCCCAGTTTGAAGGTGATGGGTAATACCATTCTTTGTTTTACAGGTTTTCCTCTTTGCTTACCAGGTTTCCATTTTGGAGCCGCTTGCAAAATTCGCACGGCCTCTTCATCACATCCTGCGCCAATTCCTTTTACAGCAACCACTTCCGTGATGCTGCCGTCTTTGTCGATTACAAACTGTACGAATACCCTTCCTTCAACGCCCATCCTTCTTGCCTGAGGCGGATACTTAATTTTTTCACTTACGTATTTATAGAATGCAGTCATACCACCAACAGGTGAGGCAGGGTCTTCCACAATGGTGAAAATCTCCTCGACTTCTTCCTTAGGCTCCTCAGCGGCAATTACGATTTGCTGCACTTTGGTGTTTTCAGTAACCTCCACATCAAATTTTACCTGAATTTCTTCTTCAATCTCCTCCTCATCAGGAACTTCAATGATCTGGGGCTGCTGTACTTCAGGCGGAGGAGGAGGTGGTTGCTCAGTAGGAGGTATTTCCAGCATTTCCTCAAATGTATTGGTGTTCTTGCCAATCAAATCGATATCCTGCTTTCCTCTGTCCTTCCATTCGAAAGCCATAACAACAATGCTCATTGTTACGAGAAGGCCAATGCTAAAGAAAAAACTGGTTTTTTTAGTCAAATCAGCTTTTTCGGTCTTTTTCGCTTCCATACTGTTTTTTTACGGTTTAGGGTATCAAATATATAAATAGAATCCCGGTTTGGCCATTCAGTCACATAAAATCCAGGGAAAGTTGGCCTGTTTTATCCATTGAATTGATGGTTTACTTCCGTTTGCCATAAAAAAGGTTGAAATACAGCGTAGGAAATAAGGCTGAATTGTCGGCTGTTGGCACCAGAATTACTTTGCTGAAATAGGTGTCGAGCAGGAAGCCTACTTCAAATCCAGTCACCTGGCTCTTCACAGTTCCCAACTCAAAGTTGATCCCAAATTTGAGGTTTCCTCCCAGTTTAATTTTGGAATCTCCGATCCCTTCAAATAAATAGCCTGTACCCAGTATTCTGGAATAGGAATGAAATGGATTATTGGGATCGTATTGCTCATGCTTGGTGGCAAAAAAGCTATTGTCAATAAGTCTTTCGATATAGTATGGCGCCAATACCCCTATAGTAGGGCCAGCAGCCACCACTGCTTTTATCTCGACACCTTGTTGTGGGGCTTTCTTAAATATTATCAGGTCACGGCCATATTGAAATCTAAAGGCATAGAGGTAATTGCTTTTGCCATAGATGAAGAAATTGCCCGTCCCAGAACTGAGCCTGCTTTCTTGGGCATGCTTCACGTTCATGATTTCGAGACCATAGGTCTCCAACAATTGCTCATTCAGTTTTCTGGCTTTCTTGAAAACAAATCCTCCAATAAGTCCTCCGGACGTGTTCTTGTTCACACCCCAGGTAAATTCCGAAGTGTAATCATAGCTATCCTGGGTTTGGGCAAACGCAGGCGTTCCAATGAACAAAAGGATAAGGAAACACGCTATTTTAGAACCAATCGGCATAATGGCAGAGCATCTTCAGGTTAAATTTATGCTTTAATTGATAAACGAAAAAAGGCTAATTGAGAATATACCCCAGTATGACAATTGCACCTCAAAAAAAGCACTGCATGAACGGGTGCACACTGCGCAAATCCGGGGTTTTCACTTCTGCTTAGCCCAAGGTATACCTGAATAACAATGATAAGGTAAAAACGGTTTTCGACAACCCCACTACAGTCTGAGTCAACCTTCTATTAATTGTAGCTTTTTTCTGATGTCGTTGAAGTTGATATTAAAATGGGAGCTATCGTAGACCGATTTTTGATTTTCAATGATGAGCACCTGTGGAGATTCATGTTCCACCTCAAATCTTTCAGCTATCGCATTCGAAATATCCCTGTACGAAAGTAAATCCAGGAAATAAACTTTCACATTTTCACCCAGGTTCCAATTCCGCTCCAATCTATTCAACGCGGCACCGCTAATGGAGCAACTTCTGCTGTGCTTAAAAATCAGTATTGGTTTTTCTGCTGATTCCTGAATAAGGTTATCCAGCTGATTTAATGAGGTGAGGTGATTCCAGTTCATAAAATATTTAGTTACTCATACCACAGCCCTTTCTCTCGCTTGTCATATCTCGGCCTGCGATCCCGTTCCTTCAGGTGATCAGGCTGTGTTTCACTTTTTCTAAAAAGCTTTGCCCACACTAACTTAATATTCATCAAAATGGTTCTCTCTTCCTTTACATTGTCCCTAAAACTGTGCGCAAACTGGGCGTCAGGATGAAGTTTGTTACTGCTGTACTTCCTCATTTTAATATTGCCCTGATAATCTCCAATTTTGGCATAAGCCCTGCCGGGCTCTCTACCTTTTAATGCTTCGGAATCGCTATTGGGATTATGACCGTATTTCCAGCTCACCTTTACACCCCTGGCGTATTCGCCTGCCCTCATTGAAGATTTGGATGGCGCTATGCCTGGCAAGGATCCTTTAGCTGCATGGGGTTTGGTCCTATAATCTCCCTCCTTCACTTTCACCTGTAATCCGGCCACATCAAAGGTGGTTTTATCGGGTCGTTGTTTTTTTATGGATTCTCTGCTGGCATTTGGATTCTGCACATAATTTTTCCTCAACCCTGATAATTTTGTGCGACCCGAATATCCGGCTATATCTGCTTCCTTGGTAGGCCTCCGTACTTCAATCGGAGTTTCATCATTGTTCCACATTTCTCCACTCACACTGCCTCCACCTTTTTCCGGCCTTTTTAATTTCATATTACCAGTAAATCCAGAAGCTTTACGCGATTCTCCCACAGGTACCCTGCCCGGAATAGGCGACTCGTTGTTATTCCACAGTTTACCGCTCACACTTCCTCCCCCTTTCGCAGGTTTTTTGAATTTGATATTTCCAGTATACTCTTCACCCTGATATTGTCTGCTGGGCTTAAGGTCAAACAATTTATAGCTGCCAGGATAACCTGAGGCCTTCCGTGATTCACCAGGCGGTACTCTTCCTGGTATTGGGGTTTCATTGTTGTTCCACAGCTTACCGCTCACGCTGCCACCACCCTTTGCCGGTCTTTTCGTTTTGATGTTACCTGCAAAGTCAGCTCCCTGCCTGGTAAATCCGGGTGAAAGTTCACCCTTTCTAAATGTTCCTGAAAAATCTCCAATTTGTGCTCCACTTTTGGGTGTGCGCACTGGTATGGGAGTATTGTTATTGTTCCAAAGCCGGCCACTCACGCTTCCACCACCCTTAGCGGCTCGCCTGGTTTTAATGTTTCCGGCAAAGTCAATTCCTTGCTTGGTAAAGCCTGGTGAAAGTTCTCCTCTGCGGAATGTGCCGGAGAAATCACCAATCCCTGCTCCGCCTTTGGGTGTGCGTACCGGTATGGGAATGCCATTGTTGTTCCAACGTTTGCCACTCACGCTACCACCCCCTTTTGGTGGCCTCTTCGTTTTAATGCTTTCCGAAAAGCCGATGCCCTGTTTAGTAAATCCGGCAGCCTGCCCTCGCCTGATGTTTCCGCGGTATTGATCTACGGGAGCTGCGCCTATTATTTTCCGTCCACCTTTAATATTTCCACTATA
>CAYNCP010000001.1:120024-169876 GCA_964395905.1 uncultured Ohtaekwangia sp.
GATCTACGGGAGCTGCGCCTATTATTTTCCGTCCACCTTTAATATTTCCACTATAACCAAGACCTTGCCTAGAAAATCCAGCCCGCTCACCTCTTCTTATGTTGCCCTGATATTGATCCACCGGAGCCCCGCCCAATATTTTCCGTCCTCCTTTTATGTTTCCAGAATACCCAAGCCCTTGTCGTGAAAAGCCCGCTCTTTGACCACGCTTAATGTTGCCCTGATATTGATCTACCGGAGCACCGCTAATTATTTTTCGCCCTCCCTTAATGTTGCCGGAATAGCCAATTCCCTGTTGGCTAAATCCGGGACGCAATTCACCTTGCCGAAATCGGCCGCTATAATTTATTCCCCTGGCACCAATGCCCGGAACCTTAGGCGGCAGCGGGCCTCCCCTTTTTTGCCTTCCCGAAATGCTAATTCCTCCACCAACTCGACCAGCATATGGTCGATCTCCTCCGGGTCTTCTGGGAAAAAATTTTAAACTGTCTCTGGAAATAAGTCCGGCTGGAGTAGAACGAAAATTGCGCGTCCTAAGCGGTCTTCCGCTGATATCCCTTGTAATTGCGTTCTCCCCCTTAGAAAACTTACCCCAGTAAACATTTTTCCTGCCGCGAACTACATTTGGGGAGGTTCTTGATCTGGGGAAAATATTTAAACCATTGCGGGGTGGTTTATTCGCTTCACGCCTGGCCGCATTCCGAATTTTAGATTCATTGTTGAGGGTTCGTCTTACTGCTTTTCCGCTTATTGACGAATGATTGACAAACGGACCTGATTGAGGGTAAATTTTTTTGTGCTGTCCCGATCGAGAGGGAGTTCCAACAGGACCTCCTTTCAAATTCCCTTTCCATGCACGCTGCTTGTCCTGCGGAATTCTCTTAATTGGCTTTGCACCGGAAGCCGTGCGGGTATAAACCCTGGGTCTGGATCGTTGATCTTGGGATGAGTAGTTTACTGTCGGGCTGCTTTGGGGATACACATTTTTGTTACGAGCTGACTGGCTCTTGGCAGATTGAATCCTGATCTTATGTCCGGAGATATTTCCTTGCCAGGCTCTTGAGCGGTCAGATGGGGGTTTGTCAAAAATTCTACCACGAGGTTTCGCGGCTGTTTCCGTTTTCTGTTTTCTGTTGCTGTATGGATCGGGTTGTTGCCAACGCCTGTTGGCCCTTGAAGCAGACGATTTGTTGAGTGTCCTTAACCTGCGACCGGATATGTCCCTGGTTTTTATTTTTTTTGGTTTCTTTATTGATTTGAATTTGATTTCGCGGACCTGCTTTTGGTTGGGTATGGGCTTATCTCCTTTGGTGTTTTGGGCGGAAGCACCAATCGCCATTAGAAACAGGAATGCCATTGTTCCAAAAATTTTTAATGGCACTGGCAAGAAAATGGGCTTGTTTCCGCTAATTATCTTCAAAATGCGACTTCGAAAGAGGCTAAGTTAAGCAAAAAGGGCCAAAACGGAGATTTTGGCAATAACCAGCTTCTTAACAATGGATTAATCCTTGATCCACATAAAAAGTCAACTCGTAATTTATGCCATTGATCAAGCGGTCAAAATTAATATTGAACCAGTGATTCAATTTTTACTTTCAATCTCCCTTTTGGCAAAAAGTTTTGTTCCAGTATGGGTGCAAATGGAATGGGGGTGTCGAGACTGGCCACGCGCATGACGGGAGCATCCAGGGCATCAAAGCAATGTTCGGTTATCCAGGCAGCTATTTCGGCACCAATGCCCCCGGTAAGTGTGTCTTCATGCAGTATTAAAACACGGTTTGTTTTGCGCACGGATGTTTCAACTGTTTCCTTATCCCATGGAAGCAAAGTTCTCAAGTCTATTATTTCAGCGCTTATTTCGGGCATGGCGTCCATCACTTCTTTGGCCCAATGAATTCCCATTCCATAAGTGATGATACAAAGGTCTGATCCTTCTCTTTCCACTTTCGCTTTACCGATCTCTACTGTGTAGTAGTCATCAGGAATATTTTCTTTAATGGATCGATAAAGCAATTTATGTTCAAAGTACAGATATGGATTAGGGTCCTCTATGGCAGCGTTTAACAAACCTTTGGCATCGAATGGATTTGAGGGATAAACAATTTTCAAGCCGGGCGTGTGAAAAAACCAGGCTTCGTTCGACTGGCTGTGAAATGGACCAGCTGCCGTTCCTGCCCCTGTAGGCATTCGTACCACCACATCGGCATGTTGGCCCCAGCGCCAATGAGACTTTGCCAGGTTATTGATGATCTGATTAAAGGCTTCAGTTACAAAGTCTGCAAACTGCATTTCTACCATTACTTTCATGCCTTTCACCGAAAGGCCCAATCCGGCACCTACTATTGCCGATTCACAAATGGGTGTGTTGCGGACGCGCTCCTTACCGAATGCTTTTACAAACCCATCGGTAATCTTAAATACGCCACCATACTCCGCAATATCCTGACCCATCAACACCAGGTTTGGATATTTCTCCATGCTTTGGCGCAAGCCATCAGATATAGCATCTATGAATCTTTTTTCAGAGACCTTTTTTGATTTGGGGGTAATAACATTCTGCGAAAATGACTTATAAACATCGGCAAGTTCAGTTTCTGTACTGGCCACAGGGGCTTTACTTTCAAACGCGGTGGACAATCCTTGTTCAATTTCTTTCTTGATCTTCTGGGTAGTTTTCTCTATGAAGTCTTTATCAATGACGCCTTCTTTCAGCAGGTAACTTTGATAATTGGATAATGGATCTTTTTTTGCCCAATCGTCCATTAATTTTTTAGGCACATACTTGGTACCGGAGGCTTCTTCATGGCCGCGCATTCTGAAGGTAATGGCCTCTAGCAAAACAGGCCGAGGGTTTTTCCGAATGCTATCGGCCAGACTTTTTACGGTATCGTATACTTCCAGGATATTATTGCCATCTACCTTGATGCCTTCAATGCCATATCCGATGGCTTTGTCAATAAAATACTTGCATCTGAATTGCTCATTGCTGGGGGTGGAAAGGCCATAGCCGTTATTCTCCACCACGAATATGACTGGCAAATCCCATACAGCGGCCACATTAACTGCTTCATGAAAATCGCCTTCGCTGGTGCCGCCATCTCCATTGAATACAGCTGTCACATTTTTCTCACCTTTTAATTTGTGTGCCAGCGCGATGCCATCGGCTACCCCATTTTGCGGACCCAAGTGAGAGATCATGCCCACAATGTGATGTTCGTTGGTTCCGAAATGGAAAGAACGATCCCTTCCTTTGGTATACCCAGAGGTAGTTCCCTGCCATTGTGAGAAAAGTCTGTCAAAAGGCATGTTGCGCGATGTAAATACCCCAAGGTTTCTATGCATGGGAAGGATGTAGTCGTCAGGTTCCAATGCCTTGGTGAGGCCCACTGCAATGGCTTCCTGACCGATACCACTGAACCATTTACTAATCCTGTTTTGCCTGAGCAGGATCAGCATTTTTTCTTCAATGAGTCTGGGCAGCAGCAGGCTTTCATACAGGTCTTTCAGCGTCTTGTCAGAATATTTTTTGCGTTTGAATTGCATAGTGGACTAAAAATAGCGCGGCAAGTTAATCATAAGCCAAATTATAAAGTCAGGATGGAGTCTGTGTATTTTATTCAAACACTTCTCTACGCACAAATAAGGCAACAAATCCGAAAACAAGGGTTATTTTTGATCCCTATGATCAATTTTGACTCGTTTACACTGGAAAATGGCCTTCAGGTAATCGTTCACGAAGACCCTACGGTTCAAATAGCAGTCATGAACATACTGTATAATGTCGGGTCCCGGGATGAACTTAGTCACAAGACTGGGTTTGCACATTTATTTGAACATTTGATGTTTGGGGGATCAGTAAACGTACCCAGTTATGATGAGCCATTGCAGCAAGTAGGCGGTGAGAACAATGCTTTTACCAACACGGATATAACCAACTATTATCTAACGTTAGGGGCCGATAATATTGAAACTGGATTTTGGCTGGAAAGTGATCGCATGTTGGGACTTTCTTTTGACCCCAAAGTTCTGGAAGTGCAAAGAAAGGTTGTCATCGAGGAGTTTAAGCAGCGATACCTAAACCAGCCTTATGGTGACGTTTGGCTCAAGCTGCGACCGCTTGCCTATCAGGTGCATCCTTATCAATGGGCTACTATTGGAAAAGAAATTAGTCACATTGAGCATGCCACCATGGACGATGTGAAGGATTTTTTTTATAGCCACTACTTGCCAAACAATGCCATCCTTGTGGTGGCAGGAAATGTGAAGACCGACCAGGTAAGAAAGTTATCTGAAAAATGGTTTGGCCCCATACCAGCAGGAAAAACCAGAAACAGGAATTTGCCGGTTGAACCAGTACAGCAGCAAAAAAGAACGGCCGAAGTAAGAGCGGATGTTCCCGCTGAAGCCCTGTATAAGGCGTATCATATGCCAGGCCGGTTTAGTGGAGATTTTTATGCCGCTGATCTGGCCAGTGATGCGCTTGGCAGAGGAGATTCAAGCCGATTGTATCAAAAGCTGGTGAAGGACAAACCAATTTTTAATTCTTTATCATGTTTTACCATGGGCACTATTGATCCGGGTTTAATCGTGATCAACGGAAGAGTTAAGCAAGGAGTTGATTTGAAAGAAGCGGAAAAGCACCTGGATGAAGTGGTTGCCCATTATGTTACAACGGGGATAACAGACGTTGAACTGGAGAAAGTGAAAAACCAGGCCTTGTCCACTATTGAATTTGGCGAAGTGGAGTTACTCAACCGGGCGATGAATCTGGCCTTTAACGCATTATCGGGAGATCCTGACTTGGTGAATACTGAAAGAAATTTGATAAACAAGATAACAATAGAGGACATCAACAGGATGAGCAAACAAATCCTTAAAGAGGAAAATGCCTCTGTCCTATATTATTACGCAAACGGAGATAAATAAAGAATATGAAAATACGAGTGGGGATGGGTTTCGATGTACATCAACTGATGCCAGGTAAAGATTTCTGGTTGGGAGGTGTAAAGCTGCCAGCTGATAAGGGAGCTGTTGGCCATTCAGATGCTGATGTGCTCATCCATGCCCTTTGTGATGCCTTGTTGGGTGCAGCTAATTTAGGTGACATTGGGTTTCATTTTTCAAATACAGATCCGCGTTGGCAGGGAAAGGAAAGCAAATATTTTTTGGCGGAGGTAATAAAGATGCTGAATGAGAAAGGCTGGCGGATTGAGAATGTTGACTGCACGTTGTGTTTGGAAAAACCGAAAATTGTTCCGCACATTCCCGCCATGAAAAAAGTGCTTGCCACAGTGATGGGCATTGATGAAGAAGTAATTTCAATTAAAGCAACCACCAACGAGCGCATGGGATACGTAGGGAGAGAAGAGGGGGTGAATGCCTATGCCGTTGTGTTAGTCAAAATGGATTAAGGCGAAATTCAAGTGCTTCACCTGATCGTAACTGAAGATGGGTCTCATACCCTAAGAAATGATAAGCTCAATGAAACATATCATTCCGTTCATGGTGCTATCCAGGAATCCAATCACGTTTATATCAAAAATGGTTTGCATTTTTATGTTGAGCAATTACTTCCTCAGTCCCTAAAGATACTGGAAGTTGGATTTGGCACCGGGTTGAATGCTTTGCTTACCTGCCTGGATCAAAAGGCTAAGCAGATACCAATTATTTATCATGCTGTGGAGGCATTTCCAATTTCGATGGAGATAGTCAGCCAGTTGAACTACCCATCTTGCCTGGGTCAGCGGGAGTCGCTTAGGCTGATGCTCAACTTGCATGAGGCGCTTTGGAATGAAAGTACTAGCATTAGATCGAATTTCGATATTCATAAATTTCATGAGCGAATAGAAACGTTAATACTCGAGAGGGAATCTTATGATTTGGTGTATTTTGATGCCTTTGCACCCGCCAAACAGCCGGACGTATGGAATTTCAAAGTCTTATCTCACGTAATTAGGGCGATAAAACCAGGAGGCGTGCTTGTCACTTATTGCGCACGCGGCCAATTCAAACGAGACTTAAAATCTTTGGGCATGAAAGTGAATTCCTTACCCGGCCCCCCAGGGAAGTTGGAGATGGTACAAGCCATTCGTCATATTTTTAAATGAGGCCACATTTGGTTATTGCAAATTACTGTATTTTGCGACTTCGTTTTTTTGACCTTATGTCTCAGCACGGCTTGAAAGGATATCTACTTGTTTTATTACTTCTCTGTGGACTGACCAGCGAAGCGCAGCACGTGCTGGATTTAACACTTGACGGGACCGAAGAAGGAAAATCTTTGGTCCAGTTTTTTGAAGACTTCGAAAAGCAGCATCCCGTTAGATTTTTTTATTTGCCTGAATGGATTGCCGACACCAAAGTAACTGAGAACTACCAGGGGAAGACGCTTCAATACCTGCTGGATGATGCTTTCAGCGGAACAGATATCCAATTTCAGGTGGTAAGTGGCTATGCCATAGTGCTTGTCAAAGATCCATCTTTGGTATTGTTGCGAGATCAATTGCTTGAAACGGCCGCGAAGGAAAGGAAAAAAATTCAATCGGTGGTGATTGGAGATCCGGCCAGGGGAGTTTCATCAGGAGAAGTCACATTGCAAGGACTGATCACGGATATCAAAAGCAAAGATCCGCTGGTAGGTGCCACCGTGGTAGCGCAAGACATTGATAAAGTGGTCACTTCAGACACCGATGGAATTTTTAGTATTGTATTACCCATGGGTCAGCACATTCTCAGCGTAAGGTATTTTAACTATGAGGAAAGAGTTTTTGACCTGCAAATCTATGAAGATGGTTCCATCAACATTTTACTTGATGAAACGCCAACATTACTTGAGGAAATCATTGTGACGGATAAAGCTTTTTCCAACATTTCTGGAAACCGCGGGGGGCAAGCCACCATTAAGCTGGCCGAAATAAAAAAAATGCCTTCGTTTATGGGGCAGGTTGATTTAATCCGACAGGTGCAAACATTGCCAGGCGTTACCTCCGTGGGCGAGGTGGCCACAGGTTTCAATGTACGTGGTGGTGGTGTAGATCAGAATTTAGTACTATACGATGGCATCCCGGTTTTTAACATATCGCATGTATTTGGGTTTTTCTCAGCCTTCAATTCAGATGCGCTTAAAGAAGTCAGCTTTTACAGAGGAGGGATACCTTCAGAGTACGGTGGCCGGGTATCATCTGTTTTAAACATAAGCGTAAAGGAGGGAAATTTTGAAAAATGGGAAGGCAATGGTGGCATAGGTGTGGTAGCAAGCAACTTTACCATCAGCGGGCCAATAGTGAAGGACAAGACCTCAGTAATCGCTTCACTTCGGGCTTCCTATTCTGATTGGATGCTGGGCCTGGTGAAGACCAATTATCAGGACATCCAAAACAGCTCAGTATCATTTTATGATGCGTCATTGAAATTAGGTCATTTGTTCAATGAGAAAACCAAACTCCAGTTTACCGGCTATGCGAGCAGTGATAAATTTGGTTTAGCGACCGATACCGTTTACAGGTGGCACAACAGAATGGGTGTGTTTCGATTAGACCACTCTTTTAACGATCGGTTGCTGGCAACAGTCTCAGCCGGAATTGGTAGTTATGCCTATACCGTGGAGGATGAGGAACCAGGTAATGCTTATGAACTCGATTTTGGAGTTACCTATCCCACATTTAAGGTAGACTTCAACTACGACCTCAACAAGCACAAGCTTACTTTCGGAGTCAACTCAATTTTTTACAAATACAATCCTGGATCTATCCGCCCCGCTTCGGATGCCTCTCAGGTCAATGTGAAGAAAATCAATGAGCAGAATACTTTGGAGAATGCACTCTACATCGGAGAAAGTTTTCAGTGGAATGATCGATTCAACATTGATCTTGGGGTAAGGTATTCGATGTATACGGCTTTTGGCCCCTCAAGCGTTTATTCATACGATCCTGGTTTACCCAAAGAAGTAAATACAATTGTCGACACACTTTCTTTTTCAAAAGGAGAAAAGATAAAGACCTATACCGGTATTGAACCGCGGTTCAGTGTTAGATATTCACTTACACCCAATGCATCAATAAAAGCCGGTTTTAACCGAATTTATCAGTACACTCACCTGATTTCCAATTCGGCAGCCGTGGCGCCAATAGATATCTGGCAGCCAAGTAATTCATACTTTAAACCACAGTATGCTGACCAGATTTCGCTTGGGTTCTTCAAAAATTTTAAGGACAACATGTATGAAACATTTGTTGAATTCTACTATAAGAATATTTATGATCTGTTAGATTTTAAAGACGGAGCACAACTCATACTCAACGATCATTTAGAAACGGATCTATTGCGCGGTGATGGACTCGCTTATGGATTTGAGTTGTCTGCAGTAAAGGTAAAAGGTAGGTTGAATGGATCGCTGAATTATACCTACTCCAGATCGTTCCGTCAAACAAAGGGAAATTCACTTGCCGAAAATATAAATGATGGAGATCAATATCCATCTAATTTTGATCAACCCCATGTGATTAACTTCAATTGGAAGTATAATATCTCCAAGCGATATTTTTTCTCCAGCAATTTTACCTATCACACGGGTAGACCCATATCTGCGCCTACCTCTGCTTATTTGATTGATAATATTCCGGTTGCTAATTTTTCTGACCGCAATCAATACCGAATTCCCGACTATCATCGGTTGGATGTTGCTTTTATTATCGAGGGAAGTCATAAGCGAAAAAAATTCTGGGATGGCACCTGGACCTTTTCCATTTATAATGTATATGCAAGAAAAAATCCATATACCATCTTTTTTGCGGATAACGGAAATGGCGTTTTAAGACCTTTTAGAATGGCAATCATAGGAGCCGCCATTCCTTCCATTTCTTATGCTTTTAAATTTTAGAGGACAAATGAAGAAATTTTGGACCATTGGCTTTTTTATGTTCCTGATCATCGGGTCGTGCATTGATCCCATTACATTGGCCGTTGACTCTGAAGAAGGCGTAATCGTGGTGGATGGTGGAATCACAGACAAGAATGGCTCTTACGTTGTCAAATTATTTAGATCGGTGGGTGTGTACAACGATTTAACCAAACAACCTGCGGTAACTGGCGCGTTTGTTTATGTCATTGACGAGGATGGAAACAGGGAGAGACTTAAAGATAACGTTCCGGGAATTTTTGTTTCTGATCCAGCTTTCAAAGCTCAATATGGGAAGAGCTACTATCTGAGGATAGAAGCATTCGATGGTAAAATTTATGAATCAGCACCTCAGCTCTTTCAGCCGGTGGATGAAATTGATAGCGTGTATTTTGAGTTTGAAGATAAAGTAGATACAGACCCTACCGGAAAAGAAAACAATGCTGGCTTCAACATTTATTTGGATGCCACAATCACTAGCAATGTCGACTATGTGAGATGGAATTGGACTGGAGTTTATGAAATTCTGACTTTTCCGGAAAAGCATACAATTAATGCTGGTGAAGCCGGCCGGATTCCTGACCCCAGACCATGCAGCGGCTACCGTATTATAAATGGTATTGTAACTTATGTTTCTCCTTGTGAATGCTGCTCATGCTGGGTATCAGAATACAGCAGATCACCAGAGGTGGCAGATGTAGACTTTTACGGGGGCAAAGTAAGCAGGTTCAAGATTGCGTACATCCCGGCCACCAAAAGCTTGTTTCACAATAAGTACCGTATTGAAGTTGAACAAGCCGGTATCACCGAGGATGTTTATGATTTTTGGAAACTGGTAAAAGTTCAAAAGGAAGGTGGCAGTAGCTTGTTTCAGCCCACCTCAGCAAAAATCAGAGGCAACTTGAAATGCATCAACGACCCGTCAGCAGAAATTTATGGATTGTTTTCAGTATCGTCTGTTAAAACCAAGTCAATAGAAATCACCAAAGAGGATATTCCATTTAAATTGTTGCCAATAGATACGCTGGCGGATGACTGCAGATTTGCGGCAAAAAATTCATCCATTATTAAACCTGCCAACTGGTGATGCGAAACACACTTAAGGTATTTATTATTTGTATTTCCTCATTCATGGTTGCTGGCTTCTTCATTGAAGCAGACCCCATTACTGAAATCACAGAGAAATTCAACAACTACAACAAAGTATTCCCGCAGACCAAGTTGCACCTAACCTTTAACCAGCCCGCTTATGCGCCCGGTGATACTGCTTTTTTTAAAGCCTATCTGATGACCGACAATTTAACACCCGTATGGGGTAGACAAATTATGAAGCTGGCAATAATTGATGCCGAGGGCGAGGAACACGTGCGTCAAACTTTTAGAATAGATGATGGCCAAATCGCCAGCCAGACAGTTATTCCTAAGGACATAATCCCTGGTGTATACAAAGTGGTAGCCTACACCAATTGGATGAAAAACTTCTCGACAAAACTTTATTTCAATAACCTGTTGACCATTGTCGGTGAAACACAATTTGAATTTGCGACTGACGTCCCAACCAGGATCGAATTGTTTCCCGAAGGTGGAAATATGATTGCTCAAATCCCCACTACAGTCGTAGCCAGGGCCACTAAAAATGGAAGACCCGTGGCCAGCGAAGGAAGAGTAGTAGCAGATGACGGAACAGAAATAATAAGATTTACCTGTGATAAGAATGGCTTAGCCAGTTTTGAATTAAATCTGAAAAGTCAGGTGAAGTATAAAGCCGAATCCCTGGGTGGCGGTGAATCTTTTAATATTGATGTGGATCCCGAAGGAATTGGCTTGAAATTAACCAACGATGGAGAGTTGATCAGGGCAACTATTGATTTACAATCCCGCAAAGAATCAAATGAAAGCATTACAGTTATACTGACTTCGCGCAGTCAGATCAAGTATGCTTCCATGATCGGTGTGTCTAGTGCAACTCCAGCTACCGTCTTAATCCCGGTAAGAGGTCTGCCGGCCGGAATCGCTCAACTTACAGTCTTCGATTCCAAAACAAAAATAGTGGCTAATCGGTTGATCTATATTCCGATTCAAAATCAGGCGAAGGTAGACCTCCGCCTGGACAAGCAAGTGATGCCTACCAGAAGCACAGCGTCATTTGAATTTGATGTAAAGGACCAGACTGGAGGATCAAAAGCTGCCGACATGGTTGTAAGTGCACACTATAGCAATCTGTTCCCTCATGAAGAGTTTACGGATTTTAAAGAAGAGGTGCTTGTAATAAGTGATATTCCGGATTCTAGATCTTTTTTACAGCAAATAGATATCGCTACCACTGCGGGGGCAAAGGCACTAGACAATTATCTGATCACCCGGGAATGGGAGAGATACAAATGGACTGATGTTCTTTCCAACAAGAAAAAAGAAGCTGAATTTTCATCGGAAGGCATATTGATCTATAATGGGGTGGCCACATTTGCTGATAATGGCAAGCCGGTGCCTGACTCAACTTTGGTTTTGCTTTTTCTTCAGGAGCGGACTTTTGGATATGAAGTTTATACCGCTGATGATGGAGCTGTCACCTGGCCAGTTTATTTTGATTTCTATGGCAGCGAGAATATCATGTACTCCATGGAAAGCAGGGGGAAAAGATTGCAAAATGCCAGTATCACGTTGATTAAAGATTCTCTTCCCGGGTTTGCTGCCCCTCAGCTAATCAGAGGAGGGCAAAGAGATCCCTATTATTCATTTAGTAACGTTTCAGCGGTAGTGAATGGCTCCTTTTCTTATGGATGGACAAAAGCTGAGACGCCTAAAATTGAAACCAATCCAAACGCGGCCATGGAAGATGAGCTTAACGGGGTTGACGCGACTATCAACGTAGAAGAATATGTGGTGTTTCCAACCATAGAAGATTTATTCAGGGAAGTGGTAAGGTTTGTCCAAAACAAAAAAGTGGGGGGAAAACCCACCTTGCGCGTACTTTCTACGGACAGCAACAATCCGATCACCGGAGACCCCCTATGCATCGTTGATGGCATTGCCACAAGGAATATAGATTTTATCTTTAGTTTGAAACCTGCAGATATTGCGGTGATTAAAGTGGTGAATGATGCCAAAAAACTCAGAAACCTGGGAAACATCACGAAGAACGGTGTCATCTTCTTTCAAACCAAAATTGCCGACATCGGAAACAGGATTCCTAAAGATGATATTTTATACGTAGATGGTCTTGTCAAACCAGTTCCATTCAGCGCCAAAAACCCTGCAGAAGTAGCAAACCGTACCCCTGTCTTCAGGTCATCTGTTTTCTGGAAGACTCAGTTCGATCGGAATGAAAGAGGAGTCATGTCGGGAAGAATCTTTTCTGCTGACAACACAGGTTCTATACGTATTAGGGTGCAGGGTATTACCACAGATGGAATTCCTTTTGATGAGATCCAGACAATAGAGGTAGGGTTTCAATCCGCGAACTAAGCGAGGTGGATGCTAGAATTTGTAAACTTTCTCTGGTGTTATACAGGCCGTGAGCTTGAAGTCCTGTTCATTCACATCTTCGATACTTTCAACGGGAGCAAAAAAGGAAAGGCCAATCTTTTGACAATCATTCCTGCAGCAAGCCAGGAATTTGTCATAGTACCCCTTTCCATATCCCACTCGGTGGCCAGACTGATCAAAAGTGAGCAAAGGCACCAGTACCAGGTCAATTTTCGTAGCATCTGTTGGCGAGCCCTGCCTGGGTTCCTTAATGCCCATTTTGCTTTCTTCTAATTGGTGTAATCCTTCAAAAAAAATATTCTCCAGGGAATTTGAGTTGGTATTGACGCGTGGGATGGACAGACGGGTATGCGGAAACTCTCTTCTGATTCGGTCGATGATCGGCCATGTATCAACCTCGCCATTTTTGGTGATGGGAATAAAAGTATGGACCACCTTTATAAATGAAAGGTCAACATGTGAAAAGAATTGCTCGCAAATTTTATAATTAAATTGTTGGAACTCGGCAGCCGAAATACCTTTTCTTTTTTGCAGATAGATTTTCCGGAGTTCTGCCTTGATCATAACTTTCTACTTGTTGACGGGGTAGCTGATTATGTTAAACTGAAAATCGAAAGGATCAAAAGCACCTAATAGTTTTTGAATGAATCCAGAATCCTGTTGGTAAAAGTTTAAGAAGTTGTCGCTTCGCTCCTGCAGACCACCATTTGGAAAGAGCGCTTCTTTCACTTCGTCAATTTGCCTGAGTTTGTCGGCATGCAGTTTCTTTTCGGCCTTCAGTAGTTTGCGCTCTATCTTTTCGAAACTATTTGATGTCCTGGTAGCTTCCGCTGAAATCATCGGGCCAAGTGTAGCGTCTATCTCAATCGCTCTTGATTTGATCTGATGATAGAGCTGATCCACCGCTTTCATTTCTTCGGTTAATGTGAGGTTATGATGTGTGTTTTTTTGTACCCAATCGTTAAACAGGTAGTTCTTATCTTGAAATAATTCTTCAATGCGCAGCCCTGTCTTTTCAAATTTGCGCGCAATGGGACCGGACATCACCAATGCAAAATTTCGCGGCATGAGCATTGGGAATGGCGTGTTGAAATGATCGAATACACTTTTTAACTGCAGCCAATAAATCACTTCTGCCGGACCCCCAAAATATGCCAGATTGGGCAGTACACGCTCTTGAAACAAAGGCCTGAGTATTACGTTGGGGCTGAATCTTTCCGGTGCAAGATCAATCAGGGTTTTAATTTCCGACTCGCTGAAATGCAAAGCGGTGTCTACAACTGAAAACCCCTGATCAGTTCTTTCCAGCCTGCTCCTTAGATTATTGTCCAGGTAAAAAAAGTTGATATCACGCACATGTACCTGGGTACTGTACCCCAGATCATTCAAAGCCGCATTAGTTTTTTCTACTTTGGATTTTGAGGCGTGATTGAAAAGGTCATCGCTGATAACATCGGAAAATTGAGCTTTGAGTTGGGGATTATCAGCATCGAGAATGACCAAGCCTTCCTTTCCGAACAATTCATTTACGTAGTAGCGAACCGCATCACTTAACGATTGATGTTTCAGGTAAGCTGTCTTAAAAATGGAAACATCTCCGGGCAATTCATTCAATATTGATTCAAGACCCTTTGGATTAAATTTTCCCACCGCTCCCTTTTGATCGGTCTCCCAGGTATATTTTTTACCATTTAGTTTAAAATAGCTGATCTCCTCAAAGTCGTGATCTTCGGATGCCATCCAGTAAACTGGTACAAAGTTGAACTCGGGGTAAGCTTTCTTCAGTTGCCTGCTTGCATTGATTACAGAAACAATTTTATAAATAAAGTAAAGCGGGCCGGTGAAAATATTTAGTTGATGCCCGGTGGTAATGGTAAAAGTTTTTTCATTGGCGATCGACTCAATGTTTGACGAAACGGAATCGGTAATCGTCAATTCTTTATACTGTTCATGCAAAACATCACAAAGTACTTTTCGGGATGATGGTGCAAAAGACTTTTGTTTGTCTCGAATCTGATCTTTGAAAGCCGCAAGGGTGGGAAACCTACTGTAGAATGGACTCAGTGAATCCTTTTGTTGGATATAGTCTAAGAAAAATGGATTGAAAATTTGGGTATCCTTAAAAGGGATTTTATGATGCTGCATCTCTAACAATAACTCGAGTCAAATAACATATGCGACTAACGGCAATTGGAATGATAAGTTTATGATTTTACATGAGTTCATCAAACGGGTTCGGCAATTAAGTCGAACTCAGTAGCGTCCGTGACCCTGGCTTTTGTAAAATCGCCTATTCTAAGGTAGCCTTCTGTAGCATCTAACAATACTTCATTGTCTACCTCAGGAGAATCAAATTCAGTTCGTCCTATAAACTGACCCCCATCTTTTCGGTCAATTAATACCTTGAATGTTTTTCCGATTTTATCCTGATTTAACTCCAGAGAGATGGATTGTTGCAAATCCATAATTGCATCCACTCGCTCCTGCTTCATATTGGCGGGCACATCATCCGGCATGGTATGTGAAAACGTATTTTCTTCGTGGGAGTACGGAAACACACCCAGTCTGTCAAAACGGGATTCTTCAACGAAAGACATCATCTCTTCGAATTCACGCCCTGTTTCCCCGGGATGGCCAGCAATTAAAGTAGTGCGGATGGCAATGTTGGGCACTTTGCTTCGGATGGTATGGAGCAATTCTGTAGTTTTTTCTCTTGTCGTACCCCGTTTCATCAGCTTCAGCATGTGGGTCGAGCCATGTTGGAGGGGGATGTCCAAATACTTGCAAACATTTTCCCGCTCTGCCATGGTATCCAGCACATCTAGTGGAAATCCGGTTGGAAAAGCATAGTGTAATCTGATCCATTCAATGCCTTCTACGTCCGACAATTTCTTCAGCAGGTCGGATAACATCCGCTTCTTATAAATATCCAATCCATAATAGGTAGAATCCTGGGCGATGAGCAACAATTCCTTAGTGCCATTTCTGGCCAGATGCGTGGCTTCTTTTACCAACTCCTCCATGGGTCTGGAAACATGACCACCCCGCATCAAGGGGATGGCACAGAAGGAGCAGGGCCGATCGCAACCTTCTGAAATTTTCATATACGCAAAATGGCTTGGGTTGGTCAAAATGCGTTCTCCAATCAACTCGTGCTTGTAATTGGCATTTAACGTTTTGAGCAAACGGGAAAGATCGCGCGTGCCATACCAGGAGTCCACCTCTGGGATTTCTTTCTCAAGGGTATCCTTATATCGTTGCGATAGACACCCGGTTACGTATACTTTTTCTACCAGACCTTCCTGCTTGGCATCTACGTATCTCAAGATGGTGTCAATGGATTCTTGCTTGGCATTGTCAATAAATCCGCAAGTGTTAATGACCACGATATTCGAGTCATCCCTTTCTGATTCATGTGTAGCTTCTATGCCATTGCCTTTCAATTGGGTAAGCAAAACCTCGCTATCCACTGTGTTTTTAGAACACCCCAGCGTAACGATGTTGACTTTGGTTTTTTTAGATCCTTTTGTTTTCAATTTTTATTAATAAGGATGCAAAAGTACGAATGTTGTACCAGTAACGAAGGCCAAATAAGTCGAGATCAAAGATTTGGCCTTAATGCCGATGGCGTATCTTTGCTGCCTCAAATGAGGATTTTAGCTCAATTTATTGCGTTTTTTATAGTTGCCTGCTTGCTGGGTTCCTGCTATGCCGATCCGGATTGCATCAGCCTGAGAAATGATATCCTGGGCGTTTCCTTCAGGCAGAAATCCACCAATGAAGCAAGCACCGTGGAGATCATAGGAATTACCATTTCGAACGCTGACAGCGTATTTAGTGCAGGCGCCTCAGTCGCCCAGGTCTACCTTCCCCTTGATGTTAATGGCTCACAGCAAACCATCAACTTCAATTTAGCTACCGGCTCGTATAGCATGGAGGTGCAATATCTGTCTCAACCTCAATTTGAATCACTAGATTGTGGCCCCCGGTTCATTATGTCAGATTTAAAGGTGGTCGAACACAGTTTTGACTCTGTATTTGTTTCTGGGAGTATTCCATTAACTGAATCTTCAGGGACCAATATTGTTGTGTATCCTAATTAGTATTTCCAGTGACCGTATTGAAGTCTAAGTCCATATCTAAATTACTTGCCACAGTCACTTCATGCGTGCTTATTTCTATTAGTGGGGTCGCACAAACATCGGATAGTATAAGGTCATCTAAAAGTTATTGGCCTACGGGCATTCGCCTTGGTACAGACCTGATAGCATTGGCAAAGATTCCATTGTCTAATGAGTTTGATGGCTGGGAAGCGAGCGTGGATTTAGACCTGGATAGGTACTACTTTACGGTGGAGATTGGAAACTGGGAGAAATCGAGACTTTCTCCCACTCAGAGTTACTCCAATTCCGGAAACTACTTCCGCATTGGAGGTGATGTCAATTTCTTGTTGAAGGATCCCGATAGGAATATGTTTTTTGTGGGCTTTCGGTATGGCCATTCTACATTCAGTGAACAACTAAGGTATACTACAAGTGATGCGGTCTTTGGGGATTTTCAAAGAACGGTTTCGAATGAGTCTATGAAAGCCGGATGGGGGGAGGTGACTATGGGGCTACGTGTAAAAATCTGGAGTGAACTCTGGATGGGATACACGGCCCGACTAAAGGTGGCGCCAACTGTTGGCACCACGGGTGAGTTTATTCCTTATGACATACCAGGTTATGGATTAGCGACAAAGAAAAGCTACTGGGGATTCAATTATCAATTGTATTGGAGGTTTCCTATTCGCAATTAATTCTTCTTAAAAAGTGAGTCAACAAATTCCATTTTGTTGAACACCTGCAGATCGTCCACCTTTTCGCCAACCCCAACATATTTCACGGGAATCTTGAATTCATCGGAGATGCCAATGACCACACCGCCTTTGGCGGTGCCATCGAGTTTGGTGACGGCCAGGGCCGTTACCTCAGTTGCTTTTGTAAATTCCCGAGCTTGGATCACCGCATTTTGTCCGGTGCTGCCATCCAGCACCAGCAATACCTCATGGGGCCCTTCAGGCACAACTTTCTGAACCACACGCTTAATTTTTGAAAGCTCATTCATGAGGTTCACCTTGGTGTGCAGCCTTCCTGCAGTGTCGATGATCACGATGTCAGATCCAAGTTCTACACCTTTGGCTACCGCATCATAAGCCACAGCAGAAGGATCGGTATTCATGCCCTTCGCCACTACCGGCACGCCTACGCGCTCACCCCAAAGCTTGAGCTGATCTACTGCTGCTGCCCTAAATGTATCAGCAGCCCCCAGAAGAACGGAGTAACCCTTGTTTTTAAATTGCGCTGAAAGCTTGCCGATAGTGGTGGTCTTACCTACGCCATTCACCCCTACCACCATAATGACATAAGGCTTAATATGCTCGGGTTTACTGAAATCGGTCAGGTCTTGGGTATTGTTTTCAGAAAGCAGTGAGGCTATTTCTTCCTTCAAGAGGCGATCCAGTTCACCGGTGCCCAGGTACTTATCACGGGCAACACGTTGCTCAATTCGATCGATGATCTTTAAAGTGGTGGCAACGCCCACATCCGAAGCTACCAGTATCTCTTCAAGGTTGTCAAGCACATCATCGTCAACAGTTGATTTGCCGACTATGGCCTTGCCAAGCTTTCCAAAAAAACTCTCCTGGGTTTTCTTGAGACCCTGATCGAGTGAATCCTTTTTCTCTTTGGAAAACAGTTTGCCAAACATGATTATTAAACTTGAGTAAACAAAAAAGTCCCTAATAGGGACTCTTCAAAATCTTTTGAGTCGGAATTATTTTTTAGCCAAAGTCTCCTTTACCAATTCAGCCGGAACAATCTCCTCCCTGAATGTATAGGCTCCGGTTTTCTCAGATCTTACTGTACGGATCACTTTCGCGAAGTTCTTTCCATCTATTTTCTTAAGACTAGCGACAACTTTCTTTGCCATGATTATTTAATTTCTTTGTGAACAGTATATTTCTTCATAATAGGATTGTACTTCTTCAGCTCAATACGCTCCGTAGTATTCTTCCTGTTTTTGGTCGTGATGTATCGGCTCATACCTGACAAGCCACTTGTCTTGTGCTCGGTGCACTCTAAAATCACTTGTATACGATTTCCTTTTTTAGCCATTGTAATGCTGTTTTAACTTTAAATAGACAAAGTCCCTTTTGCCTTCGCCTCTTTCAACACTGCCGTAATCCCCTTCTTATTGATGGTTTTGATTGCATTGGCAGAAACCTTTAGCGTTACCCACTTATTTTCTTCTGGAATGAAAAAGCGCTTCTTATGAAGATTTGGATAGAATTTGCGCTTCGTCCGGTTATTGGCGTGCGAAACGTTATTTCCTGTCTGTGCTCTTTTCCCCGTTATTTGACAAACCCGTGCCATATCTGTTGATTCTGGTTTAATAAAGCCCTTTTTCAAAAGGGACTGCAAATATCGCTAAAAGCGGCCAAATTATCCAAGTTGAGCCAAAAATAAAGACCTTAAGTTAGGTCCTTTGAGAAAAATCCTGCCCGCAGCCCCTTTCCTGTTAATTCTACCTACAGGATGATGAATTTACGTCCATAGGATTCGCCCGCGAAAGTAAACCGGGCAATGTACATGCCGGGCGCTAGCCCTTCGATTTCCAGGTTATATGGTGAATTTCCACTGACAAATATCGGATCAGAAACCCTTTGGCCCACGATGGTAAACAGCTCCATGAGCATGTTCCTGTCGGTAAGAATAGATAAGGGTTGATTTTGTGCCAATGGATTGGGATAGAGAATAATATTTGGCTCATCAGGCAGCAGCTCGCCTCCGTCATTTTTTAAAAGCAGTATTCCTCCACTTACCGTGCCTATTGCAATTCCAGGCCGGTTGCTATTAAACAGATTGATGGCCACAGGTTTTAACCTGGATCCCAAATTTTTGCTGATATAGCTTTCACTAATTGGGTCGTAGACGAGGTTGGATGTTGGCTGTGGAGCATTCATGGTGGCCCTGTAGTCTCCATAAATAGTAATTTGTCCGCTTGGGTCTCCGATGATCAGGTCCTGTCTTCCATCGTTGTCCATGTCAGCCACAGAGGCATTGACATTGGTACGCGTAAGACTGGTACCTAAGTTCATAAAAGATGAGTTTTCCAGGACAAAATTGAATGAACCTTTGGGGCCGGCATTGCGCCAATACTCCAGTGCCCCAGTGGCGGTACCCACCAGCAGGTCAACGATGCCATCCTGATCAACATCCTCCAGCAAAATATTTTCCGTGAGGCCCACGTCAAAATTGGCAGACTTCACTTCCAGGTCGGTAAATGCAAGCGCATCGGGTTTGTTACCTGCAATGTAGAAAAGGTTAGTGGTGAAATTCATTGACTCAGAAAGCAGGAAGGCCAAATCCATGTTTCCATCGCTGTTGATATCGATAAACTGTGGCTTCATGTTAAATCTGGAGAGCAATGAAAG
This sequence comes from uncultured Ohtaekwangia sp., assembly GCA_964395905.1. Classification (GTDB taxonomy): domain Bacteria; phylum Bacteroidota; class Bacteroidia; order Cytophagales; family Cyclobacteriaceae; genus ELB16-189. The sequence continues at coordinate 139,881 of CAYNCP010000001.1, forward strand.
CTGCAGGAAATCTCTTGTAATCAGTTTAAAGGAGGCGGCCGCGGGTGTACCCACGTTTTCGTAAAAAGCAATTACGCCTCTGAAATCTTCATTTCCATAGTTGCCGATGAAAAGGTCTTGGTCGCCATCACCGTCATAATCTGTAAATGCCGGAAAAGCATAGTCCCCTACTTCTATCATCTGATCTTGCAGGAAATCATCCTGCATGAAAGTAAAATTTGGATTTTGTGTTGAGCCTGTGTTTTTATAAAACCAAATCGATTTTCGGAAGGAGTTATTGAGCCCGGTGCGTGCATACCTGGCCGGAGAGGCAATCAGGTCGGGCACCCCGTCAAAGTCTACGTCTTCATAAAAAGCGGCAGGAAACAATGGCATGAAAACCGGTTGGGTGGGAGGAAAAGGCACTGCTGAATTCATATCTGCCGACTCCGTGGTGCCGTCATTCTTCAGTATAAAAAGTGAGGGACAATCTTCTTCTGAAAAAAGTAGGTCCTTGTTGCCGTCACCATTGGTATCAATGGCCAGCAGCGCTTTAGCCACGTTGTGGTTTGTCCTTCCTCCAGATTGCGCGCATGTTTGACCAAAGGCGAAGTTGTTGCAACTGCATTCTTCCCAATCGCCCCAACGCTGGGTAAGACGAACAAATTCCAGGGAGTCGGATTTGCCATAATTTTCCTGACTCATGTTTTTGTGATACTCTGCTGTACCCGGGCTTACAAAGCGCATATTGATGATGTCCAGATCTCCATCACCATCCATATCTGTGATATTTGGAATATCATTTGTGCCAGGGAAAATATTGGTTTTGGAAAATCCCTGGGTGAGAATGATTTCCGTAAAAACTCCAGGAGTCCCTGGCGGAGCCAATGGGGATGGGGCTGCATAAAATTTTAACTTTTCCCAGCTGAGGTTTCCACCTGGCTGCTTCATGTTTTTGTATACAGAAATACCATTGCTATTGGGATAAAAAATATCCTCCAGTCCATCTTCATTGTAATCGCGCAAAAGCATCCATTTTCGAATGTCATTCGGAAACAGGTTTTCATATTCCGGATGATAAACATACTGATTGGATTGATTGAGGAACGTGCTTATCTTATTGGAGGCACGATCAAATACGACCAGATCTTTTATGCCATCGTTGTTTAGGTCGATACGATTAAACTGCGCTGAATTAAGACCTCCGGCCCAAGGCATGGTCAACAGTGCGCCATCCTCCTCAACAGGTATACTTTGATCTTGTGTGTAGGTAAATTGTGCCTGAATGGGAAGCGGCATTAACGTACATAACGAAAAGACGAACCTTAGCATGCCGCGACCAATCTATTGAAGTTTAACGATTAATTTGAAAGATAACGCTGGTCGGTCTCCACCTGTTATCTTAGATTGCAAGATACTGTGATTTAGTGATTACAGCGATTCAATATGATTACAGAAATCGAAAATCTATACAATAAGTTTAAAGAATCGGGAAAGGTTTCTACAGATACAAGAAAGATCACCCCGGGTTCGGTATTCTTTTCTCTAAAGGGGGAAAAGTATAATGCCAACGAATTTGCTTCGGAGGCGATAGCAAAGGGGGCATCTTATGCGATAGTGGATGAAGCCAAGTGGGCCAAAGACGATCGCTACATTTTAGTAGGGGATGTCTTAGCAACGCTACAGCAGCTTGCCCGTCATCATCGTGATCATTTGAAAATACCGGTGTTGGCACTCACGGGATCAAATGGAAAAACAACAAGCAAAGAATTGGTACGTTTCGTTCTCAGCAAAAAGTATAAAGTGCTGGCAACAGCGGGCAATCTCAACAATCACATTGGAGTACCCATCACGGTGTTGAGCATTGACGACTCTGTAGAAATTGCCTTGATTGAGATGGGGGCAAACCATGTCGGAGAAATCGCAAAACTTTGTGAGATTGCAAATCCCACCCATGGATTCATTACGAATATTGGAAAAGCACATATTGGCACATTCGGAGGATTTGAGAATATTATCCGGGGAAAATCAGAACTCTATCAGCACTTAATTAATACAGGGGGCACGGTATGGATCAATTCAAGAGATTCCATTCTTTCCAATATGTCAAAACGGTTCAAGGCACCATTGTTTTATCCGGGCAAAGGCGACTATTATCACTGTGAGTTAATTTCGGCTGATCCATTTGTTAAGCTTAAAACTGAAAATGGAGAAGTGATTCAGACCCAGCTGATAGGAGAATACAATTTTGAAAATACGGCCATCGCGTTGTGTGTGGGTAAATTTTTTCAAGTGGAACCTGGTGATGCCAGGCTGGCCATTGAGAGTTACGTGCCTGACAACATGCGTTCTCAGGTGATTCATAAAGGAACGAATACGATTATCCTGGATGCGTACAATGCGAATCCAAGCTCCATGGAAGTGGCGCTGAAAAGTCTTGGCAAAATGAAGGCAACAAAACGAATAGCTATTTTGGGAGATATGTATGAGTTAGAAAGTGAGAGTGAGGCTGAACATAAAAAAATTGCAGACTGGATACGAGTTAACAAAATTGATGAAGGACTGTTGTGTGGAGAATTGATAAAGTCAGCGGTTACCCCCGGTCTTTCGGTGAAATACTTCCCCTCCAAAAATGAGCTGTTGAACCACTTAAAGAAAAATCCCATTGATCATGCTGCCATCTTGGTGAAAGCCTCAAGGGGCATGGCGCTTGAATCAGTAATGGAATACCTATAACTTAAAACTCATTCATCATGGATTTTAATCGAATACTTAAATTCTTGAAAGCCATTGCCAAGAATAATAACCGTGAGTGGTTTGAAAAGAACAAAGACACCTACCTTGATTCCAAACAATTGTTTGAGGACTTCATTGAGAGCTTGTTGAAGGAGCTAAGTAAGTTTGACAAAGGACTCATCGGATTAAACCCAAAAAAATTACCCTTCCGGATTTATCGAGATGTTCGCTTTAGTAAAGACAAGAGGCCCTATAAAGTGAATATGGGGGCTGGCTTTTCTCCTGGCGGAAGAATGATTCAGGAGCCTGGATATTATATTCACATTGAGCCTGGCAACAAAAGTTTCATAGCTGGTGGATTTTATCAGCCGGATGCCATTCATGTTGCCAAGATTCGCCAGGAAATTGATTACAACTTCAAGGCCATAGACAAAGTATTGAAGGATAAGAAGTTCAAATCTTATTACAAAGAGCTTGATGATTTTGATAAACTGAAAACAGCACCTAAAGGATATCCAAAAGACCATCCGCAGGTAGAAATATTAAAACATAAGAGCTTCATTGTTACCCATAATTTTTCAGATAAAGAGGTAGTTGATAAAAATTTTATGAACGAGGTGGTGGAAGGCTGCAGGATAGTCATGCCGTTTAACAGCTTTCTCAGACAGGCAATCGCATAGCCAGTCCATTATTTGACATTTTTAGACAGAATAATACACACGCTTATAATTCCGTTATTAAGTTCTATTTTGTGACTGAATCCATGGTAACTTAGATATGTCAGATTCTGTTCACGCATGACCTATAGAGATTTTATGCTGGGCCGGGCGGTTTACATACCCTCCCGGATTGATTACAAAAATGCACTGCTAAGGAGTCATTTTGCCATTATCACCATCGTAGTCTCCATCTTATACATTTTTATAGATCGCTACTACGGTGTTTACGGTAGTGAACCCTACTACGGAATGGTAGTGTTACTGGCGATTGTAACGCTTGTCCTTAACCGACTGCATAAATTCAAGTCAGCAACATTTTTGTTCCTATCGTTGATCAATCTGTTTATTTTTTATTTCTCAGCGATTGATCCTTTTGAAAGTGGTGTATTTCTGTACTTTATAGTCTGTTGTCTCATGGCTTTTGCATTATTTGGATACCACAACTTAAAGCAATCCTATTTTTTTATCTCGCTTTCTGTTGTGCTATTTCTAGTTTCTTATTGGATTGAACTTGATTTTTTGCCAGAGCGACAATACACCGAGTTGTACCTTAGGGTTAGTTATACCATTAATTTTCTGGTAACCCTGGTATGTTCAGCGGCCATTCTGTATTACCTGATGGAGGTTAACCATTATTCAGAAAAAAGAATTATGGATAAGAATGTTCAGCTCGAAAAAGCCAATGCAGAACTGGACCGCTTTGTATACAGCGCTTCGCACGACTTGCGTGCCCCGCTCAGTTCATTGCTCGGATTAATAGAAGTGGCGCGCATTGATCCTGGCCATGTGATGCGTTACTTGAAAATGATGAAGAGCCGGATTCATGACATGGAGGCCTTCATTCAGGAGATTATCAATTATTCAAGAAATTCAAGAATGGAGGTGGAGAGGAAGCCGCTCCGCTTGCGAAATGTAGCCGAAGATGTAACCCACGAATTGAGTTTTATAGAAGACTCTAAATTCATTGAAATTGACAACAGTATCCCCGAAGATATGGTGGTTCATACGGACGGTACCCGTCTCAAGGTGATATTGTCCAATCTTGTGGCCAATTCGATTAAGTATCGAAATACCTCCGTGGATAAATCATTTATGCAACTGGGGGCGCACACTAACGATCAGGGGCTTACCATTTGGGTCAAGGACAACGGACTGGGGATTGATGAGGCACATATAGACAAAATCTTTAACATGTTTTACCGTGCGCATGACAATTCCAAAGGATCAGGACTCGGTCTCTACATTGTCAAAGAAACCGTAGCTAAACTTGGCGGAGAAGTCAAGGTTGAATCTGAAATTGGCAAAGGCTCCACGTTTTGGCTTCACCTGCCTGCTAAGAAGGATTAATTCCATTTTAGAAAACTTCACCGGGAGTCCTATCTTTGCCGCATATGGCAAATAATGACGATAATCTGTTGAAAAAAGTAATAGCCCATGCCAAAGAGTATGGGTTTGTTTTTCCTTCCAGCGAAATCTATGACGGCCTTGGTGCCGCCTACGACTATGGGCAAAATGGAGTTGGCCTGAAAAATAACATCAAGGAGTACTGGTGGAAGTTCATGACCCAACTTAACGATAACATTGTAGGCATTGATGCCTCCATATTTATGCACCCCACCACCTGGAAAGCTTCAGGGCATGTAGACGCGTTTAATGATCCCTTAATCGACAACAAAGACTCAAAGAAAAGATATAGGGCCGATGTCCTAATAGAAGAGGTTATTGCCAAGATCGAGGACAAAATTAACAAGGAAGCGGACAAGGCGGCTAAGCGTTTTGGTGACTCTTTTGACCGCGAGATGTTCCTGAATACCAATCCACGTGTGGTAGAATACCAAAAAAAGATAGACGATATCAATCAGCGCATGAAGGAGGCTATTGAGAAACCAGATCTGGCAGCGCTACGCCAATTGATTGTTGATCTTGAAATTGCCGATCCTGTTTCTGGCTCCCGCAACTGGACAGAAGTGCGACAGTTTAATTTAATGTTTTCAACTGAGTTGGGCTCTGTGGCTGATGAAGCCAATAAGATTTATTTGAGGCCTGAAACTGCGCAAGGCATTTTTGTCAATTTTCTTAACGTGCAGAAAACTGGAAGAATGAAAATTCCATTCGGGATCGCTCAAATAGGAAAAGCTTTTCGCAATGAAATAATCGCAAGGCAATTCATTTTCAGAATGAGGGAATTTGAGCAGATGGAAATGCAATTTTTTGTGAAGCCCGGAGAGGAAATGAAGTGGTACGAATTCTGGAAAGAGAAACGCATGAAATGGCACAATGCCCTTGGCCTCGGAGAAGAGAATTACCGCTTTCATGACCATCTCAATTTGGCACATTATGCCAATGCAGCCTGCGACATTCAATTCAACTTCCCCATGGGATTCAAAGAGCTGGAAGGGATCCACTCCCGCACGGATTTTGACCTAAAAAATCACGAAGAATTTTCCGGCAAAAAGCTGCAATATTTTGATGTAGAAGAAAACAAGAGCTACATCCCTTATGTGGTGGAGACTTCCATTGGCCTGGACCGGATGTTCCTGGCCATTTTGTCAAATGCATATTGCGAGGAAAAGCTTGAAGACGGAAGCGAGCGCACCGTGTTAAAAATTCCACCAGCACTGGCGCCAAATAAAGTGGCCATCCTGCCGTTAATCAAGAAAGATGGTTTGGCGGAGAAGGCACAAGCCATTATGGATAACCTTAAATTGGATTTTCCTTGCTACTATGAAGACAAAGATACGATAGGAAAAAGATACAGAAGGATGGACGCGATAGGAACACCTTATTGCATAACCGTTGACCATCAGACGTTGGAGGATAACACCGTGACCCTCCGGTATCGCGACTCGATGCAGCAGGAGCGAATTGAAGTTCCTTCGTTATCGACTAAACTTGAAAAATCGCTTTCTATTAAGACCCTGCTACAGAAAATCTAACTGAATGATTTTCTTAATGCTGATTTCAATAATTGGATTACCACTGACATTTGTGGCACTACAAGAACAGCGGTGGTTTAAGAAATTATTATTTTATCATTCACCCAAATACCTCCGGCCAATCAGTCACAAACTGAAGCCGATAAATATTTATTTTAACAAACTGACCGTTGAAAAAAGGCAGGAATTTAACTGGAGGGCCTACTATTTTCTGGATACGACCAGCATTGAATTCAGGCATTTCAAAGCGACTCAATTGATCAATTTCAATGCCGTAAGGTATTTGATTGCGTCAGTAGCCACGCAGATGACTTTATTCCTCACCGAAGACTGCTTTGATGCATTTAACAAGATTATCATTTACCCTGATCAATACTACTCGCCACTTACTGGCAAGTATCATAAAGGTGAAACCAACCCGGGAGCTGGATTGATTATCCTGTCGTGGGAAAGCTTTAAAGAGGGATTTATAAATCCTCAAGATGGTGTTAATCTGCTTGTTCATGAGTTTGCGCACGCCCTGTGGCTGGAAAACAAATTGTTTAATAGTGAGATCTTCCCGGACCAGGCGTTCAGGAATTATGAGTATGTGGCTGGCCTTTTTTTAAATGAACAGCAGGACCCAACAAATTTACTGAGGAGGTATGCTTATAAAAATCAGGAGGAATTTTTTGCCGTAGCAGTGGAAAATTTTTTTGAACGGCCTCATATTTTTAAAAAAGAACTCCCCATCTTGTTCGATTGTATGGTCGGGTTGTTCCGACAGGATCCTACAAAGTATGTAAGCACAGAGTACTTTACAATTTGATGAATATGGAATGGTCGTCATTAATGTCTTCTCTAAGGATAGGTGCAAACAAATCTACCAGTGGTGTATTCAGAAGTGCATTTGAGCAGGACTACGACCGCATCATTTTTTCACACCCTTTTCGCAGGTTGCAGGACAAAACGCAGGTACATCCCCTGCCAGAACATGATTTTGTGCACACCCGGCTAACCCATAGCCTGGAGGTCTCCAGCGTGGGCCGATCGCTGGGGAAAAAAGCAGGAGAAACCATTATACAGCGACATAAAAAGTTATCTGATTATTCCTCGTTTGACTTTGGAGCCGTTGTAGCAGCGGCTTCATTAGCACACGATTTGGGCAATCCGCCTTTTGGTCACTCCGGTGAAGATGGAATTTCAGATTTTTTTGTTCACCATCCGGTAGGCGCAGATTTCAAATCGTTGGTATCAACAAATCAGTGGGCAGACCTGATTCAATTTGAGGGCAATGCGCAGGGGTTTCGGATTTTGAATAAAAATCAATACCAGGGCTTACAATTAACCTATGCGACCCTGGGGGCATTTACAAAATATCCATGCCCCTCCAATCTGCCTGCTCGCGATAGAAAAAGAAAGAGTCAAAAGAAATACGGTTACTTTCAAACAGAGCAAAAAGTCTTCGCAGATGTAGCGTCACATCTGGAGTTGGCAAAGCTGGCCGAACAGGCCTGGTGCCGTCACCCGCTTGCTTTCCTGGTGGAGGCAGCGGACGACATTTGTTATAACATTATCGATTTAGAAGATGGATGCAGGCTCGGACTGGTGAGCTTTGATGATACGGTAGCCCTCTTGGCAGGTATTCTCAGAGATAATTTTGATCCTGGCAAGTTGCAAAGGATTCCAAGTCAGGATGAAAAAATCGGAGTATTGCGAGCGCTGGCAATAGGAAGATTAATTGATGAGTGCACTGTTATTTTCCTGGATCATGAATCCGAAATTCTTGGGGGAAAATTTGACCAGGATCTGGCAGCACAATGCAAGTCTGCGCGTGCACTTAATGAAATCAGCAAGCTTTCCATCGACAAAATTTACCGGGCAAAACATGTTGTGGAGATTGAATCTGCAGGATATGAAGTGTTGCCCGGACTGTTGGAAGAGTTTTCAAAAGCAGGGCGCTATTTACTGGAAGGAAATGTGCCCAAAAAGTACGAGAATTTGCTGAGGCTTTTACCTGAAGGGTTTAAGCCTTTTGAATTGAATGCTGAGTCGCATTATGTGATGCTTCGTAACATCATAGATTTCATTTCGGGAATGACGGACCGGCACGCCTTGTCGCTCTATCGCAAAATCAAAGGAATATCTCTTGCCTGATAAAGTAAAATGCCCTGAAATTCAATGCCTTTTGACCCCATTTATGCCTTACTCAACCCCTAGTTGAAGGCAAAAATCCTTAGATTTGCCGTTTCATAAAAATTGGAGCTCGATTCATGTGGACTCGTCTCGCGCATTTCATCATTAAATACCGCCTCCCGCTAGTACTCTTGATCGGAGCCGTTACTGTATTTATGGGCTATCACGCCCGTAATGCAGAAATGAGCTATGATTTCCGCGGCACCGTGCCTGCCAATGACCCTGAGCAAATTTTCTTCACAGAATTCAGGAAGCAGTTTGGAGAGGATGGAAATATTGTGGCTGTAGGGTTGAAAGATAGCGCGATTTACAAGTATGAGAACTTTGAAAAGTTACGTGAGTTCTGCTTCAAAGTAAAAAAGATGAATGGGGTCAACGATGTGATCTCCTTGCCTCAGATCAAACAAATTGAAAAAGATACAGCCAAAACTCAATTTGTGCTCACGGATGTATTTCCGAACAAAATCACCAGCCAGCGACAATTGGATAGCTTGCTCCTGGAAGCCCAAAAACAAAAATTTTACATCGGACAGATTGTCAATGAAAAAAATGGAGCCATCGCCATCTTGATTTCCATTCAAAAAGATGTACTCAACTCATCAAAAAGAGTAGGGCTGACAGATCAGATCATTGAGGAGGGACAGGTATTTTCTAAAAGTACGGGCATTGCCCTTCACTATGCCGGCCTCCCGTTTGTCCGCTCAGTCATCACCAGTCAGGTAGGGCAGGAGTTGAAAATATTTTTGATGGTTTCCGTAGTGATTACTGGAATTATCCTTCTTATCTTCTTCAGGTCCTTCCGTGCAGTATTATTCCCGCTTATTGTCATAGGTATAATTGTAGTATGGGTGCTGGGCACCATTTCACTTTTCGGATTTAAAATCTCTCTGCTTAGCGGCATGATACCACCCATCATTGTGGTGATTGGCATTCCCAATGCCATTTACCTGATGAACAAATACCATACAGAATTTGTATCGCATGGCAACAAGATATTGGCTATCAGCAGGGTGATAAGAAAAGTCGGACTGGCCACATTTCTTACCAATCTGACAACAGCCATCGGTTTTTTGGTGTTACTCACTGCCGACATTACCATTTTAAGGGAGTTTGGGATAGTAGCGGGTATCAACGTGATGGCCACCTTTGTGGTAAGTCTGATTTTAATACCAGGTGTGTTTTCATGGCTGCCCCCGCCATCCGCCAAGCACCTCAAACATCTCGATGTTAAAATTTTTGATACCGCTTTGACCAACGTGGATTTGCTGGTGCACAGGCATCGTTCCGTTATTTATGTTGTGTCTGTAGGCGCTGTCATCTTTGCCCTGGTGGGGATGGCCCGGTTGCATTCTGTTTCCTATATGGTGGACGATTTGCCGGAGGAGAGTATCGTCAAGAAGGACCTCATTTTCTTTGAGGAAAATTTCAGCGGGGTAATGCCTTTGGAGGTAGTGATCAATACTGGTAGAAGAAGGGGTGTGATCGATGTAAAAAACCTGAAGAAGATTGATGAATTTGAACGGTTTTTAGCTTCTCAAAAGGATATATCTAAGCCGGTTTCTTTGGTAAGCTTTGTAAAGGCGGCCAAGCAGGCATTTTATAACAACAATCCTGACAGGTATTCTTTGCCTGATAATCGCGAGCGCGGATTCATCCTTCGGTACATGCGGGGGCAATCAGACAACTCCGGATTATTCAATTCATTTGTGGACTCTACCATGCAAACCATGCGCATTTCCATGCAGGTGGCAGATGTAGGATCTGATAAAATGGATTCACTGGTGAACCAGGTTATCCAACCTAAGATTGACAGTATTTTTGCGGGCACAGATATAACAGCCACCATTACAGGCACTACCCCTCTATTTATTAAAGGAAATAAATTTCTTATTCAGAACCTGAGAGGCAGTTTGCTGTTGGCATTTGCACTCATTGCAATTACCATGGGATTGTTGTTTGCGAATGCGCGAATGATTATCATCTCGTTGATCCCAAACTTTATCCCTATGATGATTACGGCAGCCATTATGGGGTATTTCGGTATTCCGCTAAAGCCAAGTACCGTACTTATTTTCAGTATCACTTTTGGGATCTCAGTGGACTACTCGATACACTTTTTGGCCAAGTACAGGCAAGAATTACATGCCAGAAGTTATTTTGTGCCCGTAGCCATCAGTAATTCGATTCTCGAAGTGGGGAAGAGCATGATCTATACGTCAATTGTATTGTTTGCCGGTTTTATCATTTTTACGTTCTCTTCTTTTGGTGGAACGATTGCATTGGGAATTCTTACTTCCACCACATTGTTGATTTCAATGGTTACCAACTTAATTTTGCTGCCATCGCTTATCATGACTTTTGATCGTGGAAGCTATAAAGTAGGTGACCGTGCGCTCATAGATGAGTTTGACCCGGATTCATACCCCATGGCAGAAGATGAGGTTATTGATTTGAGCAAGATTAAAATTCACAATAAACACAGTGCTGCTGAGTAATGCGAAGGAGAGCGCGGAGGAAATCAAATTGAATGTAATAATTTAAGTCAGGTTATAATCATGTCGGCACCCTATAAAGAATATAAGGAACTGGATTTTGCGAAGATCGCTTCGGAAGTACTTGGGTATTGGGAAGAGCATAAAATTTTTGAAAAATCAGTTAGCAGTCGGGAGGGGAAACCCGCATTTACCTTTTATGAAGGACCTCCTTCAGCCAACGGAACACCGGGGATTCATCACGTGATGGCCCGGACGGTCAAAGACATATTTTGCCGGTTCAAAACCCTGGAAGGTTTTCAGGTGAAGCGGAAAGGCGGCTGGGACACACACGGCCTGCCTGTAGAATTGCAGGTGGAGAAAGAGCTTGGCATCACGAAAGATGATATTGGCAGCAAGATTACCATTGAGGAGTATAATGAGAAGTGCCGTGAGACGGTGATGAAATACAAAGATCAGTGGGACGATCTTACCGTAAAGATGGGCTATTGGGTTGACCTGGATCGCCCTTATGTCACCTACGAAAAGGATTACATCGAATCGCTGTGGTGGCTGCTGAAAGAGCTTTATAAAAAAGGATTACTGTACAAGGGATATAGTATTCAGCCTTATTCACCAACCGATGGAACAGGGCTTAGCTCTCACGAATTGAATTTGCCTGGCTGCTACAAAGATGTGAAAGACACCTCGGTGACAGCGCAGTTCAAGGTGGAAAGGAATGAGAAATCAAAGTTCTTGTTTGAAGGAGAGGAAGAGGTTTTTATTTTGGCCTGGACCACTACACCATGGACACTTCCCGGCAACTGTGCTTTGGCTGTGGGCGACAAGATCGACTACGTTAAAATAAAAACCTTTAACCAGTATACTTACAAACCGATTAGTGTGGTGCTGGCAAGCGACAGGGTAGCCACCTACTTTGATCCCAAAGGGACTGAACTTCAACTTGAAGATTACAAGGAAGGGCAAAAGATCATTCCTTACAAAGTGGAGAAAAACTTTAAAGGTAAGGAACTGCTCGGGATAGCTTATGAGCAATTATTGCCTTATGTTCAACCGAATGGCAAAGCATTCGTAGTCCTCTCTGGCGATTTCGTCTCAACAGAAGATGGTACGGGGGTTGTACACACGGCTTCCCTGTTTGGCGCAGATGACTTCAGGGTATGTAAAGAGAATGACATTGCAGCAATTACCGTTAAAGATGAAAATGGCAATGAGGTGCCTATCGTTAATCGACAGGGAAAATTTGTACAAGAGATAACTGATTTTGCCGACATGTATGTGAGGGAGGAATACTACAGTGATGCCAAACGCAATGACCCTGACTTCAAGTCAACCGATGTGCTGATTGCCATCAAGCTCAAGGAAGAGAACAAGGCTTTTAAAGTAGAGAAGTACTTGCACAGTTATCCGCATTCATGGCGCACAGACAAGCCAGTGCTCTATTATCCCCTAGACTCATGGTTTATCAAAACCACTGCCCTTAAGCACCGAATGGTGGAACTGAACAAAACCATCAACTGGAAGCCTGCTTCTACCGGTACCGGTCGATTTGGCAATTGGCTGGAAAACCTGGTGGATTGGAATTTGTCTCGTTCGCGTTTTTGGGGAACTCCTTTGCCGATTTGGAGAACTGCCGATGGCAAGACAGAGAAGTGCATTGGCTCTTTGGAAGAGTTGAGGCTGGAAGTAGAGCATGCATCAAAGTTTAACATTCAGAATTCAAGATTTAACAGCCCAGACTTTGACTTGCATCGCCCATTTGTAGATGAGGTGATCTTGGCTGACGAAAATGGCGAGCCCATGTATCGCGAATCGGACCTCATCGATGTATGGTTTGATTCAGGGGCCATGCCGTACGCGCAACTACACTACCCATTTGAGAACAAGGAGATTTTTGAAAAAAGTTATCCGGCAGATTTTATAGCTGAGGGCGTAGATCAAACCCGTGGATGGTTTTTCACCTTGCACGCCATTGCCTCCATGCTGTTTGATAGTGTGGCTTTTAAGAATGTAATTTCCAATGGCCTTGTGCTGGATAAAGCGGGCAATAAAATGTCCAAGAGCAAGGGCAATGTGGTCAACCCGTTCGAAATCATCAACAAGTATGGACCGGATGTTGTGCGCTGGTACATGATTGAGAATGCACCACCATGGGACAACCTGAAATTTGACGAAGAAGGAATTGTGGAGGTGAAAAGAAGATTTTTTGGCACCTTGTTAAATACCTATTCCTTTTTCGCGTTGTATGCCAATATTGATGGATATGTTAGAAATAAAAAGTCAAAGCCGGCATCCAATCAATTGACGGCTCTTGATCAGTGGATTCTATCCAAACTGCAATCGTTGATCGAAGAAGTGACAGCTGCTTATCGTGATTATGAACCAACCAAAGCGGCCAGAGCAATACAGGAGTTTGTGAATGATCATCTATCCAATTGGTACATAAGATTGAATCGCAAAAGGTTTTGGCAGCCAACCAGCGGTGATAAACTGGCGATGACAGATGGCAAGTTGGCAGCTTATGACACCCTTTATGAGTGTATCATGGTGGTCGGGCAGCTCATGGCACCCATTTCACCTTTTTTCTCGGAATGGTTGTATCAAAACCTTACTGCTAATACAGGTGGTTCTGCAGCTAAATCTATTCATCTTAGCGATTTGGCTAAACCCAAAACGGAGTTGATAGTTCAAGAGCTGGAGCAATCCATGAAATATGCGCAGCGCATCAGTTCCTTGGTGCATTCGATCAGGAAGGCCAGCAAGGTTAAGGTAAGAACGCCATTGCAAAAAGTATTGTTGCCCGTACTGGACGATCGATTTGCTGCGCGGGTCAAAACTGTTGAAGACATTATAAGGTCAGAGGTCAATGTAAAGTCGATTGAGTACATTGACGATACTTCTGATATTTTGGTGAAGAAAGTAAAGCCAAATTTTTCCAATTTAGGAAGGAAGTACGGCCCGAGAATGAAGGAAGTAGTAGCTGTGATTGGCAGTTTTAGCAAAGGAGATATAGCAACTATCGAGAAGGGAAAATTATCAAAAGATGGTTTTGATTTTGAACCTGATGATGTGATAGTTGTTTCTGAAGATATTCCAGGTTGGTCGGTGGCAACGGAAGGGGGCATAACAGTGGCGTTGGATATACATATTACGGATGAATTAAGAAGAGAAGGGATAGCGAGGGATTTCGTAAATCGAATCCAGAATCTGCGCAAAGAAATGGGATTAGAAGTACTGGACAAGATACAAATTGAAGTTGAGAATGGCTCATCTCCAAATGGACAAGGGAAATCGGTGGCAGAAGCCCTTTCCCAATTCAAAGATTATATCAGTACCGAAACCCAGGCACTCAGTCTGGAGTTAAAAGACAAGGTGGCTGACGCCCGGGAGGTGGATTTGGACGAATATATGTTGAAGGTGAAGATAAGCGTGAAATGAACATAGGGAAATATTTTTTAGTGGCCTTGATTGTGATCTTGATTGATCAAACCAGCAAATTATTGGTATACAACTACATGTACTTACACGAGGAGGTGAACGTGATTGGGGAATGGTTTAAGTTGCATTACTTGCTTAATCCTGGAATGGCGTTTGGCATCAAATGGAATAGCGAATTTGGAAAGATTGCCCTGACGGTTTTTCGCATAGCCGCCATGTTTGGCATCGGATACTATTTGTTCCGGATGGCACAAAAAAAAGCACATCGGGGATTTTTGTTGAGCATGTCGTTGATTTTAGGAGGAGCAGTGGGCAATGTGATTGACAGTACTTTTTATGGTGTGTTGCTGAACAACCAACCCATGGGATCTCTTTCACCCTGGTTTCATGGCCAGGTAATTGATATGCTCTTCTTCCCCATTTTTGATTTCCATTGGCCGGAATGGGTTCCCTTCGTGGGCGGTCAATATTTTCTCTTTTTTAGCCCGGTATTTAATATTGCCGACTCGTCCATTTTTATAGGCGTAACCAGTATTCTGATTTTTCAAAAAAAGTTTTTTAAGGAAGAGAGTGCTGAAAGGACGGAGAACGAAAGTGCAGGTGAATCTTCTCAGAATGAAAAAATGTTAATAAAAGATGCTGAGATAAAATCTATCTCTGGTGAAGTTAACGACTCCGGAGATCTCAATACATTGCCATCAAAGACAAGCTAGGTATGGCAGAACAATTAATTTTATCCGACTCCACCAACAAGGCAGAACGATACCAGTCGCTTATTCCTCAAATAGAAGCATTGGTTACCGGAGAGACAGACCTTATTGCCAATTTATCTAACATTTGCGCAGCCCTGCGTGAGGCCATGAATTTTTTCTGGGTGGGCTTTTACATTGTTAAAGACAACGAGCTGGTTTTAGGCCCTTTTCAGGGCCCAATTGCCTGTACCAGGATAAAGCCCGGAAAAGGAGTTTGCGGTACCGCCTGGGAGAAAAAGCAAACCCTGATTGTTCCCAACGTAGATGAATTTCCGGGACACATAGCGTGCAGCGCGGCATCGAAATCAGAAATTGTATTACCTGCATTTAAGCACAATCAAGTATCCCTGGTACTTGACGTAGACAGTGATCAACTTAATGATTTCGACAAAACAGATCAGCAGTATTTGGAACAATTGATGAAGATCATCGAGAAGTTGCTTTAAACCCCACCCGGTTGCATGAAAGATCTGCCTCATTTTTACTCGAATCGTAAAAATGAATTTTCTATACAGTGTGATACACTGAAAGGCAAAATGAATTGGACTGCTTTGGGCAGAACCATTACCGCGTTGCTCATCATTCCAGTTCTTTACTATGCGTTCACAAATGCCATTTTTTGGTATGCCTTGGTGCTGCTTGTCATATTTTTTCTTGTGCTGGTATCGTGGCATGGCAAGTGGGAAATCCAATTTGATCTTCAAAAAAACCTTCAGCATCTGAATGAACTTGAGCTGGAAACCCTGAAATATAATTATTCTTCTTTTGATGATGGACAGCTATTTATAGATCCGCATCATGCGTATAGCTATGATTTGGATTTGTTTGGCCCCGGCTCTTTGTTTCAGTATCTCAATCGGTGCGGAACGGATATTGGGCAAGAAAGGCTGGCGTTAAACCTGACCAAGGCACAGTACTCAAAAGAAGAAATTGTCCAAAAGCAAAAGGCTGTAGATGAATTGGCCTCAAATGTTGAGTTCCGACAGCAATACTGGGCCATCGGGAGGGGGCTTCATGACAGCAAGAAAGAAAATAAAGGTCTGTTTGATTGGTTGACTGATGGGGATATCGTTTTTGGCAATAGGATTTACACCGCCTTGCTCATCATTTTTCCTGCTGTGTCGCTTGGACTTATCCTGCTTACCATTTACGATACGATTTATTTTCCGCTACTGTTTGTCTTTGCAGGCATTCAATGGACAATCATCTCATTCAAATCAAAAGAAATAAAGCGGGCCGAGGAAGCGCTGGTCCATCACAAAAAGATTCTTGACAATTATGCCAAACTCCTTCAACTAATTGCAAGGACAAGTTTACAAGGTGGATATCTGAAATCCATCCAAAACACAGCGCATCATGCATCAGCGCGGATCAAGAAATTCTCGCGACAAATCAACGCATTCGAGTCCCGGCAGAATGCCATTGCCAATCTCTTTGGCAATAGTTTATACCTGTACGACTTCCAATGCTTGTATCGGCTGGAAAAGTGGAGAGCCCAAAACAGGCAGGATGTAAAGGGTTGGTTTGAGAAAATAGGGGAAATGGATGCACTCGTTTCTTTAGCCACATTTCATTTCAACCACCCTGAAAATTCATTTCCTGTTATTAACGATAAACTCATCATTACTGCTGTGGGCCTGGGTCATCCGCTGATTGATCCGAAGGAGCGGGTCTGCAACACATTTACCATTGGTGATCCGGCAAACATCATGTTGATAACGGGCGCCAACATGGCTGGTAAGAGCACTTTTTTAAGATCTGTTGGAGTGAACCTGATTTTGGCCAATTGTGGTGCTTCTGTCTGTGCCAGCGAATTGGTTTGTCCAACCCTCAACTTAAAAACAAGCATGCGGGCAACGGACTCGCTTGTCGATCATCAATCTTACTTTTATGCAGAGTTGAGCAGACTAAAAATGATCATGGAGGAGGTAAGATCAATGAGACCGACCCTGGTATTATTGGATGAAATTCTTCGGGGAACCAATTCTAATGATAAGCATGAGGGGTCCATTGGTTTGATTAAGCAATTTGTGCCAAGCAAGGCATTGGTCATGTTGGCGTCTCATGATGTGGGTTTAGGTGAACTGGCGGACAAATTTCCAGGCGTCATCCGCAATTATTGTTTTGAAAGTGAAATAGCAGATGATGCCTTATCATTCGACTATACACTTCAACCCGGGATAGCACAAAAAGCCAATGCCACTTTTCTGATGAGGAAAATGGGAATACTTCCTGAGGAAGAATAACACTGCAGGGTTCAATTTGGTTGTCTTTCCTAGATCCAATATTTGATTTTGGTAGCGGCCGAATTTTGTTAACTTTAGTTACCTTAACAAAAATCTGTTAATCATGAGTGCTCAATTATCACGAAGGGATTGGTTCAAATCATCTTTGGCCATCACTGCTGGCCTCACCTTGAGTCCGATGTTTGTCGAAAAATTATTTTCAGCACCTGTAAGTGCCGCAGAAAAATTTCACTGGGGACTTAACCCCTACTTCGCCTCGGGTAATATCAGGCTCAATGCCAATGAAAACCCCTATGGTCCTTCTGAAAGGGCCCGACAGGCGATTGTCGAAAACATGAGTGAAAGCAACCGATATCCCTTTCAGGCTCAATCGGAACTGAAAAAATTGATTGCCGAGAAGGAAGGTGTAGAGGCAGATTACATCCACATGGGTGCAGGGTCGGGTGAAATACTTTGTGAAGCTGGCGTGGCTTACGGCATGAACGATGGAGAGATACTTTCCGGCTTTCCAACTTTCACTGAAATGATGGATTATGCCCTGGTGTTCAATGGCACATGGAACAAGGTAAATCTCAATGACAAGTTGGAGTTTGATTATGAGGCCATGGCTTCCAGAATCAATCCGAAAACAAAACTCATTTTTGTTTGCAACCCAAATAACCCCACCGGGACATTGGTTGATCCTTCCATTGTATCTCCATTCTGCATTGAGGCTTCCAAAAAAGCTTTGGTTTACTCAGATGAAGCATACCTTGAATTTCTGGAACCAGAATTACAAAAGAAGGTGAGCAATATTGACCTGGTGAAAGCGGGGCACAATGTGGTTGTTTCACGCACGTTCTCAAAAATATACGGACTGGCTGGTCTTCGTATCGGATATATTGTTGCCAAGCCGGATTTAATCAAAAAAATATCACAGTATCAGATGGGCATCCCCATCAGCCAGCACGCGATAGCTGCAGCAAAAGCCAGTTTAGGTGATAATGAGTTTATGGCGATGAGCCGTAAAAAGAATGCAGAAGCCAGGGCACATTTGGAAGGATATTTATATGGCAGACGCATCACTCATGGTAGATCTCACACCAATTTTATGTTCTTCCCTGCTCCAATGGATGGAAAAACTATCCTTTCGGAAATGCAGAAGAGAAAAATTCTAATGCGTATTTGGGATTACCAGGGCAAAGAATGGTGCCGCGTAAGTATTGGCACGCTGGATCAGATGAAACAGTTTACCACTGCATTTAATGAGATTTCTTAAGCTTTAACTTGGATAGGCTGAAGTCCGAGAGTAGAATCTTTTCTTCCCAGTTCTTTAAGAATTTTGAAATGTCCGATCATGGCGTCCCTGAATCTTTTTTTCGATTTATAAGGATGACCAAACTCTTCTGCTGTTGCCTTTACAATCGCAGATAGTTTTTTGTAATGGACATGGCATACATTGGAGAAAAGATGATGTTCCACCTGATAGTTTAAACCGCCTACATACCAGGAAAGAATCCTGTTGTTTTGCGCGAAGTTAGTAGTGGTATGCAATTGATGTATGGCCCAGGTATTGTAGATGTTCCCACCTTCATCGGGCAGGGGATATTCGGTGCCATCCACTACGTGAGCCGGTTGAAAAATAACGGCCAGGATAAATCCGGCTACATAATGCATGGTAAAGAACCCAAGTAATACCTGCCACCAGGCCAATGGCAAAACCAGCAGTGGAATACCTATCATATAGGCGTAATAAAATAATTTTGAAAAGATCAATATGGCCCACTCTTTCCCAATATTGGTTTTTTGCTTCTTCACAAGGCCATCTTTATGATAGCGAATCAGGCGCCCGTAATCTTTGAATACGATCCAGACGAAAGAAAGCAATCCGTAAAAAAACCATGCATAAATAAATTGAAAGCGATGGAAAGGTTTCCAGGCGGTATGTGGTGAAAAGCGAAGTACGCCTCGTGGAGTGATATCTTCATCAACACCTTCAATATTGGTGAATGTGTGATGCAATACATTGTGCTGCACTTTCCAGTTGAAGGCATTTCCCCCAACTAAATTTAATGAATAACCGATCAGGTCATTAAGCCATGTTTTTTTTGAATAGGCACCGTGGTTGGCATCGTGCATTACAGACATTCCAATTCCGGCAAGTCCGATTCCCATGACAGCGTTTAAAATAAAGAATCCAAAAAGATTTACATATCCATTTGCCACGATTATGGCATATGGAACAAAGTATAGTGAGAACATCACTATGGTCTTTAATACCATGGAAAAGTTGGCGTTTCTGCTGATGTTCTTTGATTTGAAATATTCATTTACCCGTTGATTGAGGGTAGTGAAAAAATCATGTTGCTTTGAAACGAACTTGATGGATTGGCTCATCGAAATATTGTCGGTTTTTGAATGGTACTTTGCTAAAATGAATTATAGCTGTCGGGCATAATTATATTAATCTGTAAAGATACGCATTAACCATGCGAATAACGCACGTTAGGACTTGAAGTTATTTTGAATTGAGGCCCAAAAAAGGAGTATTTATATGAATGGCTTAAGCCAATTCAGCCAAAACGGTGCGCCCACCTCTGGTTACATCACCTACCTTGACATTGATTTTAGCGTCCAGTGGAAGAAAAACATCAACCCTTGAGCCAAATTTAATGAATCCAAATTCTTCCCCTTGCTGCAAGGTCTGTCCTTCAGAAACATAGCATTTAATACGCCTTGCCACTGCGCCTGCAATTTGTCTGAACAATACCTCAGTGCCATTTTTCATTCTGGCTACTACGGTGGTTCTTTCATTTTCAGTGCTTGACTTGGGATGCCAGGCTACAAGATATTTGCCCGGGTGATATTTATAATAACTAATCGATCCTTCAACAGGCATTCTGTTGACATGTACATTAATCGGTGACATAAAGATCGAGATTTGTTTTCTTCGCTCTTTCAGGTATTCTGTTTCTTCAGTCTCTTCAATGACTACCACTTTGCCGTCAGCCGGAGCCAACACCTGTTTTTCGTTTTGGTTGATTTGAAAAATGGGATTACGAAAGAACTGAAGTACAAGCAGGAAAATAATCAGGCTTGCAATTTGAGTCAATGTTTGCAACAGATTTGATTCCGGGAAATAGTTGATCACACTGAAATTGACCAACAGTAAAAATGTGAGTAAAAATAAAAGTAATGTTCGTCCCTCTTTGTGAATGGTCATGATTTCCGCTCCGCTGTTTTGATCAATTAAAACTAAACTTTTTCAAAGTCAATTTCCATTGAAAAGGTGGTAATCGGTGATATAAAATAAAATAATGAGAAGTTTGTCGCCTAGAATCCTCCGCGATATTTGTAAGTCTTAGCTACCTTGTCAATGGCCACCATGTAGGCGGCAATGCGCTGTGGCACTTTATAATCTTGTGATATTTTATACACGTGATCAAATGCATCTTTCATGATACGATCAGACCTCCGGTTAACACGTTCAGCTGTCCATTTATATCCCAGTCTGTTCTGGACCCATTCAAAGTAAGAAACGGTTACACCGCCTGCATTGGCAAGAATGTCAGGAGCTACAATAATTCCTTTTTCATTGATTATGCTGTCAGCCTTGGAGGAGGTGGGCCCGTTGGCTCCCTCCACAATCAGTTTGGCCTGAATCTTATCAGCATTTCTGCTGTTGATTACATCTTCAGTGGCGGCAGGCACCAACACATCAACAGGCAATGTAAGAATGTCATCTCCGGAGATTCTTTCCCCTCCTTTGAAGCCATCCAAAGAGCCTTTATTTCCGTCCCTGTACTGCACAGCAGCTTCAATATCCAAACCGGCATCATTGTAATAGGCGCTGTGCAAGTCACTGATGGCAATCACTTTCAAGCCGCGCTCAGCAAGCAATCGGGCAGCCCAAGATCCTACATTACCAAATCCCTGAACGGCACAAGTGGCGTTGTAAGGATTGATTTTCAATTTCTGCATGGCAGACATGGCAGTTACCATTACGCCTCTGCCAGTAGCTTCCGTTCTTCCCAGCGATCCACCCAATACGATGGGCTTCCCCGTTACCACCGCGTTGACGGTCATTCCCTGTGTACGAGAATATTCATCCATCAACCAGGCCATTTCCCTGGGTCCAGTACCCATATCAGGCGCAGGAATGTCCTTGTCTGGACCAAAAATATCAATCATGGCCAGGGTATAGGACCTCATGAGCCTTTCAATTTCCCCAGCGGACATTTCTCTTGGGTTACAGGCAACACCCCCTTTGGCACCGCCATAGGGTATGTCTACTACAGCACATTTCCAGGTCATCCAGGCTGCCAAAGCCTTTACCTCGTCCAGGTTGACGTGCGGGTCAAACCTAATTCCCCCCTTGGAAGGCCCCAAAATGGTGGAGTGAATTACCCTGTAGCCCTCAAAAACCTTAATGCTTCCATCATCCATGGTTACGGGCAACGAAACGATCGCCTGTCTGGCGGGAGATTTTAAGACATTGTAAACCTCATCATCAAGTCCCAGAATTTGCGATGCAGTCTGAAACCTGGACATCATTGCTTCAAACGGATTCTCTTTATCTAAAAGTGGGGCAGGTTCTATATATGCCATGGGAATTAGCTTATTTTAATCGAGTTCTGGTTAGAAAACGGTTGCAAAGATAAAGAAATAACCAGATGCCAAAATTGAAATCCGCCAAATGATTAGAGCGGCAAATCGATCAAAAAATCTCCAAAAAAGCGACTATAAAAGGGGCAGAAATAAGTAGTCCGTCAAAGCGGTCCAGAAAACCTCCGTGACCCGGGAGGCTTACACCTGAGTCTTTGATTTCAATGCTCCGCTTTAATAATGATTCAATCAGATCGCCATAGATTCCTCCCACAATGATGATTGCAGAAATGGTCAGCCATTGCCACTTTTCCAGTGAATCGAAATAGTCAGCGATTATGAATGCAAACACAACTGCCAGTATGGCTCCGCCAACTGCACCTTCCCAGGATTTCTTGGGTGAAATACGCTCAAATAATTTGCGCTTGCCAAATAAAGTGCCCGCAAAGTAGGCTCCGGTGTCGCTGGCCCAAAGGATAAACAAACAACCAAATATGACCTCAAAATTATAAGCTCCATTTTCATAGACGGCAATGTTGAGCAGTGAAAACGGCATCGCTACATAAAACAGTCCTAGAATCATGTAGGCAATATTGGTGAAGGGCTTTCGCTCAAACTTTTTATATAATTTGATCAAATACACGAACGAAACGATCGGAAAAATCAAAAAGTAATAGCGGTAAGAGATGTCTTCTTTTTCTATGAAGAAAGAGAGGCTGAAAATGAGCATGCCACATATGGTGCCAAACGTTTTTTGAGGCACCATCCCATCCAACCCCGATAAGTCATAAAACTCAAGAAGGGTACAGAGGCAAATGACAAAGAAAACCGCATAATAGGTCCATTCGCTAAAAACGATACAAAAAACAATTACCGCTGCTCCAATGAAGGCAGTAATCAGGCGTTGCGTGAGGTTATTGTATTTTCTAATGTCAGAAGTCACGAGGCAAAACTATTATTTTCCCGATGGAACTTCTTGAGATAAAGCAGAACTCCAAAAGTAAAGAGCGTGAAGAGTACGATGAGAAAGGGTGAAGCAGGTTCTTCTGATTCCATATTCAAATTAATAATTCCAAGTTGGTACAGGTACATCATGAGCACTTGAAATCCATTGTTAACAAAATGCGCCAACATGGGTATAAAAATATTTCCGGACCAATAATACAGGTATCCAAAGAGGACGCCAAGCAGAACCCTTGGAACGAACCCAAAAAATTGCATATGGATGGCACTGAACATGATGGCTGACATCCAAATGGCTGCATGAATGTTTCCAGTGGCGCGGTGCAATTCAGGTTGAAGCATGCCGCGGAAAACCAATTCCTCACCCATACCGGCAAAAACGGCCATCACAACAAACGCCAGTATAAACTGATTGAAATTGTCAAACGTAGTGAGCAAGGTGGTTGCAGCAGCGGCCATGTCCTCTTTTTCCCGAGCCCATGTTTCAAAAGCATTCATAAAATCAGGTAAGCAAAGATTTGAATTCCAATGGATAAAGAAAGTGTTGGGGATCATGAAGAGAATAACCACCAGGACAGTAAGTATTACACTTTGAGAATAAACCGGTTTGCTTTTGACAAGCACAAGCGGATTTTTCTTCTCCATAGCCATGATGTACAAAGCGGGAATAAGAACAAGTCCAACAAATGTGGCACAACCCTGAACGATAAAGAAGGGAATTTTAATTTCCGGAAACTCTTCGGGATGACTAAGCTGAGTGAGCATCATCATGATGTCACCATCGAAAAAGAATGAAGCCAGGAGCATGCCTACCAGGGGCCCTACAATTACAAATCCCAGCATGGAGACGAGGAAAATCAGAATCACGGAAATCCACGCGGGCCGCTGCTGGTCAAATAGTTCACTGCTCATATCGAGTCGAAAGTCTTAAAAATGAGTTAAATTTGCCCGCCTTTGCAAGTAGGCACGAATATGGTAAAAATTGGCAACATAGCACTAGGTGACTTTCCGCTGCTGCTAGCTCCCATGGAAGATGTGAGTGATCCCCCATTTCGTGCCGTATGCAAAGAAGGGGGAGCAGATTTGATGTATACGGAGTTCATCTCGTCAGAAGGGTTAATACGTGATGCCGCCAAAAGTAGACAGAAGCTGGATATTTTTGAATACGAAAGGCCCATTGGAATACAGCTTTTTGGTGGTGATGTGGAGCACATGGTACAATCTGCCCAGATTGCCACAGCAGTAAATCCGGATCTGATTGACATCAACTATGGCTGTCCGGTAAAAGCCGTGGCTTGCAGAGGAGCAGGAGCAGCTTTACTTCAGGATATACCTAAAATGGTAAAAATGACTGAGGCCATAGTAAAATGTACCCCACTTCCGGTAACCGTCAAAACCAGATTGGGTTGGGATGAAAGCACGAAAAATATCACTGAAGTGGCTGAGCGGCTTCAGGACATTGGGATCGAGGCGCTCAGCATCCACGGTCGCACGAGGGTGCAGATGTACAAGGGCGAGGCAGACTGGACCTTGATAGGAGCGGTTAAAAACAACCCAAGAATTAACATTCCCATCTTTGGCAATGGAGATATCGATTCACCTGAAAAAGCATTGGAATATAAAAATCGTTATGGCGTAGATGGGGTCATGATTGGTCGAGCATCCATTGGCAACCCCTGGGTTTTTGCTCAGATCAAGCATTATGTAAACACTGGCACTCATCTCGAACTTC
Organism: uncultured Ohtaekwangia sp.; assembly: GCA_964395905.1. Taxonomy (GTDB): domain Bacteria; phylum Bacteroidota; class Bacteroidia; order Cytophagales; family Cyclobacteriaceae; genus ELB16-189. The sequence continues at coordinate 164,633 of CAYNCP010000001.1, forward strand.
CCAGTATTGAAGATCGTGTGGCTGTTGTAAAGAAACATCTTGAGTTCTCCATAAAGTGGAAAGGAGATCGCCTGGGGTTATTGGAAATGAGAAGACATTATGCCAATTATTTTAGAGGCATTCCTAATTTCAAGCCAATCAGAGCAAAACTTGTTGAAACCTTGTCTATTGAAGAGGTATATACCACACTTGATGAGGTAGTTTCTATTTATACGCCCGAGCTCGTTGAAGCGTAATACCGCAAGTTTTCGTATTTGAATTCGCAAAGGGATTTTCAATCTTTGCCAGCCATCAATAAAGCATGACAGAAAAAAAGGATTTTACCTCCATCTTGCTATTATGTCTGCTTGCCCTCATCTGGGGCACTTCATTCATTCTAATCAAGAAAGGTTTGGTGGTCTTTTCCGGGGGAGAAGTTGCCTCGCTTCGGGTAGCATCGGCTGCTTTTTTTGTTCTGCCCATAGCACTTACCAAATTGAAAGGTTTAACAGCTAAAGATTATGCTAAGCTGATGCTATCAGGTATGCTGGGCATTTTTATACCATCTTTTCTTTTCTCATTTGCGCAAACCCGTATTGACAGTTCTGTTGCCGGTGTGATGAATAGTTTAACGCCCATTTGGACGATGATCATCGGAGCGATATTGTTTTCTCAGCGATTCAGGGGCTATGCGATTTTGGGTACGTTAATAGGTTTTGGAGGAACTGTGATTTTGATCATGGCCAATGCCAACAACTCCATCGGGAGGTTTAGCGGATATTCTCTACTGGTGGTTGCAGCTACGGTTTTGTATGGAAGCAACCTGAACCTGATCAAATTTAAGATTGAACACATTCGATCACTTACCATTACAACTGTTTCCGTCATGTTGATTGGCCCATTTGCATTAGTTTACCTACTGGGTTTCACTGAATTTTTACCCAAACTTCAGTCTGCCGAAGGAGCATGGAAAGCATTTGGTTTTGTGGCGTTGTTGGGGCTGATGAGTACAGCGGTGGCCACTGTGGTATTCAATAAACTCGTAAAGACCAATTCACCGCTTTTTGCCAGTTCGGTTACCTATCTGATACCCATTGTGGCCGTGATGTGGGGCGTACTGGATGGCGAGCGTCTTTATCTCGGCCATTATATCGGCATGATTTTAATAATTGGCGGGGTTTATTTGGCCAATCGCAAGAAGTAAAAACTGGCCTATTGGTCAAAATAGGATAACTACCCTAAAGCTTCTACTGATTTCACTTCTTCTGGCATCAATTTCTTAAATAAATTTTCAATGCCCGCCTTGAGGGTAATCGTAGACGATGGGCAACCGCTGCATGAGCCTTGTAAGGTAACGGTAACCACACCATCAATAAAAGAATGAAATGTTATGGCGCCACCATCTTGCTCCACCGCAGGACGAATGTACTCGTCCAAAATGCTCTTGATTTGTTGAACGGTCTCGGTGTCCTCCAAAGTTTTATCTTCAGCAGGAGCCTTGCTGTCCAAAATTAATTTCCCTGCTTCCAGAAAATTCTTGATGTGATTTTTAATCGTGTCCTGGACTTCGATCCACTGGATATCCTCACTCTTGGTGACGGTAATAAAATTACTCATGTAAAATACCCGGGTCACAAAAGGATAAGAAAACAGCTCCTGAGCCAGCGGAGCTTCCTTGGCACTCTCGGGATTAGGAAAGTCGAAACTCATTCCGTCCGGAACCAGCATTTCATTCATTACAAATTTTAATGAATTGGGGTTAGGGTTCGATTCGAGATAGATATGTATGTTTTTTGGACTTGCCTGTATCATGTTTGCGTCTTTTATCTGCCAACAAAAGTAGAGAATTATAGTTCGTTTTGAGATTAATTTTCCATGGATTTAGACCATTCGAGTAACTCAAAACAAGGCCTAAAGAACGGGAGGATTACCGGATCACAACTTTTCAATATATTGGCCGGTTGATCTGAGTTTTGATACCTTAAATTTTTCCACGTTGACACAGAAGAAAATTGCCCGCATCATTCTCGCTTTGTTTAGCGTAGTCACATTGCTTCATCTGTTGGATTATTATACGGCTTTGGCCATGCCCCCTTTGTTGCTTATTGGAATGCGTTGGGCAACAGTGGCGGTGGCCATTGTGTATGCTATTAAGAGAGGATCACTTACTACCTGGATTTTGTTGAGTATGATCATCGGGGTGGAGATTGGATTAAACTTTCCTCACTTTGCTCAAAATTTGCAGGTATTGAGCAAGATTTTCCTGAGTCTTGTTAAAACGATCATTGCCCCCATTCTCTTTTCAACTTTGGTAGTTGGGATTGCGGGGCACTCCAATCTGAAACAGGTGGGCAGGATGGGCTGGAAATCCATTGTGTATTTTGAAGGCGTTACTACTTTGGCTTTAATAATCGGGTTAATTGCCATCAACTTAACACAGGCCGGGGCAGGGATAGTTTTACCAGAAGGATTCAATCAGGAATTGCCTGAAGCGAAGTCGCAAACCTGGTCCGATGTTATTCTGCATGTGTTTCCGGAAAATATCGTCAAATCGGTTTACCATGGTGATGTGCTCCCCATCGTGGTATTCAGTGTCATTTTTGGAATTGCACTGGCCATGCTGTCAGACAAAAAGAAAAAGCCCATGTTGGAGTTTTCCGAAAGTCTGGCAGAAGCGATGTTTAAGTTTACCAACATCATCATGCACTTTGCTCCTTTTGGCGTGGGAGCGGCCATCGCGGTAACGGTCGGTCACCTGGGTCTTGACATTCTCACCTCATTGCTCAAACTACTATTTACACTGTATGGATCGCTTCTGGCTTTTATTTTGATCGTTCTTCTGCCCATCGCCTACTTCCTAAAAATTCCAATTCGCAAGTTCATTGCTGCGGTTTCCGAACCCGTGTCCATTGCGTTTGCAACCACCAGTTCTGAGTCAGCTTTACCAAAGGCGATGGAAAACATGGAGAAATTAGGCGTGCCCCGAAAAATTGTCTCCTTTGTATTGCCAACCGGGTACACCTTTAATCTGGATGGTACTACACTGTATTTGTCTTTGGCAGCCGTTTTTGTGGCGCAGGCAGCGGGCATTCCACTGACCATTGGTCAGCAGGTAATGATGGGGCTAACACTTATGCTTACCAGCAAGGGAGTGGCGGGAGTGCCTCGAGCGTCTCTTGTTATTCTTTTAGGTACAGCCGCTTCATTTGGCCTTCCACTTTGGCCGATCATGGCCATTCTTGGAATTGATGAATTGATGGATATGGCCAGAACTTCCGTAAATGTGACGGGCAACTGCCTGGCTACAGTAGTAATCGCTAAATGGGAAAATGAATATGTGGAGCCAAAGGGTCCGATTAACTTTGAAGACGCTCCGCTTCCTTTAGCCGAATAACTTCCTCCTCGCTCTTGATCTCGTTTTCTGAGCTGGCAATTACAGTGGCGATGGTGCTGTCACCGGTTACATTCACGGCTGTGCGCAACATATCCAGCGGTCTATCAACGGCAAGAATCAATGCCAGCCCGGCAGGATCTAATCCTACAGATTCCAAAACAATAATGAGCATGATAATGCCTGCCCCAGGAACCGCAGCGGCTCCTATGGATGCCAATACCGCAGTCATGAGAATGGTGAGTTGTTGTCCAAGCGTAAGATCAATTCCGAATGCCTGCGCAATAAAAACTGCTGATACCCCCTGGTGAATACTGGTACCATCCATATTGATGGTGGCGCCTAAGGGAAGTACAAAACTGGAAACCTCTTCAGATACACCCAAGTTCTTTTCAGCACAGTCCATGGTCACGGGAAGTGTAGCCGCACTGGAACTTGTAGAAAAGCCAAGGATTTGAGCTGGTAAAATGGCCTTCATGAAGCGTTTGTATTTCACTTTCGTCATGGCTTTAAGAAGGAGTGGGTAGGTAGCAAACACCATTACAGCCAATCCTAACACTACATTTAAGCTGTAAATACTCAAGGCTTGCAGAAGTTCGAGATCAATGGTAAGGCTGGCCAAAAGTGCAAATACACCCACGGGGGCGTATCGCATGATGATGTCTACGATGGAGAGAATTACCGTGTTGGCGGCATCAAAAAAGTTTTTGACTGGTGCTACTTTTTCCTTAGGAGACATGATCATGGCCACACCAAACAGGATGGCAAAGAAAATTACCTGCAACATGTTGGTGTTGTCGGAAAAAGAATTAAACAAATTGTCTGGGACAATATCTACGATAATCTGCAATGGCCCAGCGTCTTTGGTTTGGTGTGCAGTGGTAATGCTTTCATCCAGGTCTGCGGCAAAAGTTTCTCGGAGGTAGTCTCTTCTATCAGGAGACAAATAATGTCCGGGGTTAATAATGTTAACCAACGTAAGTCCAATAGTTACGGCCACTACCGTAGTGCCAATATAAAGTGCGATGGTTTTACCTCCCATGCGAGATAGCTTGCTGATGTCGGATAAGTTTGAAACACCATCAATTAAGGAAACAATGATCAACGGAACCGCAATCAATTTCAGGCAATTGATAAAAATGGTTCCAAAAGGCCTGATCCAAAGCTGCGTAAATTCAACGATGCCAAGGGGGGTCGCCAGTATTCCCCAAACCAACCCGATTCCCATTCCGATGAGAATTTTGGCATACAATGGCATTTTCTTTTTCATGCTTCTGGATTTCTTGCTAATAATTAATGAAACTAAAAATAGGAGTTAAATGACAGAATCACGACTCTGATTTAGATTTCTTAGCCGTGGCCGTTGGTTTGTATTTTTTCTTCATGTAAGCTACAGAGGCTTTGATGAGGCGCTTCAGCGTGGATGGGTCAATATCTTCAAGTTTTGAAATGTACAAGCAAGATTTTCCCGTTTTATATTTTCCCAGTTTACCCATCAGCGCATCATACTTTTCAAATCCGGACATGATGTAGAGCGTAAGACTTTGGGCGCGCGGACTAAAGCCGGTAATCATCCAATCGCCCTCGCGTCCACTTTCATAAACGAAATGATAGGTCCCAAAACCCACGATGCTTGGCCCCCACATTTTTGGCTCTTCACCGGTGATGTCTTTCATCATTTCAAGTACGGTAAAGCAATCTTCCCTGCGCTGCTTGTTTCTTACTTTGTTGAGGAAAGCGTTAACACTTGCGTTTGTTTTTTTTGTTTTAAGTTCTGCCATGATTCATAAGTTGCCACTATGACGCTAAGAGATAACTATTCACATTTTTCATTAAAGGCTTAACGGTGATTTAGTGCCTCGTGGAAAATTAAG
>CAYNCP010000001.1:169976-199319 GCA_964395905.1 uncultured Ohtaekwangia sp.
TTCACATTTTTCATTAAAGGCTTAACGGTGATTTAGTGCCTCGTGGAAAATTAAGCTATCTAACTTTAGACACTTTAAATCTCAGCAAAAAATCAGCAATCACCAGAGCAGCCATGGCTTCTACTATAGGTACGGCCCGAGGCACCACACAAGGATCGTGGCGACCTTTACCTGAAACAGTTATTTCATTTCCTTCCTTATCAACGCTTTGTTGGTCCATCATGATCGTTGCCACTGGTTTAAATGCTACATTGAAATAGACATCTTCCCCATTGGAGATTCCGCCCTGAATTCCGCCTGAGTGATTGGTTTTTGTTTTAATCTTTCCGCCTTCATTAACTAATTCATCATTGTGTTCAGATCCTTTGAGTTTGATTCCTTCAAAACCACTGCCATACTCAAACCCTTTCACGGCATTAATGCTCAGCATGGCCTTGCCCAACTCGGCATGAAGCTTATCGAATACCGGTTCGCCTAACCCTATCGGCAAATTCTTGATCACACAGGTCACCATTCCCCCAATCGTATCCCTGCTTTTTCTGATTTCATCAATATGAGCAATCATTTTCTCTGCTGTAGCCTGGTCAGGGCAGCGCACAATGTTCGAATCAGTCTCCTTTAAGTTTAACTCAGTATAATGAGGTGCTTTGATTTCTCCCGCCTGAGAGACATATCCAAAAATCTCAATGTTAGATTGTTGTAATAGCAGTTTGGCCACTGCGCCTGCCGCCACACGAGCGGCAGTTTCACGGGCAGAACTTCTTCCTCCACCCCTGTAATCACGAAGTCCATATTTCTGCTCGTAGGTGTAATCAGCATGTGAGGGCCTGAATGTATTGGCCAGGTGGCTGTAATCTTTACTGCGTTGATCTTCATTATCGATCACAATAGCAATCGGGGCACCTGTGGTTTTTCCCTCGAATACCCCGGACAGTAACTTGAAAGTGTCGCTTTCCTTTCTCTGTGTTGTGATTTTTGACTGACCGGGTTTTCTCCGATCAAGCTCCGCCTGGATAAAAGCTTCATCAAAGGCAAGTCCTGCCGGACAGCCATCGATAACCACACCAATGGAAGGCCCATGAGATTCACCAAAGGACGTTATTCGGAAGAGTGTACCGTAGCTATTCATTCAAAATTTAATGTTCAAAATTCAAGAGTAAATTTTGAATGTGGAATTTAGAAATCATTTCTTGAATACCAGGAACACCGAAGCCCCCAGCATGAGCAAGATAAAAAGATTTGCCCCAATTTTCATCCAATTGCCATCAATTGACGAATGTAATGTATTGTCAACGACATTGATTCGGTCATAGAAGGAGCCGGTGTCCTTGCTTTCAATGCCTTGGTTTTGTTGACTTTCACCTGAGACGCTGACCACGTATTGAGATCTTAAGGTGTCGTATTTCTTCATGGTTGGGTTAAAATAGACCCACTGAAAATAATCTCCCAGATCATAATTACCCGGTTCCTTGGGTATGATATAATAGCTGAAGGATTTGGTGCCTGCCACGCGACCATTTTCGCGTTTTATACTTTGCTTCATGTTAGGTTCGTAAAAATCGAAATTGTTGTCTTTTTTGATTTGGGGCTTTTCAATGGCGGAGATATTACCTTCTCCATATATACTAAAATCAAAAGAGGCACTCTGACCAGTCTTTAGGTTCATGGATTGAAGCCTTTCATCAAGTTTGTAGTTCCCCACGGCAACACTTTCTTTCAAAGGATGCGGAGGCAATTCTTTTACGGTTACCTGCTTAGGCGAAGAGTAAAATGTCTTATAATCTTCCTGCCTGTTTTGGCCAAAGAAGGATGGGTTCTTGGCCACTTTGAACTTGATCATCTCCAGGCCTACGCTTGGAAATGTGATGGGTTGTGTGTTGAGTGGATAAAAAGTGGCCTGGTATATTTTGTACTGCGTATAGTTTTTGCCGCTAATCTCTATCGATTCGCCTTCGATATTTTCAATGTTGAAATTTTCTTCCCAGCATGTGGATGGGCGCAATTTTTTCAGGATATCGGATAGTTGTTTTCCTAAGTCATGAAATTGCATGGGGGCACGATTGTTGTCGGCCACAAGAAACGACAGGGTGGTGGTGAAGCCTTCGCCTACGTAAACCTCATTCTTGTTGGTTGTCAAAGCCAAAAGTGCATCTTCTTTGACATCCACAAATTCAGTTTCCCCCCTCCCGAAAAAGTCGCTTGCCGGATCGCGATCGAATAGGCTTCTAAATGGATCTCTTTGCTGGGATTGAATGGGTGGCCCAACCGTAATTTTTTTTCCCGGGGATGAAATAATCTCATCATTTACCTTCATTTTGAAAGCAGGAAGTGTGAAAACACCCTGGCGAGTAGGCAAATAAGACATGACAACGCTCTGGGATGAGCTGATTTGACCGTTTACAATGCTGGTTTGAGATTGAGTGGAGGTGCCTCTTTTCCTAAATCCCTCAATATCAGGGAAATTGTCATAATTCTTGAGCCTGTCGTTACTCACAGTGATGGTGATCGTCCATGCCTGATTCTCACCAATCTCATCAGGCCCCAAATCAATCTGGATTTTTTGAGCAAGAATGCTGCTCGAACAGGTTGCAAAAACGCCTAAAAAAAGAAAAAAAACGGGCTTCAAATTCATACAACTTCAATTCACAGATTTCGTTCTTTCAAAAGAAGCGAGTTCTTTTTTGACTTTAACTGTTTTTGTATATTAACGGTTACTACGAAAATCACTGCACAAACTTAAATTTTATTTCGCGGATGAGAAAAATGCTGAATTACGTTAAAACCGTCTTGGCAAGGGTAAGTTTTGATGCAAAACTCTTCGAAAAAGAGTTGAGAAAGGCAATTAAGATGTTAATTGCCGATGAAATTCAGGAACTCAAAAATTGGTGTTACGCCAATTATGAGGAAGAACATGGGGCGATTTTGAATCGCTGCTTTGTAATGACTGGCTAAATCAGAAGTTAAAATCACTAACAGACCCCGGCATTGTCGGGGTTTATTTTTTCTCGGACTTGACGAAATCAACGTTTCTCTTCAATCCTTTATAACCAGCCCGTTGTAAGGCAGATTTTTTGAACACTTTTTTAAAGACTTCTTTACTGAGGTCCTTCCAGTCCCCAGACACCATATCTTTTACATCTTCTGAGGGCGTAAACCTGGTCTCCTGATGGGGTGATGAAAAGCGATTCCATGGACATACATCCTGACAGATATCGCAACCAAAGATCCAATTCTCAAACTTGCCTTTCATCGACTGTGGAATCTCTTCTTTAAGCTCTATGGTAAAGTATGAGATGCATTTACTTCCATCAACAACATAAGGCTCGGGAATGGCATCAGTAGGACATGCATCCATACAAGCCGTGCAGGTGCCGCAGTAATCCGGCATGGGCCCGTCATAATCCAATTCCAAATCAATGATCAATTCTGCTAGGAAGAAAAAACTTCCTGCTTTTTTGTTGAGCAACAAGCTGTTCTTGCCAATCCAGCCCAATCCACTTTTTGCTGCCCATGCCCGCTCCATCACTGGAGCAGAATCCACAAAAGCTCTACCGTTTATATCACCTACCGTTTCTCTTATTTTATCTACCAGTGTTTTCAGTTTATCCTTCACCACAAAATGATAGTCTTCTCCATATGCATACTTGGCAATCTTTAATTTGGAATGTGCACCCAAATCCTGTTTGGGGTAATAGTTGCACATGAGACTTATCACGGATCTGGCGCCTGGCACGAGCCGTATGGGATCCAGTCTTTTATCAAAGTGATTTTCGAGATAGCCCATCTTTCCCTGATAGCCACGTTTAAGCCATTCCTCTAGTTTTGGAGCTTCGTCTTTGAGGAACTCGGCTTTGGAAATACCACAAAAGCTAAATCCCAGTGCGGCCGCAGTCGACTTAATGAATTGCGTTGTTGCCTGTTTATTCAAGGTTGGTTTTTGGATTCAGAATTGTTTCTAACTTTAATGGACTTTGGTGGATTGAAATCTACTCAAACAGGCTTCCGGCTCTTCCTGGTTTTGGAATCTTAAGATGTTTGTAGGCCAGATCTGTGGCTTCCCGGCCTCTGCTTGTGCGTTTGATATATCCTTCTTGTATCAAAAAAGGTTCGTACACTTCCTCTATGGTTTCTGCTTCATCTCCGACAGCGGTAGCAATGGTGGTTAGTCCTACCGGACCGCCCTTAAATTTTTCAATGATGGTACTTAGTATCCTGTTGTCCATTTCATCCAGGCCATTCTCATCTACATCCAGGGCTTTCAACGCCATTTGGGCAATGGCCAGTGTAATGATTCCATCACCTTTGATCTGCGCAAAATCCCTCGTTCTTCTTAATAGATTGTTGGCAATTCGAGGAGTGCCTCTGCTTCTTCTGGCTATTTCATGGGCAGCATCGTTTTCCAGTGGGGTATCCAATATACCAGCTGATCTTTTGATGATGGTGGTCAATAAATCGGAATCATAATATTCCAGTCTCGAGTTAATGCCAAAGCGCGCGCGCAATGGTGAGGTTAACAACCCCGCTCTGGTCGTAGCTCCTATGAGTGTAAAAGGGCTGAGGGTGATTTGAACAGATCTGGCATTGGGTCCCGAATCCAACATGATGTCGATCCTAAAATCTTCCATTGCTGAATAGAGATACTCCTCTACTATCGGATTGAGCCTGTGGATCTCATCTATGAACAACACATCGTGGGCCTCCAGGTTGGTAAGCAACCCTGCAAGATCACCTGGCTTATCCAGTACCGGCCCGGAGGTAACTTTTATTCTTGATTCCAATTCGTTGGCAATGATGTGACTCAATGTGGTCTTGCCCAATCCTGGGGGCCCATGCAACAACACATGATCCAATGGCTCACTTCGTTTTTTAGCAGCCTCAACAAAGACCTTAATGTTTTCAACCACTTTATGCTGCCCCGTAAAATCTTTGAAAGAAAGTGGGCGCAAAGCCCTTTCTACCTCCTTTTCGGCAGGGCTCATGGCATCATCATCGGCACTAAGGTAATCTTCACGCATGACCTCAAAAGTAATGAAAAGTTGATGGTCTTGGTTAATGGAGATGGACCCAATAGCATTATGGCCTTATTCAGATTCGGCTGTCAACTATTTCCTTTATTTTGCGAAAATATCACACTTTGGATGACCAACCGGGCCAAAAATACACTCTATTCCATTCTGATTTTCGTATTGGTATACGCTGTTTTCAAATATAGACAATGGAATACTGATGAGCCTATCAAGATTGAAGGTTCAACGATGGGCACCACTTATCACATCATTTACTTTGACAATGACACCAGGAATTTCAAGCCCTCCATAGATTCGCTGTTAACCGTTTTTAATCAATCACTAAGTACATACATCATTGATTCAGAGATATCACAGTTCAACAAGGCACATTCCCATGTGTTCAACCTGCCCTATTTCTTTCCGGTAATTGAAAAATCTCAAGAAATTGAACATGAGTCGGATGGTGCTTTTGACCCCACTGTTATGCCATTGGTCAATGCCTGGGGATTCGGCCCTGGCAAAAAGATGAAGCCCGACAGCTTGCAATTGGATTCGATCATGCAATTTGTAGGGTTTGAAAAAGTAAAATTCAATGCCGATAGTGCTTGGAAGGAGGATGCTCGCGTACAATTGGATTTTAGTGCGATTGCCAAAGGGTATGGTGTGGATGTGGTGCTTGAATTTTTGAAGTCTAAGGGGGTTTCAGATATGTTCGTTGAAATTGGCGGAGAAGTATCTGCCAGGGGACAAAACATTAAGCTGGAAAAACCCTGGGAGGTGGGTATTCTGAACCCAAATTCAACTTATGAAAGCCAGTCATTTATGGCTTACGCTCAATTAAAGGATATGGCCATGGCTACCTCAGGAAACTATTTTAATTTTTATGAGGAGGATGGAATCAAATATTCTCATACCATTGATCCTTCCTCGGGATATACGATTCAACATCAGCTGCTGAGTGCATCTGTCTTTGCACCGGACTGCATGACAGCGGATGGCTGGGCAACTGCATTGATGGTGATGGGGCATGAAAAAGCTATTGAAAAGCTTTCAATGTTGGATGGTGTAGAGGCTTTTCTTATTTATTCCACGGATGAGGGTGTCAAAACTTTTGCCACACCTGGTGTCAGTTCTTCAATTACTTTAAAGAACAGCAAATGATGACAATGCTAATATTGTTTTTCACTCCCTTGTTGGCGGGACTATTGATTTACCTTGTTCCCAAAGGACGAAGCGGCAATTACAAACTATTGCTTGTCTTTGCCGGCTCATACCTGTTTGCGATTACCGTTATTCATATTTTACCGGAGCTCTATAGGCAGTATGCTGAGGTAGAGTTGATTGGGTTGTTTGTTTTGGTTGGCTTTTTCCTGCAGCAGCTGCTGGAGTATTTCACTTCTGGAATAGAACATGGTCACATCCATACGCATGAGCATCACACCCACTCGCAGAGTCATGCTGAAATATCGTCACTGATATTGCTTGCAGCATTGTGTGTGCATGCCTTTTTGGAGGGGGGAATGGTGGCGCAACCCGATTCTATCAATTTTGATCATGACATCTATGCCATTCTTTTGGGCATCGTTCTTCATAGAGCACCTGCGGCATTCGCTTTGATGGCGGTGTTGTCCGATCAACTGCATTCAAAGCGCAGGGCCATCCCATACCTGGTTGTATTTTCCCTGGCAGCTCCGTTGGGGCTGTTTATCAGTGAATACTTTGTGGAGATAAATTTGCTATCCGAAACAGGTTTGATATTTCTTTATGCTGTGGTGAGTGGTAATTTTCTTCATATTTCCACTACCATCGTGTTTGAAAGCAGTCCGGATCACCGCTTCAATGCCAGAAAACTGGCGGTGGCTATTGTCGGGTCTTTAGTGGCCATAGCGGTAGAATACATGCTTTAAAGAGTCCTATCTTTAAAGGTGAAATTGAAAATCCGATCTAAACCGTGGAGAGACAAAAAGCCACCCAGGAAGATTCTGGTGATGCGATTTCAGGCCCTTGGTGACACGGTCATCACACTACCTTATTTGCAGAGTCTAAAGAATCAATATCCTGATACAATACTTCACTTTTTTACGCGAAAGGAGGTAAGCAACATTCCGAAGTCATTGGAGCTATTTGAAAAAGTTATTGCAATAGGTGGATGGCGCAATGCAAAAATTCAGTTTGTACTTGCTTTGTTGCAGTTGCCGAAGTTGTGGTGGTACAATTATGATGCTGTCCTTGATTTACAAAACAACAAGATCAGCCATGTGATCAGGTTTTTGTTGTTTCCAAAAGCGTTCAGCGAATTTGATAAATTCGCAGCCGTTTCAGCAGGAGTAAGAACGCAAAAGACAATTGAAGCAATCGGCTTTAAAGGCATCACCATTGATTCTTCTTTTAAGTTCAGGAAGATCACAATTGTTGATCAGGTTCTGGTAGAAAATGGATGGGATCAATCATCAAAATTGATAGTGCTTAACCCGGCAGGTAACTTACCTTCAAGGAATTGGCCCGTAGAAAATTATATTCAATTGGCCAAAATTTGGTTGAGTAGAAATCAATCCGTCCAATTTGTGCTTATGCTAATCAATCCGCATAAAGACAAGGCATTAAAAATCCAGTCAGCTTTGGGAAGCCATTGTATTAATTTATCCGGGAAAACATCAGTACTTGAGGCTTTTCAGGTGATCAACAAGTCAATGCTTGTGGTGACAGAAGACTCAGGATTGATGCACATGGCATGGGTTCAATCCGTTCCGACTTTAGCGCTCTTTGGTTCCAGCAGAAAAGATTGGTCAGGCCCTCAGGGAGATTTATCCAATTGTTTGGATGCATCGGACATGGAATGCGGGCCCTGCATGTTGGCTGAGTGCATTTTTAAGGACAACAGATGTTTAACGAGATACAGTCCTGAATTTGTTTTTGAAAAAAGTTGTCAACTTTTAGCCAAAGCAAATCGATGAGGGTAGCCATTTGGATTTATGGAGGAATTGGAGGAGGGAATTTTTCTCAGGGCACTCCTGCTCTTCACAATCTTGTTTCTCGTTTGGCTGCTGAGCATGAAATAACGGTTTTCTCCATATTGCCATCCAATCCCGACTTTATTTCAAAAAACTTCAGATTTCAATCTGCAGCCAGGTGGATACCCAATACATGGTTGCGTATGGCGATCCTTGTCGTGCTATTTATTGTTGATCACATTATAAAAAGATATCAACTCATTCACGGCATCTGGATTTATCCTGCGGCAACTATTGCTGTAGTTCTCGGGCGACTGCTGGGCATCAACAGCATTGCAAGTGCGCATGGAGGAGAGGCCGCAGCAATACCCGAAATTAATTACGGAAACATGCTGGGAGGGAGATCAAAAAAGTGGACACTGTGGACTTGCCATAAAGCAACATCACTGAATTTTATATCTGAATTTCAAGCAACACAAATGCAAAATCATGGATTGCGAAGAAAAAATTACACTGTAATTCCGTTTGGTGTAGATACTCAGATATTTTACCCAGCTCAAAAGCAACCCATAGATAAAATCAGAATTTTACATGTGGCAAATTTAACCGAAGTAAAGGATCAGGAAACGTTGCTGCGTGCGTTCAACGAAATCAGGCGCAAACATCCGGCAGAGTTGCGAATGATTGGCCCGGATCATTTGAATGGGAAATTGCAACGATTGGTTCAAGAGTTTAAACTTGATGATTGTGTAACTTTTGATGGGGCTGTTCCATACGCTGATGTTCATAAGCAATTTCATTGGGCCGATATCATGTTGCATACCTCATTGTATGAAGGCCTTCCGGCAACAATCATTGAGGCGATGGCTAGCGGCCTGCCGGTGGTTTCAACACCCGTGGGAATCGTGGCGGATCTAGGGCCTGATTATTTCGAAATTTTTCTATGTGGAGACCACCAGGCAGCAGCAAAGCAGGTATTGGCAATTTGGAATGATGAATCCCTAAGAAGAGATAAACGAGATAAAGCTTTGCAATGGGCGATGACCCATGATATAGAATGGACCGTAGACAAATTTGACGAGTTGTACCAAAGTTTAATAAAGTGAAAAGAAAGCGGTTGGCTATGATTGGCGTTGGCATGGTGGGCAGTGGCGTGCTTCAGCAAGGTATTCCGGCAATGGCGATTACTTTGGAGAAGTTGTCTGCCTCAATAGATATCACCATCTATTCCTTTATTCCGGTATCAACATCAAAAGTTCCCGGTCATATCAGAACCAGATACGCACCGGCTTTCTTGCCTCAATTTTTGAAATTTTACTATTTGCTTTTGCTTTTCTGTCGGGATCACTTCAAGCAGAAATACGATTGTTTGCATGCGCAATCTCCATTCCCGGCTGGTAAGCTTGCTCTTAGGATAAATTCACTCTTCAAAATACAGTGGATAACAACCATCCACGCTGGAGAAATTGCTGTTTTGCCGGATCGGGACTTTGGTGACCTACGTAAGGCCCATTTGAAAAAGATCACCAGACAAGTGTGCGAACGCTCCGATCATTTGGTTTTTATGTCACGGTGGCAGGCAAAAGATCTCGAGCATAATCTTGGCATGCACCGAAGGGTAATTATTCTTCCCCGAGGGATAGAGGTTGAGCATATTAGTCTAAAGCAATTAACTTATCCGATTCAACTTTTGCACGTTGGCTTTTATCATCCCGTTAAGAATCAAAGGATGCTGTTGGAGGCAATGAAAATATTATCAAAAAAAATTCCTTGTGTATTGAAAATTATTGGCTCGAATTACGGGGCGGCATTTGATGACATGATTTCAGATTTGGGTTTGAATGAGATCGTTACGTGCGTGGGTGCCTTGCCATACAGCTCAATGAAGGAGAATTACCAACAAGCTCATTTCCTGTTGCATACTTCCTGGTTTGAAGGTTTGCCCATGGCCGCCATTGAGGCTATGGCTTATGGCGCGGTTGTTTGCGGTACCCATATTGGAATAATGGCAGATCTTTCTGAAGAATGCTGTGTGACCGTGCCACCTGGAGATGTGGATGGAATGGTGGAGGCAATCGAGGGACTTATAAAAGACCAATCAAGGTATGAAGCTATTCGGCACCGTGCTTATGACTGGGCAAAGGCTCATGACATCAATTGGCACGTAGCAGAGCTAAAGAAGGTGTATTTTCCTGAAAGCAGATGATCAAAGTTAGCGCTGTAATTCCAACAAGAAATCGCACGGAAAGCCTCAGGCGCTGCTTAAAATCGATGAATGAACAAACATCTCTTCCGGATGAAGTTATCATTGTGGACTCCAGCGACACTAATCTGGATTCAGAAAAGCTGAGATCGGAGTTCAATCAATTATCCATTCTGTATCTCCATTCCTCTCCATCTGTATGCAAACAAAGAAATGACGGAATTGCGGCTGCTAAATACAATTGGATTTTATTGTGTGATGATGATATCGAACTTCCTGACAATTATTTGTTGTCGCTCAAAACCTTTATCACGGAAAACGAGCAATGCGGTGCAGTTGCAGGTCGTCTTTTGCAGTTGGAAGCCAATAGATGGGTAGATCAATATCCACTAAAGGGAGCGCTGGACGCTACTTGGAGATTTGTTTTTCAATTATCTGTGTGGGGTGATTTAAACAATGTGAAGTTTACTCTCCCATTTAGCTTGATAAGGAAATGGTATGCCAAAAGAGGAAATGGTACAAGCCTGGCAGGTTGGCCCATTCTTACACAATGGAAGCATGAGGTTACCACCACTACCGTTTACCCCTTGGGGGCAAGTCTGGTACAAAAGCAATGGTTGATGGACTCACCATTTGATCTGGTGCTTGATCCACATGGTATTGGAGATAACTATGGCGTAGCCATTAACTTCCCTTATCCTCAATCCATCCATGTCCTTTCATCCACCTATGCAAAGCATCATCGCAATCAGGAAAATCGCTTAACTAAAGCATTGAGCTATTACAGGCGAGTGCTGGCCCTTCATTACTTTCTCAAGCGAAAAGAAAATTCCGCAAAAAGGAGTTTTTGGTTTGTTTGGTCGCTTTTTGGAAACCTGTTGTACTTCCTGATGAAAGGAGAACATGAAATGGGAAGAGCCACGTCAGCTGCCATTGCCAAAATAATGGCCGGGAAAAATCCTTATTGGACAGGATATAGGTCAAAACTGGAATGCGTAGAACCTGAGTTTTAATGAGGCGTTGTACTTTCTACAGATCCATTTCTCAACGCAACGTGTTTGTTGCAATACCCCAGTGCTATCAAATCGTGTGTTGCTAAAAGGATGGTCAATCCATTCGATTGACAATTTTTCAATGATTGCAAAAGTTTCTTCTTATTGAATTCATCCAGTTGATTGGTGGGTTCGTCAAGTAATAGCACTTTGGGCTGATGATAAAGTGCCCTGGCCAATGCAATGCACTGGCGTTGACCCCCTGAAATGGTTAGGCCATTTTCTCCCAATTGCGTTTTAAACCCATTTGGGAGTTCGCTGATAAAATCAAAAATGATGGCCGCTTTGGCTGCAGTTGAAACAAGTGCATTGTTGATCTCTTCTTCATTCGTCCCAAATGCAATATTTTTCTTTATGCTATCGTGCAGTATTACAGGAGTTTGAGACACAAACCCAAGATGAGAGTTCCAGGAATGTTTTTCAGGCAAAATGGATTTTGTGTCAATCTTTATTTCTCCGGAGTAACCATCAAGGAGTCCAGCCAAAATGTTGAGCAGCGTTGTCTTGCCTGATCCTGATGGTCCTGTAATGACAATAAAGTCACCTTTGTTTATTTCCAGGTTAATATTTTTCAATTTAAAATGACTGCTCTTGCTGGGATAGGAAAATGAAATATTATTCAGGACAATTTCTTCATTAAATACCACCTGATGACTGGCATGTTCTTCTTTCTTTGCCTCAAGTGCAAATTGTAATTCTTTTACGGTATACCGGTATGCCATCACCTGAACAACCCCATTGAGCATACGATTGAGAATGGGAAATATCTTGTACACAGCAATGGTTACCAGTGCAATGAGTTGCAAGAATGTACTTTTGTCAGGGAATAGAGTGGCATAATAAAGCAGTCCAAGAATGATGATGATGCCGGCCACCTCAAAAAAAAGTGCCGGGGCATAGGAGGCAGCTTTCAGTTTGGCCAGGTAATCACTTGACGTTTTGCGAAGCATAGCGTACTTATTCAAAAAATAGTTTTCCTTTCCATACAACCTTGCTTCCATGAAGCTCTCCACACTTTGAGCGAGAACCGCTGAAGTGATGGGTGTGATTTCCCGAAATGATTTATTGATATTCTGAATGACTGTTTTCTTGAAAATCAAGTAAATCACCCATACCGGAAGCACCATTCCGACAAGCACAAAAAGGGTACGGATCTCTGCCAGGGAAAGAAAGGTGATCAAAACAAGACCAGTGAGTATATCAGTGATGATTCTTATAAAATTATGAAGTACGTGGTGAGCAAAATCTGATGGTACCTCTTTGATTTTACGGATGTAGTCTTCAGTGTTGACTTGAATGTAATTTAGCCAACTTTGTTTGTAAAAATTGTTGAAGAGCAGAAGTGATAGTTCGGTTGAAATATCACTAGTAAAGTGAGCCTGCTTTGAAGTAATAACCATGATGGCTACATTTTTCAGTAAGAAAGTTATCGCAATCAGGAGGATAAGCAGTAATAAATGATTTTCTAATTCAGGAAATTGAAGATTAAAAAGACCAGGTGAAGCAGAATGATTCAGTTGCGAAATAAGTGGAATTAGAACGGCAACCGATATCAACTCAAGGAAGGCGTAAACAAGCGAGTATAAAACCTGTATCCTTGTGCTTCGTTTTTGTGAAGTACTCAGTATGGATACGGTTTTTTTGAAAGTTGCAAAAATGGAATCGTTCACAACAGTTATTTTTAAAATGTCTTTGATAGCAGCATTCCCGTTTTGGCTACTACGGATTTCAGTTTGAAAAGAAGTGGACTTATTCGCAAACCGGCCCTTCGGCTTTTAAAATACTTTACTTCATTAACCACTCTTTTAATGGCATAATTGTAATATTTTCGAGGATAGGTTCTCTTAAAATCCAATTCACGATCTGTGCTGGAGCTCCAATCCAAATCGGTAGTTATCAAACCTTCGATCTCGTCATGAAACTCCGTACCTGTTATTGGGTAAGCCAGCGTGATGGTAAAATGGTCTGGATTTGAATTTTTAAGATGGTCAATGGTTAGCTCAATGTCTTTTTCCGTTTCACCCGGGTAGCCCAGCATAATAAACGTGCCGGCCTCCATTTGATTGGATTGGGTGAGGTGTATCATGTCACGCACCACAGATACATCCACCCTGCGATCCATGTTATCTATGATTTCCTGTGACCCGCTTTCCGCGCCTATCCATACCCTAAAACAACCTGAAGATTTCAATAATTGAATTACTTCTTCATTTAACCGATCTGCCCGGGTGATGCATTCATAACGGATGTTTACTTTTTTATCAACCACCAGTTCTGAAAAGGCGCGCAGCCATCGATAATTAATAGTAAAAACATCATCAACAAACCAGATGGTATCCGGATTGAATTCTTTTTGAATTTGGATGAGCTCATCAACTACTTTTTCCGGAGACCTTCTCCGATAGCTAAGGCCGTAGACAGCCCGGCTACACCACTTGCAGGTGTACGGACATCCACGCATGGTACTCACAGATATGGCGTTTTGTCCGTGGTGACCTTTCCACGCATCCAAATACAGTGACAGGTTTATTTTATTCCTATTGGGAATTGGAAGTTTGTCCAGGTCTTCTAGTTTGGCCCGGTCTTTATTGAGTTTAAAAATTCCGTTTTTAATAAATGCAATTCCATCAATGCCTTCAATTTGATTTTCATCTTCTCCTGATTGAATGTACTTAACCAGTTCCAGCAGGGTTTGTTCTCCCTCGCCCATCACGATGTAATCGGCACCATGATGCAAAAAGTTATTTGCATGGTGCGTCACTTCCGGGCCACCGAGAATGATCCTGGTTGAAGCATGATTTGTTTTAACGTAGTCTATCAACTTCAATACATTGGGTCGGGTCATTAGGTTGACATAGATGCCAATGATAGAAGGCTGGTGCTCGTCTATATGATTAAACAACTTCCTTATCTCAGAAAATGTGGTGTCAAAAATGACGTTTTGAATGCCATGTTCATCCAAATAAGATGAAATGTACAATAGACCCAACGGGGGATAGGGACGCATGATTTGCTGCTCCTTTGCATCCTCTTCAAGGAAATAACCATGGGTCAACAGCACCGTCATTTCAATTGTAGGTCAATTAGAAAATGATCACTCAGATTACTTAGCCACTTGAATCGATTCAATTTACGCTCCATTTTTTCAAGTGCTGACAATAGCGCCTTTCTCTTTTCAAACGCTGCGTTTAAATAGGATGGAGGGATCGCAATTCCAATGGGTTGATACTGTCTAATTTTAAATTTACTCCTAATACATTTTTTTACCATTCCAGGATTGTAATACCATACAGGTAGCGAATCATTTTCCAGTTGGACTGTGGTTTTATTTCTTATTCTCCTGAGGGCTTTTGAGCCATTAAGTTTTATGGAATAGTAAACAAATTCCCAAAGGCAAAACCTGGGCATGATCACCGCTATGAAACGCCCATTGCTTTTTAGAAGATTTGCAACTTCAATAAAGATTTTATTTAATGCTTTAGCATCAATACAATTAAGCCCTCCAAAATTGGAGAGCACCATGTCGAATTTCTTCCCGTTCAGATAACTTATGTTCGATAAGTCTAATGACTGAAATGAAATGTTTTTTCCACCATCAGCTTTTGAAGCTTTTGTTTTGGCGACTTCAAGCATGTTCTTTGAAATGTCTGTTGCCAGTATTTGATATCCTTTATTACTCAAATGAACAGCATCTTCTCCTGTTCCACAGTTCAATTCAAGTATTTCAATTCCATGCAGCTCTGGCAGGACCTTTTCAAGGTAGTCCCAAACTTGAGTACGTTGTAATTGGCCTATAGGCGAATAGGTAAAGGATAAATCATATGAAGGTGCTTCAGCATCGAAGAAACTGTTCATGTTTCCTGAAGGTATGATTTTGTAAGTTTGCGAGAGCGCAAAAACGAATCGGGGATATAATAGAAAGTGGCCAACGCACCCTTCATCTCATGATAGTTTAGTTGCAGCGGATTCTTGAAAAAATGCTTCAGGTATTGATAACCACGGTGCTTTCTATAAACACTGTGAATATAGCGATGTAGTTGCCTGTAAAACTCGGAACTGTATGCGCCATCAAACATCATATCCAGGTCATCAGAATCTGTCCAGTTTTGTTTTTGTTCCATGCTATTCTTCACGGTCTCGTAAAATTTGGTACCGGGTAAAGGATATGAAATGGAAATTCCGATTTCGTCCGGCATCAGTTTTAAAACCATTTGCAACGTCATGTCAATATCTTCCCGCTGCTCGCCTAAATAACCAAATTGAAGAAAGAATCCGACTTTAATACCATGCTGCTTTAGTAACCTTGTTGAATTTTCGATTTGCTTTATGGTAGTGCCCTTGTCCATTGCGTCAAGAATTTTTTGCGAACCTGACTCAGCGCCAATCCAAACGGTTTCAGCTCCTGAGGAAGCCAGTGATTTTACGGTGTCGGTTGCTAAAAGTAAATCAGCCCGTGATTGGATTTTGTAGCGAAACGAAAGGTTTCTCTCTCTACTGATTTTATCAAATTCCTGAACCCACCCTGGCTTTAGTCCGAAAATATCATCACACATCCAAAAATGATCCGGCTTGTATTGTTGGATTAGTATTTCAATTTCAGCAACTACATGCTGCGGTGACCGTGAATTGTACCTATTGCCATAAATAGGCTTTGCGCACCAATTGCATTTGAATGGACAGCCACGTGTGGTGGCAATGTTCAATGAAAAATAACCGTGGTGCTTCATCCAAATATTTCGGTAGGCATCCATATCTACCAGATCCCAGGATGGCAATGGCAATGAATCCAAATCTCGGAGTACTGTACGGCTGGCGTTATTCACCACTTTCGACCCCTTTTTGTAAGAGATGCCCATGATGCCGGAGACATCTGCCTGATGTTCTATTGTCAACAAAAGTTCTTGCATTGTTTGTTCTCCCTCGCCACGTACAACATAGTCAGCCCCCTCATTAAGGTATTTATCATAATGGTCTGAAGAGTCGGAATTGCATACGATTACGGTACTGCTATTTTGTTTCGCTGCCTTGATCATGCTGAATGCCGCTTTCCGCATGATGGAAAGACACATTTTGGTGAGGTAATTAAATCCATCATCGTAGATGATCACATAATCGTATTTTGACTGCTTGATTTCGTTGATAATGGACTGCTCATTGTCTTTCAAACAGGCATCTTCAAAGTGAATGTTGAAATTTAGGTCCCTCAAAATGGAAGCAATCAGCAAAGTGCCGAGTGGTGGATAAGGTTGCTTAAATCGCCATTGCTTGGGATCCAGTTTATAGAAATAGGAATGGGTTAGCAATATTGATTTCATGCTTTCCAGCTTAGGTTATTCTCGGTTGTAAATTGTGCGACTTTGGATTGATAAACATCGATCACTTTTTTTTGATAATAATTGGGATGATTTTTGGAGACGTCTGTTTTCGTTTTGAATGCAACTTTAAAATCCTCTGGACTGTATTTATCCCGATATAGTTTTTTCCAGCGATCCAGGGTTTTTCTCATTAAAAGAGAATTGACGAAGCTTGGGAAAAATATATTGAGGATGAACTCCATAAGAACTTTGAGCCTGAATATCTCACTTTTCTCTGAGGATGGTTTATTGATTTTTGTATTTGGCAAATAGTTAAACATCCATCCGTTGGCTTTAAGCAGTTTTTCGTAATAAGCGTTTCCTGACAGCGGAATTAGTGTAGCTAATTCTGTTGCTGTATAAATGTTTTTTTCTTCAATCTCCAGGTTACATTCATCAACAAAATAATTGACACAGAAAAACTTGTGACTGTTGCCAAGAAAAATTCTTTTGTAGAGTACCAGCAACGTGCGGGCAATCCATAGCCTGCGGGCTTGGGTAATAATGAAGAAATCCAGATCACAGGAGTCGTCCATATATCCTTTGGAAAGTGAGCCTGATGCCATTACTGACTTCACAAAAGGAAAACGCTGAATAAGTCTGGCCTGCCGGGAGGCTAAGTCCAGATACTTCTTTGCTTCATCATTGCCTTTGAGTCTCCTTTCAACTAAGTCTGTATTGTTTTGAAGCGAATAAAAACGGTCAAATTGAAAGGCCAACCCCTGATTTGATAAGGATTGTAATTTTTCCTGAATGAGCTCCGGGGTTACATGATTCGACTGAAGAAAATGATATACCTCTAATGACTTCAGCGGGTAATTAAAGATGTCGAAATAAAGCAACGTCTTTAAAATACTTTTTGAAACGGAGTCAACCACTATAGCTTTCATAATGATGACAATTTGGTTACTCCTTCACTTTGATAATTCCGGAAAGTAAACAGCGACTGAAACAGCGCAAAAAATACAATCCCCTTTTGAAGTTCAAGAAAAGATTCTGTAAACGAGGCAATAAGGATGATTCCAATAAATGTAATGTGTGTTAAATCTCGTGGCCGGCAGGCAGCGTTAACGCGTATGAGATAGCAACCCAAAAGTAAAATGAGACCGGTAATACCTAGTGAAATGTATGTATTTAAATATTGATTATGCGGATCATTTGTATTCAACACATTTGAAATGCGGTGGGTATTGGCTGTAGCTATCATATTAGCTTCTGTGCTGCCCGTTCCAGATCCAATCAATGGATTCGATTGCATTGCGGTTTTAATGCCGATCCACCATAGTGACAGTCTAATATCGGTTGAATTGGTATAGTGTGTATTTTCATCAATATAAAGAGGTGTCGATTTAAGTTCCTGGAATTCCCTATAAAGGCTTACCGGATTAAGAGCTGATAAGGAAAAAAATAGAATAATTAGCCCAGCTCCTATGGCTAAGTTTTTAAACCAACTTTTTGAAAGTTTGATAATGGAGTATGCGGATAAAATGGCAATCAATGCCAGTATAATCACAATGGAAATTCTTGTAGACAGCAAAGCAAGAAAACTGGTAAAAAAGAGAATGAGGCCAATTGATATAAATTGATGAATAAAACGATGGTTGTAATGAATAATTAAAATGGCCAGACACAAAAGGAGATAGATAGAAAAATAAGTAGGATGTATTCCAATGCTCGAGGAAAGCGTGACATATGAAAATTCTTGCCATTGATTACTAAAAAACGGGTTGGAGACCAACAGTTCTGGTTGGTTCAATCCAAAGTTCAGGTGAGAAGAGTCTATTCCTTCAGTAACACGGTAAGTGGATCCTCCAAGGCAGATTAAACACGCCATCAAACAAGTAGCAATGAATGATTTATACAAAAGGAATTTGTTATTCAAAGAAATGTATGAAGTAGCTAGAATAACCGGCACCACCAGGAGACTGAATTTTTTTTCAACATTGAATAGTGCGTTTTCAAAATCATACGAATAAGACATACCGATCAGGTGAATTATAAAAAAGGCGACAAAAAACAAGACTGATAAATTTTGTTTCGCCAACTTCAATTTCTCTTTCCAATTCCATTGTACTATCCAATTCAGCAGTATCAATAAGATGCCAGCATGACACACAGTGATCGAATAAGGAAGTGAAATGACTGCAATCAGCAATCCTGAAAAGAGAATAATCTCATGGATATGTGGCCTACCTGTTTTCATTATGAATTCTAAC
The DNA here is from genome assembly GCA_964395905.1 of uncultured Ohtaekwangia sp. Taxonomy (GTDB): domain Bacteria; phylum Bacteroidota; class Bacteroidia; order Cytophagales; family Cyclobacteriaceae; genus ELB16-189. The sequence continues at coordinate 188,762 of CAYNCP010000001.1, forward strand.
CAGTGCATTTCGATTGATCAAATCCCTTTCCTTATCGAAAAGCCAACCCCACTTATTGAAATATTTTATCGCACTGCGGATATTGTGCATGAGCAGCGTGGTGCTTTTATAGGATCCCCGCTGATGGTAATGGTAAATGGTAACATCAGGATAAAAAACAGTACGGAAGTGCTTGTGGATCCTTCTGCTCAGGTCTACATCCTCCGTATAAAGAAATATTCTTTCATCAAAGAGTCCAATTTTTCTTAAAACATCGGTTCTCAAAAACATAAAGCATCCGGATAAAAACGGTACATTCATTACCCGGTTATATCCGGTAAATTGCAATTCGTAATAATAATTCTGTCTGGCCAGCAGCTTGTGTAAGAAGAAGAGGAACCTCCTTAAAATCAGTATGCGTGGCGATGGTAATAATTTGCACAGCGGCTGTATCCGACCGTCCGGGTACAGGACCTTTGGCATGCATAAACCCACATCAGGGTTAGCTTCCATGAAATCATGAAGGGTTGATATGGATGTGTTTTCAAAGTAAACATCGGGATTAAGCACAATGTGATAAGTTGACCCATCAGATATAGATTTTTTCAACGCCAAATTGTGCCCTGCTCCAAAACCTACATTCTTATTATTAAAGGAATATTCAATTCTGGGGTGATCAGCAAAACAGCGTGCGTTATCAGTCGGGGAATTGTCGATCAGGTATAGTTTGGTGTCCAATGTGGCCGTTGCATTTAGATAACTGTCAATTGCTTTGCCCAACATGCCAGGGTTGCTTTTGTAGATCACTATGGAGGCACTGATCTTATGCATACTTTGTACGAAGTAAGTTTCTTGCCAATCCAATACGACCTGACACCTTTTGCATGAATGTCCTTGAACTTTGTCGGGCTGTGCTCGAAGCGTTTGTCGAATGCCTGCGATGAAGCACCAATTGCTCCGGGAGAAAGTAAACGGAATAATGCAATTCAGCCACCAGGCCAATCCATAAATCGTGCATGGGTATGTTGCGTGGAAAGGGTAAAATTTTATTCAAAACAATCCTGTTAAACGCCATGCAGCATCCTACATATGAGTTTTGCACAAAGTTTTTAATAAGTCCAGTGTTGGACTTGTTGATTTTAAAAAATGAGGAGGATTCAGGCCTAAGATGCGCATCCACAATGGTGCAGTCACAAACAACTACATCATAAGACTCCAGATGTTTACTCATCGATCGTATTTTATGAGGCGCCCAGATGTCGTCCTGATCGGCCAGAAATATTTTGTCGCCAGTGGCATGTTTTAGGGCATTTTCAAAATTATCAACTACACCGGTCCCTCTGTTTTCTATTATTAAGATTCTTCGATCATTGTAATCATTAACAATTTCAACTGTATCATCCTCAGAACGATCATCGGATATAATCAACTCGTCATTTAACGCAAGTTGGGGGAGTATGGAATCAATTTGTTCCTTGATGAACATTGCGCCATTCTTCGCTGCCATACAAATTGAAACCATCAAAAGAAGTTTTACTAAAAATAGAAGTTCCAACAAGCTTTGCCAATTCGGCATGCAAAACTAATTGGGGTATTATTTAAGGGATGATGCGCTTCTTAGGCTAAACCAATTTTTCTGCTCCAGCCAACCAAGCGCGACAGGGTAAAAAAGCTGAAAACTTAGCCCGGTAAATCGGATGGTATTGTCATAGGCCATAAACAAATACATGGTAGAGAGAATGGCCAGGCCCGTAAGATAAAAGGGAGAATTTTTATCCAGCAGTTTCAGATAAATAAATGGAAAAACGAGAATATACAGAAACATAATGATCATTCCTGCCCAGCTTTGGTGGCTAAAGGAGATGGAATAAACAGTGGAAACATTAAAATATCGCTCAATTCGATATTCTCCCGGATGGGGTATTTTGAACCATTTGTTTATGCGCTTCGAAATGAAGTCCGGAACCCATTCGTTGTTTACCATCTTAAGAAACCATGGCCAGGCCAGGCTGTGTCTGTCCGCATGGTTGATGTTTTCCTGGAGATTGGCCAATGGTGAGGAGATATAAATAAACGGCCAGAAAAATTCTTTGGGAATAATTGAATTTCTAAAATCCTTGCTGGCGTCTCCAGTGGAAAGAAAAGTTGAATTGGTGTAGGGGGCTCGGTCGATCTGCGCTACCCTTAGGTTGCCAAATACCCCGAATAAAAACAGACTAATAACAACAACAAAGAGGGCAGCAATTAAATGTCTTGGTCGAATTAATTTGACATGATGAATGTATAATAAAAAACTTGCAGCAAGGTTGAAAATTACCATGCCGCGATTGTAGATCAGGATGGCGGCAAATAAATTAATCAGGTAGAACCATAAAACACTTTTTTTCCTGGTCGATATAAAAAGTTGAAAAAGGTAGATTGTGTAAAAAGAGCTGAATGTAACGATGAAAACGTGTAGGGTTGGAATACCGAAATGAATATAATCATAAGGTTGACGTAGTACTATTTTAACCAATGGAACACCTCCTTCATATATAAACTCTAACAGCCAAAATATGTAAATAAAAAAAGTGATTCGAATGGGACTAGAATCTAATGGAAGCTGAAGCACAATTAGATTTAGTTTTTTTCTCCATAAAAATCCAAGAAGCGCAAAAATGATTATGGTGGCAAACAAAAAGCCAAACAGTGGAAGGCTTAAACGTGGGTAAGCGTTGGACCATCCCAATGAATAGACAACGAGCGCAATGAGAAATGAAGCTGAATACGCGAAGTAGGGATTCATGCCCGGCTCCATTTTTGAAAGTGAAGCGAAATAAACGCGGTGGAAAAATGGATAAAGCTCAAATGGATAGCTCTTTTTAGAGATGTCAAATAATAATTGTTTCTATTGCCGGTTATCGATGCCATCGTGATGCAACTTTCACAAAATAATTGAAACCTTGATGCACTTGTATTAAAATTTTGATTTTCAGAACCTGAAAATTGGTGACTTAACTGAGCGGGCACCACCACAAACGATGGATTATGCCTGCTGATCTTCTCCTGAAAAAAAATATCGCTGTAATCCAATGGGAGTCGCTCGTCAAATCCATTGACCTGGTCAAATACCATTGTCTTAACTAAAGTTCCGCTGTTGGCAACTCTTCGGTTTTCAAATTGAAAAACACCTTCTTCTACTTTCCTAAGCCTCTTACTTATTCCCTTTTTGAAATAGAATGGAGATAAGACTCCCTTTTTGTCTTTTAAGATTGGAGCAAACATTTTAATAGCAGGAAATTTTGTTATTGAATGGTAGAAAGATTCAAACAATTGGTAGGATACTTCAGTATCCTGATCCAATAGCAAAATCCACTGCTTATCCAGTTGCCTGGCCTTATGCCATGCCGCATTGAATGCGCCCGCTACCCCAACATTTTTTGGACTACGATGATAATATAAATTAAATATAGCCGGAGGAACCTCTTGTGAAACTTCACCATTGTCAAATAGAAATACACTTGCCCGTGCCGGCAATGCGGTCATCAATGATGTCCAGGACTTGGCATCAATGATTTTTTGTTGGTAGAGCACCACTACAATAAGCAGATCATCGAGAAAGTTGCTAAGGGAATCTTTCATTTATCCGGAGCTCGTTAAAGGTATAAGGTGTTGAATTTAGCTATAAATGACAGTATATTTCTGTTTGTACTTATCCTGAGTTTATGAATCGACCCATCCAAGATTTCAAGCAATACAAGGAAATATACGATCGCAGCGTTGCCGATCCTGAATCATTTTGGGCTGAGATAGCCAGCGACTTTGTTTGGAGGAAAAAATGGGATAAAGTTTTAGAATGGGATTTTGCAAAGCCGGATGTAAAATGGTTCCTCAAAGGAAAATTGAACATTACTGAAAATTGTCTGGATCGGCACCTTGAAAAAAGGGCCAACCAGACCGCCATTATCTGGGAACCAAACGATCCCAAGGCCGAAGCGAAACACATCACCTACAAAGAGTTGCACAGCAAAGTTTGCCAGACAGCCAACATGCTGAAGAATCTGGGAGTTGGTAAAGGTGATCGGGTTTGCATTTATCTTCCTATGATTCCTGAGCTGGCGTATGCCATGCTTGCCTGCGCGCGAATAGGTGCGGTGCACTCCATTGTATTTGCCGGGTTTTCCTCACGATCATTGGTCGATCGCATAACGGATGCTGGTTGCAAAATCGTAATCACCAGTGATGGCGGATTGAGGGGTGCAAAGACGATAGACCTTAAAGGAATTGTAGATGAAGCGGTAGGTGAATGCCCCACGGTGCAAAATGTGCTTGTGGTTGATCACATTCATCAACAGCCTGACATGAAACCTGGATATGACTTATGGTGGCACGAAGAAATTAATAAAGCAAATGACCTGCCTGCCGGACAGGCAAGCAAGTGTGATGCCGAAGAAATGGATGCTGAAGACCTGTTGTTTATACTCTATACTTCAGGATCCACGGGAAGACCCAAAGGCATGGTGCATACCTGTGGAGGGTACATGGTGTACACCAACTACACCTTTAAAACTGCATTTCAATATAAAGAGGGACAAGTTTACTGGTGTACCGCAGACATTGGCTGGATAACGGGCCATTCGTATATTATTTATGGTCCACTTTCCGCGGGTGCCACCACTGTTATGTTTGAGGGCGTACCCTCATGGCCGGACTGGGGAAGATTCTGGCAGGTGGTGGCACGGCATCGGGTAAATATTTTTTACACGGCACCTACGGCTATCAGGGCACTGGAAAAAGCACCGCTGAGTTTTGTGCGCGCTCACGATTTAAGCTCTTTGAAGGTATTGGGGACAGTGGGGGAGCCCATTAACGAAGAGGCCTGGCATTGGTATGATAAGCATATTGGCAAGGGTAAGTGCCCTATTGTAGACACCTATTGGCAAACCGAGACCGGTGGCTTTATGCTGTCTCCGATTGCCAACGTGACGAAGCTAAAGCCAGGATTTGCCACTTTCCCGATGCCAGGGATTCAGCCCATTATCATGAACGAGGGGGGCAAAGAGGTAAAGGGTATGGCGGTAGAAGGTCGCCTGGCCATAAAGTTTCCGTGGCCGTCAATGGCCCGCACCATCTACGGAGATCATCAGCGATTTAAGGATACTTACTTCTCCACGTTTCCGGGAAAATATTTTACGGGTGATGGATGCAAGCGAGACGAAGAAGGTTATTACCGCATTACGGGAAGGGTGGACGACATCATCATTGTATCGGGTCATAATTTAGGAACTGCAGAAATTGAAAGTGCTATTGATGAACATTCTGCAGTGTGTGAAACCGCTGTAGTAGGGTTTCCACATGATGTAAAAGGACAAGGCATCTATGCGTTTGTTATTTGTTATGATACACCCCGCGAAGAAGATCACCTGCGCAAAGAAATCATTGAATCTGTTTCCAAGATTATTGGCCCCATTGCCAAGCCGGATAAGATTCAATTCGTGAGTGGATTGCCAAAGACCAGGTCCGGGAAAATTATGAGGAGAATACTAAGGAAGATAGCTGAAGGAGATACTTCTAATCTGGGTGATGTGACTACCCTGTTGGATCCGGCTGTGGTGGATGAAATCAAGGCAGGGGCACAATAAAAAACCCTGCCTCAACAATGTCAAAGCGGGGTTTTAATTTGAATTTTAACCAGTTAACTGCCGCAAGCCTCACACTCATCTGGATTGTCCAGTGAGCAACTCATGTCAGATCGCTTTTGGTCGTAGTCATCTTTAGCAGAATAAGCCACAACTGGCTCATTGGCAGCTACCTTTTTAGAAGGAACTTCTTCTTTGTCGGCAACTTCCGGCTGGTCTTTAGTAGTCTTCCTGTCAAGGGTAAACTTGATGGCATCGGCTGCAGCCGTTGAGCGCAGGTAATACATTCCGGTTTTCAAGCCTTTCTTCCAGGCATAGAAATGCATGGACGTAAGCTTGCCAAAATTCGGATCCGTGATATGAATATTCAGACTTTGCGACTGACAGATATAAGCACCACGATCCGCAGACATATCGATGATTGCCTTTTGAGAGATTTCCCACACCGTCTTATAAATATCTTTGATGTGCTGTGGGATCTCAGGTATTGCCTGAACAGATCCATTGGCCGCTATCAGTTTCTGGCGCATGTTATCATTCCACAATCCCAGCTCGATCAGGTCTCTCATCAAATGCTTGTTGGCAATGATGAATTCACCAGATAATGTTCTTCTGGAATAGATATTGGAGGTATAAGGCTCAAAGCATTCGTTGTTGCCAAGAATTTGAGAAGTGGAGGCCGTTGGCATGGGGGCCAGTAGCAAGGAATTGCGTACGCCATGTTGCTTTACTTCTTTCTTTAAACCTTCCCAGTTCCAGCGTCCGGAATCAGGTGTAACTCCCCACATATCGAATTGGAATATTCCTTTGGATACCGGAGAGCCTTTGTACGATTCATAAGGACCATGCTGTTTGGAAAGCTCCATAGAAGCCTCCATGGCAGCAAAGTAAATGGTCTCATGAATATCCTTGTTCAGCCCCCTGGCTTCTTTCGAATCAAAAGGCATGCGGAGCAGAATGAAAACATCAGCCAAACCTTGAACACCAATGCCTATCGGGCGGTGCTTCATATTTGAATTACGCGCCTCTGGTACAGGGTAGTAATTGATATCGATTACTTTATTGAGATTCTTGGTCACCACTTTGGTGATCTCGTACAATTTCTGATGGTCAAATTTTCCATCTTCTGAGATAAACTTGGGCAATGCAATGGAAGCCAGGTTGCATACAGCTATCTCATCCGGAGAAGTGTACTCTATGATCTCCGTGCACAAGTTGCTGGATTTTATGGTTCCCAGGTTCTTCTGATTCGACTTGCGATTGGCCGCATCCTTATAAAGCATGTAAGGGGTGCCCGTCTCGATCTGAGCTTCCAGTACTTCGAACCAGAGATCCTGCGCCTTTACCTGTTTACGGGCTTTACCTTCGTTCTCATACTTTTCATAAAGGCGTTCAAACTCCTCTCCCCAGCAGTCTGCAAGACCAGGAGCTTCATTGGGACAGAACAATGACCACATTTCATTGTTCTCCACGCGCTTCATAAATAAGTCAGGAATCCATAGGGCAAGGAAAAGATCACGTGCCCTCATTTCCTCCTTGCCATGATTCTTCTTTAATTCCAGGAACTCAAATACATCTGCATGCCACGGCTCCAGATACATGGCGAAACTTCCCTTGCGCTTGCCACCACCCTGATCAACGTAGCGTGCCGTCATGTCAAAGTTTCTCAGCATGGGCACGATTCCATTGGAGGTGCCTCCGGTTCCTTTGATGTAAGAGCCTTTGGCACGAATGTTATGAATGCTCAGGCCAATGCCTCCGGCTGATTGCGAGATTTTAGCGCAATTCTTAAGGGTATCGTATATGCCATCGATGCTATCGTCCTTCATGGTCAGCAAAAAACATGAAGAAAGCTGCGGCTTAGGTGTACCTGCGTTAAATAATGTGGGTGTGGCATGTGTAAACCACTTCTCGGATAACAAATTGTAGGTTTCTATTGCTGCTGGAATGTCTTCACCATGGATACCCACCGCAACGCGCATGAGCAGATGTTGAGGACGCTCTACTACCTTACCATCCATCTTCATGAGATAAGATCGCTCCAGGGTTTTAAAGCCAAAGTAATCGTAACTGAAGTCGCGATCGTAAATGATAGCGGCATCCAACTCGGCCGCGTTGGCTTTGATTACCTTCCAGGTGTCCTTGGATATCAGGGGTGCATTCTGGCCCGTTTTAGGGTCGATGTACTGGTAAAGTCTTTTCATGGTATTTGAAAAAGACTTACTGGTAGTCTTGTGCAGATTCGATACTGCAATCCTTGCCGCCAGTTTGGCAAAGTCAGGGTGCTTGGTGGTCATGGTTGCCGCGATTTCTGCAGCCAGGTTGTCGAGTTCCTGGGTAGAAACGCCATCATACAAGCCATTAATCACCTTCATGGCAACCTCTACCGGGTTGACAAAGTTCGTTTCCAGGCCATAGCAAAGCTTTTCAATGCGTGCGGTAATCTTGTCGAACTTTACAGACTCTCTGTGTCCGTCACGTTTAACTACGAGCATGTTGGGTTGTTTGGGGGTGAAAAAATAGTTTAAAAAATGTCTTTCAAGGTATTAAAAATCTTCGTTCAATGAAAACTTAGGAGATGAATCTTTTTCAGTACTGTTCATCACGCCAGCCTTCTGGTACTCGGCCACTCTTTTCTCAAAGAAGTTGGTTTTTCCTCTGAGGGAGATCATCTCCATAAAGTCAAACGGGTTGGTGGCATTATACACCTTTTGTCCGATGAGCTCATTCAGCAGTCGGTCAGCCACAAACTCAATGTACTGCCTCATTTGAGCTGCGTTCATGCCGATCAGGTTTACAGGTAGGGCATCCGTCACAAACTCCTTCTCTATCTCTACGGCATCCTTGATTATTTCAATTACCTTTTCTTTAGGAAGTTTATTTCGAACATGCTGCGTATACAGGTGGCAGGCAAAATCGCAGTGAAGTCCCTCGTCCCTTGAGATCAACTCATTGGAGAAGCTTAATCCCGGCATTAGTCCTCTTTTCTTCAGCCAGAAGATGGAGCAGAATGACCCGGAGAAGAATATTCCTTCTACCGCTGCAAAGGCAATCAATCGCTCTGCAAAGTCGCCATTGTCTATCCAGCGAAGTGCCCAATCGGCCTTCTTCTTCACGCAATCCATGGTTTCAATGCCATGAAATAGCTTGTCCTTCTCTTTGGCGTCTTTTACATAGGTATCAATAAGCAGTGAATAGGTTTCAGAATGAATGTTTTCGATAGCGATCTGAAAACCATAAAAGAATTTCGCTTCTGTATATTGTACCTCACCCACAAAATGCTCCGCCAGGTTTTCATTGACAATGCCATCGCTGGCCGCAAAAAAGGCCAAAACATGGGTAATAAAGTGCCTTTCCCCATCATTTAGGTTGGCCCAGTCTTTCAGGTCATGACTCAAGTCGATTTCTTCAGCGGTCCAGAAGCTTGCCTCAGCCTGTTTATAAAATTTCCATATGTCATGATGGGTAATAGGGAATAATACGAACCGGTCTTTGTTCTCTCTTAAAATGGGCTCTTCTTGGTTTGGCTTACTCATTATGAAACTATGGTTTTCAGGTTACAAAATATATTTTCTGCTCTTGACGAAAAATGAAGAAGTCAACATCCAAAGAAAATCAGATATTGATTTCCAGCAAGAGGACAAATATTTGAAATGAAGCATAAAATTCAAAGACATGAAAATCCAGAGGTGAGTCAATTTGTATTCTAATACACTTATTAATAACTCGAAAGAATTCATTTTCATTCACTTATAGAGATTAAATGAACAGAAGGCTTTAAGTAAAATATTTTAGAAATAATTGTTCCGGATTCTTTGATTAAGACGAGTTGGTTCTGAGAGGATTTTTAAAGCAGTACATAGTGCCTCCGGGGGAGGCGATTCAGGATTTTTTAGCTGCCGGGCCACTGATGATCGAATCGAATTTTGCTGGATTTTGGCCGGGTAAGCCAAAATGTATTTTTATCCCCTTTTTTGTTTTTCCAGGGTGATAATCTATCTTTGCACTCCATTTTTAAAGCTGAGAATCATGTACGCTATTGTGGATATTGCCGGAAAGCAATTTAAGGTTGAAAAAGACCAGTATATATATGCCCCCAAAATGGAGGGCGAAGCAGGATCATCCGTGAAGTTGGATAGGGTGCTTTTGATTGATAACAAGGGCAAAATTGAAATTGGAGCCCCTATTCTTGAGGGTGCTAAGGTGTCTGGAAAAATCCTTGAACACACCAAAGGCGACAAAGTGACTGTTTTCAAGAAAAAAAGGAGAAAAGGGTATGCTGTGAAAAACGGACACCGTCAGCAGTACACCAAACTACTTATTGACAATATTTCAGGTAAATAATCAGAAGCCATGGCACACAAAAAAGGTGAAGGTAAAGTAAAAAACGGCCGTGAATCGGAAAGCAAACGATTAGGCATCAAGATATTTGGTGGCCAAAAAGTGACTGCGGGCAATATTATTGTGCGTCAAAGAGGCACAAAGCACCACCCAGGTGACAATGTGGGCATTGGGAAAGATCACACGCTTTTTGCATTAAAAGATGGCGTAGTGGCCTTTAAAAAGGGAAAAAAGGACAAATCCTTTGTTTCTGTGGAAGGGGAAGCCTAACCATTCTAGACCCACTTATTTGTATCACAGCCTCGTAAGAGGCTTTTTTTTGTCCTCGAATTCATTTTTATCCGGGTATTTCCATCACCATATATATACTGCAATATGGGTGTATTATGAAAACACAGCGGAACATCCATTCTTTCGAGTAGATGACAGCAAAACCACAATTATATACTCAAAAAAGAGTTTTTGATAGAACAATTGCCTCTAATTAATTCTTTTCGGGGTATTTTATATTTCTAATTAATACTCTAATTTGGGGGTCTAATTTCTAATTCTATAACTAAACCAAAACCTATGAAGAAGTTTTTACTATTATGCTTCTCATTCGTTTTTGTACTCAGTGC
>CAYNCP010000002.1:0-183855 GCA_964395905.1 uncultured Ohtaekwangia sp.
TGACTTTCTATTTCGACAGGGTGAGAACAAAGATATAATTGACATTAAGGCCAATGTTGTGTCAAAATTTCATAATGAGGTTTTTACAAATCCATTAAATGATCAAGATATTGAAACTATTAAGGCAGATTATAGCGAAGAAGAGGTCAACGAAATTTTTAGACCATTGATTAAAATAAAATCAAATAGTACTTCCTACAAGATTGGTTACTATGATGTTGAAACATTTGATAAGAAATTCGCTTCGAAAATTGTTAATAAACAACGAAAGAAACTTTTACCCCCTAAATCAATTTCAAAAGATGATATAGGTGAGTTAGAAAGCTCAATAATTCATAGAAGGAGCTCTCAGAGTGGTAAAGTCAGCAAGAAAACGATCTTTAAAGAACAGCTAAAGGCTTATGAATTCGATATCCCAATAAAATTAATTGAACCAATGGATCACTCACCATTGATTCTTTCGGAGGAAATTGTTCTGATAGTAAATTTTGATTCTAATGTAGGCTTTACAATTTCATTTGATGATTTTAGGGTCGAGAATTCGGATATTGAATATGAAAAAACCTTGGTTGGGTTTCATAATCGTTTCTATAATAAAGTAATTTTCTTGGCCAAAAAGGAAGACAAGAATATGGAGGAGCAAAAGGACTGGGATGTAATTAGTAAGTTAATTGGCAATCCAGGTGCCTTGTTGAATAAATAATCAATTGGTCCAATAATTTTATAACAAAATTTTAATGCCCCTCAAATAATGCCATAAGAAATGATGTTCCAAATCTGGAGACAATTATCACAACGAAAAAGTTATTAAATAACGGCCCAAACGCAGACCAAATGAAATGAAGACTAAGCCATATGAGATAGAGCAGTGCACAAAATGAGATAGGGCACTGTACCCAATGAGATAGAGCAGTGAGAACAATGAGATAACGTACTGTACCCAATGATATAAGGCTGTGTGAGTAGTGAGATAAGGGAATGTCAACAATGAGATAGAGTGCTGTACCCAATGAGATAGGGCGCTGTACCCAATGAGATAGAGCAGTGAGAGCAATGAGATAACGTACTGTACCCAATGAGATAAGGCTGTGTGAGTAATGAGATAAGGGAATGTCAGCAATGAGATAGAGTACTGTACCCAATGAGATAGAGGAATGTTAGCATTGAGATAGGGCAGTGAGAGCAATGAGATATAGCAGTGTGAGTAATGAGATAGAGCAGTGTAGGTAAATCCAAAAGGCCCAACATACTGTTTTGCCAGCTTATAAAAAATCACTTTTCCGTGCTCCTTATATTCTGTAGAGATTCTTCGCAGCCATATCACAATGTCAGCGCGCGGTTGCTCAGAATGGCGGAATCATCATTTTTAGAGAGAAGTGTCTCAGCTCCCTCTCCCTAGGCTTGCCCGACTACTGGCGGGGAGAGGGTTGGGCCTGCATGCCGCTTGGCATGGTGAGGGACACATTCAAGGTATAGCATTTCATAGCCTTGAGTTCGCCACTCCGCCTGCTGGCGGATCGCGATGACGAGCTTAGTTTTTAGTTAGCTATTTCATAGGGTTCATGTTACTTCCCTTCTCCCTGGGGAGAAGGGGTGCATTGGCCATGCGCGCGGCAGGGATGAGGGAGTCAATCACACAACACTTTTTCAATCCTAACAACACTCAAAAAAATATTTCATTTATTTTTTAGAAACATGTAACCTTTGTAGTAGGAAATTCCGTACACTAAAGTATGACAACTGTTAAAACCGTAGGAACCTTCGAGAAGCTCTTAGGTTTCTGCTCCGGGTACGGAGACAAGTACAATCCCGGATCACCAAAGCTCCAGTTAGATGCATTGAGTGTACTTCTTGTCAATGCACGCGAGTCGCTAGCCAACGTAAAGGCAGCAAAAACTGAGTACAACCGCGTGACGAACAGTCGCGAGCAGTTATTCAGAGACATGCCCAAGCTGGCAAGCAGTGTAATTCTTACGTTATCCGCATCAGGCGCTAAGAAAGAGACACTAGATGATGCAAGAGTTTTCTTCAGACTCATCACCGGCAGGAGAGCCAAGCAGCGGCCGCCAATGGCATCCACCGAAGAGGAGAAGAAAGCGAGATCGAAGTATGCACAGCTGAGTTATCTTAGCAAAGCAGACCACTTCGCTCGGTTAGTACAGGCGATCAAAGTTGATCCAAACTACCTGGCCAACGAACCCGACTTGTCTGTGGACGGCTTAAAATCCATCTTGAAAAAGATGCACAGCCTAAACAGTGGGGTAGCCGAGGCCCAGGTAAAGTTGAGCAACGCAAGAATTGCCCGTAATGAGGTGTTGTATAATCAAAATACCTCCGTGTGCAACACCGCTTCCGATGTGAAGAAGTATGTACGAGCCATCTTCGGACTGAACAGCGAGCAGTACCGTCAGATTAAGAACCTAAGTTTCACCAAACGAAAAATCTAATGGAACAGTTAGCAGTCAATTGAAAACCCCGCAACATTTTGTGGGGTTTTTTATTCTATATCAGTTTGGTTCGTGAGGACACGAACCATTGATAGAGGGATCGGCACTCCGCCTGTTAACCTGCCGAAGGCATGGCTGGCAATCCCTCCTGAGGCGGGCAAGTACGATGACGAGCTTAATTGTACGCTGGTCTTTCATAACACTGTTACGCTCCCCTCTCCCCTGGTTGTGGGGTAGGGGGTGAGGGATTTTTTCCCTAACATTATACCCCATGCCAGAACACCCTCAATTCAAGCGCCCACCCAAAAAATACGCCCCCAAGGGCCTTACCATCCTCTTTGAAGATCGCGACATCATTGCCGTAGATAAAATCAATGGCCTGCTTACCATCAGCAACGACAAGGTCAAAGAAAACACCGCACATTATATATTGAACGACTACGTGCGGAAAGGCAACCCCAAATCCAGGAACAGGGTGTTCATCGTGCACCGCCTGGATCAGGATACGTCAGGGGTGATCGTGTTTGCCAAAAGCGAACAAGCCAAACGATACCTGCAGGATGCCTGGCAAAGTTTTACCAAAACGTATGTGGCCGTGGTCCATGGCATACTGGAGCCCAAGGAAGATGTGCTCACCTCTTACCTCACAGAAAGTGAAGCCTACAAGGTGTATTCTGTACGGGATGAGTCGCAGGGGAAGCTGGCAGAAACGGGATATAAGGTACTCAAGGAGTCAAAAAATTTCAGCTTGCTGGAAGTCAAACTCTTTACGGGACGAAAACATCAGATACGGGTTCACTTTTCAGAAATCGGTCACCCGGTGGCGGGGGATAAAGTGTATGGTAAGAAGGATGGCATCAAAAGACTGGCCCTGCACGCAGCATCATTAACGATCAAACATCCATACTCCAAAGAAGAGATCTCTTTCGAAGCGGCCATACCCAATTATTTCAGAACAATACTTAAAGCATAGTTTAAAAATCTTAAGCTGACTGGAAACCACTCTTCTCCCTCTCCCTGGGCTTGCCCGACTGCTGGCGGGGAGAGGGTTGGGGTGAGTGCCTCAACTATGATACACCCTGGAAGCTACAATCAACCCCGCTTTTACATCTAAGGTTTCTCCCACCCGCATATCTTCCTGCCCTTGTACGTGTCTTGTGTATTCCATGAAAACCCTGTTGCTGTCCGCGGTCAGTTGGACGACTTCATAGTGTAGCGTGGGCAAACGATCAAAGGAATCCTGCCACCATTCGCGTAAAGCATCTTTTCCTTTTATTAATCCCTGTGTTTCCGGTTGCTTTACCTTCAGTTTAGGACTGTAATGCTGGGCTTCATCGTGGTACAAGGCAAGCAAACCTTCCAGGTCCTGGGCATTGAAAGCCGCAAACCATTGAGTGGCAATTTGTATAAGTTGTTTATCTGTCATCTTATTCAAGTTAGTCAAAATTAGTATTGTTTTATTTCGCTACATGGAGAGACTGCTATCGCTCAGAGGTTACATAGGTCAGGAAGTATTTTGGTGCCTTTGTAACTTTTGCTTGTGATATAAAAGAATAGGGAGCGTTCTTTCATATCTCAGACGGGTTTTCCTCCTTCTCCCTGGGCTTGCCCGACTACTGGCGGGGAGAAGGGTGCGTCAGGCTGTGTGTAGGCAGGGATGAGGGATTTTAACTGGAATCGAGAATCCTTCAAACAGCATACCTTTCAGCCTTTTCGTAAATTGATTTGAATCCATGAAGCTTCACCAAAGCCAATATCAAGACATCCTCAAATCGTTGGATGCATTCCAAATTACCCACGAGCGACTTACGCTGGTGAAAAAGAAGGGCAGGATCAGGGTGCAATTAGAAGGTGTCGATGCAACTTTCGAATTCTTCAAAAGAAAATCAGTTTCTCTTTCTGAGCAATCGCACCAATGGCAGCAGTTAGAGCACTATGAGCTCAATGTTAATGGTCAGCCTGCCCTCCTGGCCGAATGGAAAGAAGTGGTGGTGCACCTGAGCAAGTGGCTCCGTTTGCACACTCGGCCTTGAGAATCATTCCAATATCAGAATTTTAGTCCCAAAATGGGATAAGTCTGTACCTGAGTTTAGGCCAGTGGTTATCGAAAAAGGCCTTTTTTGAAGCCTAGTGGAGCTTTTTACCTTTTACTGCTATTTCCGAACGCTTTTTGATCTAAGGGTAAGTGTATAAAACACTTGTCACATGATCACCTTATTCATTCTCGCAATAGCCCTGGCATTCATTGCATTTATTATGGTGCTGGGCGTACCGGGGTCCCCCGGCCGACTAAGTTGGAAACTTTCGGGTATTTGGGCTAATCAGTCAGATACCATGCAGATCATGATCCATGCGGACCATATGTACTTGCATGGCCATGTGGTGTCGGCACAGGTAAGAGATGACAATCAACAAATTGTGATCGGTAAAATGGTGGTCGATAAAGTGAAGTTGAATCCGGTGTGGAGTTGGAGCAAAGGAAAGTACATCGATCCATATACCATGGAAGAGTTTGACGTGAGCATAAAACTGAAAGGCAAGGACCGATTGAAGGTACGCTTTATGGAGCGCGAAAACCTGGTAAGAAAAGAAGAATGGAAACTGATAAACCCTTTATAAAAAATTGCTAAGGCAATAAAAAAATGGAAACAATATATCCGATTGTATTTATGGTAGCAGCGTTCGTAATTGTGGTGGCTTCGGCAGCGATCGTGATCATGTTGATGAACTCAACAACACGCATGCAAACCAAACTGGCCGGAATGTGGATCAACGAAACGCAATCCACCAGAATCCTTATACATGAAGTCGACTCTGTTTTTCAGGGCGATATCATTTGGGTGAGCGAGATTCAGAAATCTCATATCCTTGGATTCAATATGATCAAGGGACTGGTCGTCAAATCTTTTGCGCAAGGGAGCCGTGGTGTTTACGTTGATCCACTGACAAAAGAGGAGAATCCTTTTCAGATTTGGTTCCATGGAAAAGGCAGACTCAAAATCGCATTGATTAGTAAAATCAATGGACGGGATGAGATCATCAGGGAAGAAAAGTGGTTCAGGCTCTGAGCCACTTTTTTACACCCCTTAAGGTATTGTGTGAATTTGCACTGAATTTCCTATCTTCGTGAAACCATTTTTTAAACTATGTTCAAAAAGTTACCGCCCATTTTTCGAAATTTCTATTTCATTACGGGCTTCTCCTTTCTGGTTTGGATGATTTTCATTGATTCGAACGATTTGATTTCCCGCTATAAGATGGGATCCAAGCTTAGGGCGCTGGAAAATGAAAAGGCTTATTACGAAGAAAAGATCGTGGAGGTGGAGAAAGACCGGACCGAATTAATGACCAATAAGGAACTATTGGAGAAATTTGCCCGCGAAAAGTATTTGATGAAGAAAGAGTCGGAAGATGTGTTCATCATTCAGATAAAAGATTAGCCTATGAAAGGTTTTTTATTTACGCTTGCCCTTTTGATCTCAGGCGTTTGTTACGGACAAATTCCCATAGACAATCAAACGGGATGGACCCTTAAAGATCGCATGTACTTTGGGGGTGGCTTCGGACTGAATGGTGGGAGCGATTCATTTGGCAACAGGTACTGGTATATAGGCCTCAATCCGATCGTAGGATACATGTTCACCCCCCAATTCTCGGCAGGCCTTGGCATACAATGGCACCATTATTCATACCCCGACTTCAACACCACAATAGATCAATACGGGGTTAGTCCTTTTATGAGGTATAATTTTGGGCAGCTTTTCGCTTATACCGAGTATAGTATTTTGAACACACCGGTATTCGGAAATACCGAAAGAAGAAATTTTGATCGCCTGCTGGCAGGCCTTGGCTATTCACAGCCTATTGGTAGGCGGAGTGCCATTAATGTGATGGCGCTTTATGATTTGATTTACAACAACTCCGAGCGGGCATTTGCTTCGCCCTGGGTATTGCGCGTTTGGTTTTCTCTCTAAAAAGATACGCCCAGTTTCTCACCCACTTCAGATAAATCCGCCACTACCTTTTCATTAAGGGGAATACCTTCTTTCATGCGTATGTTTTCCTGTTCACGTTCCGGATCCCCGGGAATGACAACATGAGATTGACCTTTTACTGTTTTTGCATTTCGGAACCGGGTTATCCAGTTGTCCATGTGTTTCATAAAATCTTCCCTGGGTCGAAAGGCATCCACCCGCATGGCCCCGACAAAATGACCAATACCCTCACCCACAGGATCGGAAGCAGGAGCCAGGAAACTCACAAAAGGAGGTACCCACGGTCCGTAGTTGGCACCTGAAAGTACACCAGAGAAAATGTCAACCCAGGCTCCTAAACTATACCCTTTATGACTACCGTGTTCGCGGTCGCTTCCCAACGGGATTAAGGCGCCTCCCTCTTTTACACCATGGGCATTGGTGGTGCTCACACCCTCTTTGTCTTGTACCCAACCAAGCGGAGCTTCCTGATCTTTGCGCTGAAGAATTTCCAGTTTACCATTGGCAGCGGTAGTAGTGGCAAAGTCTGCCACAAATGGCGGTTGATCTCGGGCTGGTATAGCCACACAAATGGGATTGGTACCCAGTAATCTTTCTGTCGAAAACGTAGGTGCCACCAAAGGACTGGCATTGGTCATGGATAAACCAATCATATCATGTTTTAAAGCCATCATGGAATGGTATCCTGCAATGCCAAAATGGTTGGAGTTCTTAACTGCCACCCACCCGGTACCACATTGCTTTGCTTTCTCTATGGCAATTCGCATGGCGGCTGGGGCCACCACCAGGCCCAGCCCCTTATCTCCATCAACTACTGCGGTACTTGGCGTTTCATGAATGGTCTTTATTGCAGGCTTTGCATTGATCCTGCCTACTTCCCAAAGGCGCACATAGCCGCTGAGCCGGGCTACGCCATGAGAATCAACTCCGCGCAAATCAGCCTGCAACAACACATCAGCCGCAAGTAATGCATCTTTTTCGCTGCATTCCATTTTCTTGAATACCTTGACGGCAAATTCCCTTAAGTGTGTTTCCGTGAAAACTTTGTCCATATGGCAAAAGTGATTTTTTGAACCCAATTTCCAATGTCTTTGAAGAATTTTCGTTCGAAATATGGAAATTGATAGTGAAGTGCATCTTTATGACAAATAACAATAAGACATATGAGAAAGATTAGTGTATTCATAATCCTGACATTAGGCAGCCTTTTGGCTTTTGGCCAAACCGAGAAATTGGTGGATTCCAAAATCACAGATGTAACCGTATTTCTCAATAAAGCCCAGGTGACCAGGGAAATGAAGACCCGGCTTGATGCTGGCAAAATGGAGTTGGTGCTTTCAGGGCTCACCTCACAATTGGATCCATCCAGCATTCAGGTCTCGGGCAATGGAAATTTTACCATTTTAGGGATCAGTCATCGTCAGAATTACCTGACTGAATTCAATGTTTCCGCAAAATTGAAAGCGCTGAAAGATTCATTGGCTGGTTTTCAAAAGCAACTGAGCCTGGAACAAAGCCTTAAGGAGATTCTCAATAAGGAAGAACAAATGATTTTGACTAACCAGAAGATAGGAGGAGGCAATCAAAACCTAACAGTAGCTGAAATTAAGGCGATGGCGGATTTTTTTCGTACCAGGTTGGGAGAAATTATAAATACCAGGATGAAACGAGATGAAAACATAAAGATTATTACAGACCATATCCAAAGACTTCAGCAACAAATTAATTCTGAAAATGAATTGTTCAGTCGCAATACAAGCGAAGTGGTCATCAGCGTGTCAGCAAATAATGCTACATCAGCCACATTTGAGGTCAACTACATTGTTTATAATGCCAACTGGAGCCCGATCTATGATCTCCGGGCCATCAATACGAAAAGTTCAATTCAATTAAATTATAAGGCTAATGTGTCGCAACGCACAGGTGAGGATTGGAACAATGTAAAACTTACCTTGTCTACCGCCAACCCAAATCAAAGCGGGCTCATACCTCAACTGAATCCATGGTACTTGGATTTTTATAATCCAATTGTTTACAAAAGCGAGCGTGGCAGAGGAGCGGTGTCTAGATCTTCCATGCCGGCAGCCATGAGCGACAAGATGGAGTTGGAAATGGCAGAAGAGGCTCCTGCCTTGTCGTTGTCTGAATATGTGAGCACGGTGCAGACTTCACTGAATACTGAGTTTAAAATATCGCTTCCTTACACCGTTGTATCCTCAGCTAAACCGACTACGGTGGACATCAGCAAGCATGAAATTAGATCAGACTATGTGTATTCTGTGGTTCCCAAACTTGACAAAGATGCATTTCTCCTGGCCAAGGCTACCGGATGGGAAGCGTACAATTTATTGCCTGGCGAAGCCAACATCTTCTTTGAAGGTACCTACGTGGGTAGGACATTTATCGATCCCAACTCCATTAAAGATACACTCTCTGTTTCGCTGGGCAGAGACAAGCGCATTGTGATAATACGGGAAGAACTCAAAGATCTCACTTCCAAAAAACTGATCGGAGCAAACCAGCGGGAAGAGCACAGCTGGCAGATAAGTGTTAGGAATACAAAATCAGAAGCCATCAGGATTACGGTAGAAGACCAATTGCCGGTAACCCGAAACAGTCAGATAGAGGTAACTTCTTTAGACAATGGTGGGGCAAAATTCAACGCGGTAACGGGTAAGCTTACCTGGGAGTTGGTGATTCAACCCAATGAAACGAAAAAAGTGTCTTACAGGTATGAGGTAAAATATCCTAAGGACAAGCAAATATCCGGACTTTAATTACTTGGCTAATTTGGGAGCCAGCTAATCAGGGTTGGCTCCCATTATATCTGACAACACACCTTCTTTTAAAGCGTAGCTGGACACACGGATTTTCTGGAAGGTGTATTTCTTAAGCAGGAAATCAATCAGGGCACACGCTACCACTATCATGTCTACCCTAAGTTCAATCATCCCCGGGATGTTCATTCGTTCTTCACGATTCTTTATAAGCAAGTCACCATATATTTCATGGAAACCTTCAAAAGAAAGTGGGGTTTCAGGTGCGCCATTCTCTTTTGACAAACCGTGTTTTAGGCAATAGATGTCACTCAAAGTATCAAAGGTGCCTGATGAACCTACCAGGGTGTGTGGTTGGTGTTGTCGCAGGGCCTCAAAGAGTGAGGGCAGCATCGCTTCAAAATGCGTATTCAGTGCTTGTATTTCAGTAGTGGTAATGGGGTCATTTTTGTGGTACTCCTCGAGTAATCGTTGAGCACCAATTTCATAACTCTGTTTCCAGAATATTTTATTTTCGTTTCCAATGATGAACTCTACACTGCCTCCACCAATGTCAATGATCAATGATTTTTCAGTGCCTAGGTCTAAAGCTGACTTCACGCCCAGGTAAATCAGCCTGGCCTCCTCCTCACCGGAGATCACATTTACCTGAAACCCGTATTCTTTGAGAATTTTGTCAGTCACCGCTTTACAATTTTTCGCATTGCGCAGCGCACTTGTTCCAAAAGCATAAACGTGTTGGGCCTTCAGTTCGTCCACTGCAAGTTTAAAACGGGAGATGGTTTTAAATGCGCGTAGAATGGCATCGTCAGTAATGACGTCTTGATTGATGCCATGCTTCCCGATTTTAACCGACTCTCTTTCCCGATACACAAAACGATACCCGGAATGATGCAAATCCACAATTAGGAGATGGAAGGTGTTGGTACCTAAATCAATAATGGCAATCCGTTTATCCATACAAGGGGCCAAATATACAATTCAAATCATGGGCACCTCTTTTATGTCAATATTTTGTGCGATTGCAAGCGGGAGGAGAGTGATTTGGCTATATTTCGAAGGAAATCAAGATGTATTAGCGATAAACTAAGTAGATGGCGAAGCATAAAATTGACTCGGAAGTACTTCAAAAAAAGTTTGCCGAACTGAATCGAAAAAATGAAGAAGCACTGCTCGGTGGTGGAGAGAAAAGAATAGAGCAACAGCATAAACGCAACAAGCTTACCGCAAGGGAAAGGGTAAACTTATTGCTGGATGAGCGTTCATTTCAGGAGATGGGCAAGTTTGTGATGCATCGGTCCAAAGATTTTGGCCTTGATAAGGAATATTACCTGGGCGATGGCGTGGTAACAGGTTATGGAACAATTAGTGGGCGACTGGTTTATGTTTTTTCGCAGGACTTTACAGTTTTCGGAGGATCACTTTCCGAAACGCATGCAGAAAAGATAGTGAAGGTGATGGAACTCGCCATGCAAAATGGCGCTCCGTTAATCGGACTTAATGATTCGGGAGGCGCGCGTATCCAGGAAGGGGTGGTGTCTTTGGGAGGCTATGCGGATATTTTTTATCGCAATGTGATGGCCTCCGGTGTCATTCCACAGATTTCAGCCATCATGGGCCCGTGTGCGGGTGGTGCTGTTTACTCACCGGCCATGACCGATTTTATTTTCATGGTAGAAAATACTTCGTTCATGTTTGTGACGGGACCTAACGTAGTGAAAACAGTAACGCATGAAAATGTGACGGCAGAAGAACTGGGCGGTGCCAGCGCACATAGTATGAAAAGTGGGGTTACTCATTTTGCTTCTGCCAACGAGGTGGAATGCATCAATCAGATTAAGCAGTTGCTAAGCTATATTCCACAGAACTGTGAGGATGATGCTCCTCGTATGGAGTATACCCCTGGTGATGAAATAAGGGAGCAACTCAACAACATCATTCCGGATAACCCCAATCAGCCTTACGATATGCGGGAGGTAATTGATGGAATTGTGGACGCTGGAAGTTTTTTTGAGACACATAAAAATTTTGCAGAAAATATCGTGGTAGGCTTTGCGCGAATCGCGGGAAGGAGTGTTGGAATTGTGGGGAACCAACCGGCATCTCTTGCCGGAGTTTTGGACATTAACGCCAGCGTTAAAGGTGCAAGGTTTGTGAGGTTCTGTGACTGTTTTAACATCCCATTGCTGGTGCTGGAAGATGTACCCGGATTTTTGCCAGGCACTGACCAGGAGTGGAATGCCATCATTACCAATGGAGCCAAATTGCTCTATGCCTTTTCCGAAGCTACTGTGCCTCGTGTAACAGTGATCACCCGCAAAGCCTATGGAGGCGCCTATGATGTGATGAACTCCAAGCACATTGGGGCAGATTTGAACTACGCGTGGCCCACAGCAGAAATTGCGGTGATGGGAGCAAAGGGGGCCGCAGAGATTATTTTTAAAAGGGAGATAGCGGAAGCGGAAGATCCGGAGGCCAAACTCAACGAAAAAGTGGAAGAATACACCAGGAAGTTTGCCAATCCCTATCGCGCTGCCCACCGTGGGTATATCGATGAAGTGATTTATCCCGACCAAACCCGCGAAAAGTTAATCAGTGCGTTTAAAATGTTGGAAAATAAAGTGGCTAAATTGCCGAAGAAGAAGCACGGAAATATTCCATTGTGAGAGAAAAACTTAGTGCCTGATTGACAATTCAAGGGCAACGATTTAAGTCAAACCAAAGGATTTAATTAAAAAGTACTATGGATAAAAAGAGCAAAAAATTTCTATTTGATTATCTGAATAACGCTTCACCTACCGGATTTGAACATACCGGTCAGCAGATTTGGTTGAACTATATCAAACCCTATACCGATGAGTACATGGTAGATGTTTATGGAACCGCTGTGGGTGTTATCAATCCCAAAGGAAAATACAAGGTGGTGATTGAAGCGCATGCTGATGAGATTTCATGGTTTGTGAATTACATCACCGAAGAAGGATACATCTATGTGAGAAGGAACGGTGGGTCTGATCACCAAATTGCGCCATCTATGCGGGTGAACATTCATACTGAAAAAGGAATTGTAAAGGGCGTGTTTGGCTGGCCGGCCATACATGTCCGCGACAATGCCAAAGAGGAACCGCCTACGTTAAAGAATATTTTCATCGACATTGGATGTGGCTCCAAAAAGGAGGTGGAAAAATTGGGCGTGCATGTAGGATGCGTCATCACTTTTGAAGATGAACTGATGGAAATGAACCAAAATTACCTGGTGGGCCGGGCACTGGACAATCGCATGGGTGGCTTCATGATTGCCGAGGTGGCGCGGAGGCTGAGTGAAAGCAAAAAGAAACTACCCTTTTGTTTGTATGTTGTGAACTCGGTACAAGAGGAAATTGGATTGCGGGGTGCTGAAATGATTTCCAGAAGATTGAAACCTGATTTGGCCATTTGTACAGATGTAACGCACGATACCGGATCTCCCATGTACAACAAGAAAGAAAGTGGTGATCAAAAGTGTGGTAAGGGTCCCGTGCTATGCTATGGACCTGCCGTACAAAACAATGTTTTAAAGACGATAATCAAGACGGCAGAAAAGAAGAAGATTCCATTCCAACGTCAGGCCGTATCGCGTTCAACAGGTACAGATACGGATTCCTTCGCCTACTCGGCAGAGGGTGTGGCTTCGGCACTGATATCTCTGCCATTGAAGTACATGCACACCACTGTAGAGACCGTGCATAAAGATGATGTTGAGAATGTAATTAGATTAATTCATGAGGTGCTTTTGAACCTGAAACCAGATACGGACTATCGATACATTAAATAGTCTTGAGTAAGTGAATAATGAAAGGCTTCCGTTGTTTAGGAAGCCTTTCTTATTTATGGCCGAGATAATATCAATGACGAATATTCTTCAAATCATCCCAAAACTCAGGATACGATTTGTTTACCACATCAGCGTCCTCAATCTCAATGTCCATAAGGGTAGCCCACGGGGCAAACCCCATCGCCATGCGGTGATCATGGTACGTTTTAATATGAATTGAATCTGTGGTGGAGCGGCCAGGCGTTAAAGCAAAAACACCATTATGCCGTTGCTCCAGTTTGGCACCCACTTTGGCCAATTCATTTTGAAGTGCGGCTACGCGATCCGTCTCCTTAATATAGAGGCTTTCGAGACCGGTAAATATGCCATGTACCTGTTTCAGTGCACACACCGGAATGACAGTTTGCGCCAGATCAGGACAGTCACTAAAATCCCAGTTCAGCTCATTCACAACTTCATCAGTTTTGGAAAGAAGGGTATCCCCATGCGAAAAAACTGTTTTAACCCCAAGTTTTTCCATGATTTCAACGATCACTTTATCACCCTGTATGGAGTTAGGATCCACCTCGCCAAGGACCACCTCAGCCTGTTCGGCCAGTGCCACAAAAGCCAGCCAATAGCTGATGGCTGACCAATCTGGCTCCACCTTCACGCTTGCCGGATGATAGGCAGAAGGCATCACCACAATTCTGTCGTTCTTCATAAAAAACCGGGCACCAAACATGGCCATTAATGCGGCTGTCATTTCGATGTACGGCCAGCTCCCCACCTTTCCTTCCAGTTGGATGGCCAATCCATCAGGCAAGGCCGGTGCCACCATCATCAAAGCAGAAATGTACTGACTACTCACATTGCCAGGGAGGGTTACCTGTCCTACCTGCTGCTCTTGAAACCCCTTTATTTCAATAGGAGGAAATCCTTCTTTTTCCAAATAGTCGATTCTGGTTCCCAGGCGTCTGAGGGCATCTACCAGCAGCCCAATCGGTCTTTCCTGCATTCTGGGTGTTCCTGTCATGATTTTATGCTGGCCCGTGACGGCAAAATAGGCAGTAAGGAACCGCATGGTCGTGCCTGCATCCCTGGCATCAATGGTTTTGGCTTCATCCGCCAGCAGGGCTTTCATAAGCCGCGTGTCCCGGGCAGTGGCCAGGTTACTAATGGATGACAATCCACCTGAAAGCGCATTGAGGATAAGGGCCCGGTTGCTGATGCTTTTGGAGGCAGGTAGTTTTAGGATTTTCCCCCTAAGTATGGGATTTCGATGAAGGTAAATGGACGGCATGGGTGTTTAAGATAAAAAAATATTCAAACCCATCGGGTTTTTTTTAATGATATGAAACATTTTAATTTCCTTTGTAGTTATAGATATTATGGGTGCAACTAAAAGATTTGCAATTGGATTGGGGTTAGCAGGTGGTGCTGCTTTACTTACTGCGTGGTTACTTTCCGGCTCACGAGGCCAGAAAGCAAAAAACTACCTGGCTAAGAAGGCACAAGACCTGAAAAAGAATTTAATGAAAGAAAATAATTCAAATGATGAAAACGAAGTTCACTATCTCTAAAGTGAACGATAGTAATCTAATGAATTCCGAATTTCTACTTCTGTAACCTCCACATCCCACACCGCGTGACCTATAGATTCCAATAGGGCCATTAGCACTTTATTGCCCTTGTTTTTCTTATCCTGAGTGATCCAGCTCAGCATGGTTTCTGCGTCCGGAAAGTCCTTTTTCTTGCCAAATACATCAGAAAGATAGAATGCGATTTGCTCAAGAGCTTCCTTGTCAAGCAACTTTTTCTGGTAAGCAATATGGGCTTCTGCGATCATGCCAATAGCAATTGCCTCGCCATGCAGCAATGGAGCCCTTGTCTGCATACAGGTGCTTTCAACAGCGTGTCCAATGGTATGTCCGAAATTCAGCACTTTGCGCAGACCGCCTTCATAAGGGTCAGTTTCGGCAACGGCAGACTTAAACTGGTAAGAAAACTCAATCATTGTGTTCCAGTTTTGCTCCTCCAGTCCTTTTTTCCTCACAGATTCCCACATGGTTTGGTCCGAGATGAGGGTGTGCTTGATCACCTCTGCAAAACCGGAGCGTAGTTCTCGCAAGGGCAACGTGGAAAGAAATTTTGAGCATATCAGTGTAGAAATGGGCTCGCAAAAAAGCCCGATGTGGTTCTTTATGCCCATGAAATCGACCCCCAATTTACCTCCCACACTGGAGTCGACCTGGGAGAGCAACGTTGTAGGTATAAGTATGAAGTCTATGCCTCGCTTAAAGGTGGCAGCACAAAATCCACCCATGTCACCCAGCACCCCTCCTCCTAAAACGACCATAACGGAGTGTCGGTCAAAGCCTTTTTGCGTAAGCTGCTCCCATATTTGCTGGCACGTTTCAATAGTTTTAAATTTTTCTCCGGCTTCAACCCTGATGATTTCGTGATCTGGGAGAATTTTCTTTATCAATGGATAACAAAGGTTTTCCGTGTTGGAATCCACCAGGACACCCACCTTGCTGTACGTCTTGAATTTGAGCACATCGCCCAGTGATTGATCTATGTCTGTCTTAATAATTACACTTTGCACTATTCTTTGGGTTTTTCGGTTTCCTTGCCCATTATTTCTGTTTGGATTCTAATCGACTCATCGTGGATGGCCTTGTAAATTTCCTGGATGTACTGCGCAGAAAGGTTTTTTGACTTACCCCAATCCATCCGGGTATTCAGTATTTCGTTCCAGCGCTCCAGTTGAAAAACCGTCACGTTGTTCTCCTTTTTGTAATCTCCGATTTTCTCAATCAGTTGCTTGCGCATAGACAGTATTTCAACAATTTCCTGGTCCAAATGGTCTATCTGCTCACGAAGCTGTTCCAGTTGACTTACAAACAGAACATCATCAGAGTGTTTTTTTGCATAACGCAGTTGGCCGAGCAATTTACCCAGTTCTGACAATTGCACTTGCTGATCTGGATCGCTCAATGCGTGCCTGGGGTCAGGATGAGTTTCTATCATCAGGCCATCATAGCCAAGATCCAACGCTTTCTGAGATACTTCCAGAATCATATCGCGGTTGCCAGATATGTGGCTGGGATCGCAAATCAAAGGAAGGTTCGGATAGTTGGATTTCAGTTCAATGGCGATCTGCCAACTGGGTATATTTCTGTATTTGGATTTTTGATAAGAAGAGAAACCCCGATGAACTGCAGCCATTCGCGTTATTCCGGAGTTGTAAATTCTTTCTATCGCACCTTGCCATAGCGCCAATTCCGGATTGATAGGGTTCTTCACCAAAATGGGAATATCAACACCTCGAAGTGCGTTGGCAATCTCCTGAACCATAAATGGATTTACGGTGGTGCGGGCCCCCAGCCAAAGCACATCCATTTCATATTTTAGCGCAAGTTCAACATGTGAGGGAGAGGCAACTTCGGTGGCCATCTTCATGGGCGCAGCCTTTTTGACCTCCTTCAGCCATGAAAGCGCCTCTTCCCCCTTCCCTTCAAAAGAATTGGGCCGGGTTCGAGGCTTCCATACCCCTGAGCGCATGAGGGTGATGCCAAGTTTATGAAGTTGAAGCGCTATTTCCAGGAGTTGATCGGGACTTTCGGCACTGCATGGTCCGGCTATGAGCAAGGCAGGATTACTTCCAACGGCCCTACTTCTCCAATCATTAAGTTTCATACGATAATTTTTCTCTATCTGTCAAACAAATTAACTGAATAATTGACTTAAGTCTTTGTGAAAAAGTCTAAAAGAACAGCCGTGCTGTTATATTTAGGCTCCGAAAAAGCAACCTATGCAAGTTGAATCTAAAGTTCAGTTTGAAGATACAGCCATCGCCTTTTCCTATAAAAGCGATGCTGAGCTGAGAAAAGCAAATTTCATTTTTTCACTCGTCAATAACCCAAACATTTCCGCGCTGGCTACGGGAGCCGTGCGTCTTGGATTGACTCTGCGCTTGCCTATTAAAGGGCTGATCAAAAGTACCGTATTCAGTCATTTTTGTGGTGGAGAAACCATTGACCAATGCAATCCCATCGTGGAGAAGTTGGGCAGTTACAATGTGGGAGCGATTTTGGATTATTCTGTTGAAGGCGCCAGCACGGAGGAAGGGTTTGACAAAACCACCCAGGAAACGCTTCAGACGATTGAAGCCTTGAGAAAGAATAAATCTATACCATTTTGTGTATTCAAAACTACCGGTATTGCGGATGCGGACCTACTGGCCAAGGTGCAATCAAAAGAGCCACTAACGCCTGAAGAGGAGGCTGCCTTTAACAGGGTTAGAAAAAGAGTGGACGACATATGCAAAAAGGCACATGAGTATAAAGCGAAAGTGCTCATTGATGCAGAGGACTCGTGGATACAGGATCCGATCGACCAGTTGGCTTATGAGATGATGGAGAAATACAACAAGGAATCAGCCATCGTTTTCAACACCTATCAAATGTACCGGGCCGATATGCTTACCAACCTCAGAAACGCCCACCATAACGCCACCATGAATAACTATTTTTTGGGTGTAAAAATGGTGCGCGGTGCCTACATGGAAAAGGAAAGGGAGCGGGCAGAGAAAATGGGCTACGCAGATCCGATTCATCCCACCAAACAAGCCACTGATGACGCCTTTAACAAAGGCCTTGCATTTTGCCTCGACAACAAACAACGCATCTCCCTCATGTGTGGCTCGCACAATGATTACAGCAACCACTACCTGACGGTGTTGATGGAAAAGCACAGCATGAAAAACAATGACGACCGGGTATGGTTTGCTCAGTTGTATGGAATGAGTGATCCCATTTCATTTAACCTGGCCAAGGCAGGTTATAATGTGGCAAAATATGTTCCTTACGGACCCATTGAGGCAGTCATTCCTTATCTACTGAGACGAGCCGATGAAAATACTTCTGTGGCAGGACAAAGCAGCCGGGAACTGATGCTCATTCGAAAGGAACTGAAACGAAGAAAAAATCACCAAAAGGAGTGATTCAGAATCGTTATTTTTGCCCACTTAGTTTGATTAACACCTGTATTTAAATGCAATTGACGGAACAAGAGGTAATTAGGAGGCAGGCGCTTCAGGAACTGATCAAGTTGGGGATCGATCCCTACCCTGCAGCACTATTTGAAGTGAACACTTCTTCAAAGGAGATTTTAAAAAACTATCCCAAGCAAAAAATAGAGTATAAGAATGTTTCCCTGGCAGGACGTATCATGTCGAGGCGAATCATGGGCAATGCATCATTTGCCGAACTCCAGGATGCTTCAGGTAGAATTCAAATTTACATCAGGCGCGATGACCTGTGTCCAGGAGAAGATAAAACACTCTATAATACCGTCTTTAAAAAATTGCTTGATATTGGAGATATCATTGGAGTGAAAGGCTATGTGTTTACCACCAAAACTGGCGAGATTTCCATTCACGTAAGCAGTCTGCAAATTCTCTCGAAATCGTTAAGGCCATTGCCTATTGTAAAGGAAACGGAGGATGAAAGTGGTAATGTGACACTTCATGATGCATTTACAGATCCCGAGCAGCGATACCGCATGCGCTATGTTGATCTCGTTGTAAATCCACATGTAAAGGATGCTTTCATCAAGCGCACCAAATTGGTCAACTCCATGCGCGAGTTTTTGAATGAAAAAGGTTACCTGGAGGTAGAAACCCCCATTTTGCAACCACTCTATGGTGGAGCTGCCGCCCGTCCTTTCAAAACGCATCACAATACCCTGGACATGACCTTGTACCTGCGCATTGCCAACGAACTCTACTTGAAGAGACTGATCGTGGGGGGCCTGGATGGGGTGTATGAGTTTAGCAAAGATTTCCGCAATGAAGGCATGTCTCGTTTTCACAATCCAGAATTTACACAAGTTGAATTGTACGTAGCTTATAAAGACTACAATTGGATGATGAATCTGGTGGAGGCGATGATTGAAAAGGTAGCCATCGACCTTCATGGCACAACCAAAGTGAAAGTAGGAGATAATATTATTGACTTTCAAAGACCGTGGAAGCGGTTTACCATGTACGAGGCGATTGAGCACTTCACCGGAATTGATATTTCCAAGATGGATGAAGCCGAACTCAGACAAACCTGTCACCAACTAAAAGTGCGCGTGGATGAAAGCATGGGGAAAGGAAAATTGATTGATGAAATTTTTGGAGAGAAATGTGAGCCGCACCTGATTCAGCCGACTTACATTACAGATTACCCGGTGGAAATGTCGCCATTGGCTAAGAAGCACAGGTCCAAGCCTGGTTTGGTTGAGCGTTTTGAAGCGATTTGCAATAGAAAAGAGATATGTAACGCATTCTCCGAACTCAACGATCCACTAGATCAGCGGGCGAGATTTGAAGAGCAGCTTGAGTTGGGTAAGCGGGGTGACGAGGAAGCCATGACCCTGGATGAAGACTATTTACGATCTCTGGAGTTTGGTATGCCTCCCACTGCCGGTCTTGGCATTGGCATTGACAGACTCGCGATGATCATGACCAATTCGTCATCGATACAGGATGTTATTTTCTTTCCGCAAATGAAGCCTGAACGATCTGCACCCAAGCCGGAAGTCGAGTTTGCTGCTTTGGGGGTGCGGCCAGAGTTGATCCCCATTTTACAAAAGCTGGGTTTGAACAGTAAAGCTCAACTGAAGGAATCCAAGGCCACCAAATTATTTAATGATGTGTGTGGCATGCGCAAAAAAATGAAATTGGAAGATGTAAAGAACCCCACCTTAGAAGAGGTGGAGGGCTGGATAAACAGCTTATAGATCTTACCTTACATCGAAGAAGGAGCGCGTTCTGTCCAGCTTTAGATCCCTCAGCATTCCTGATTTTACCCCAATAGAAAAATTATAGGACTGGAAAGTACCAAAGGGCGTCCAGCCCAAACTCACTTGCCAGCAGTGGAGGTCCCTGTTGATGCTAAAAAACGTTTGTGTAAACTCTTTCGTTTCCAGATCATAGCCCGAGTTAAAAGTCACCTTCCATTTCTCGGTCAAGGAGATGTCTCCATTAAGCCTTACGGCCTGAGTGATTCGTGATTCCTGCCTGCCTTGTTTGCTATAGCTGATGTTGTAGTTGAGCCGTAAGTTCCATGGCACATTGAAGTCAACGTAAGCATCAGGGTTGCTGAGCAGGAATTCCTTGTCGGTTTCAGATATATTGGCTTGCCCGATCCGGCTGCGGGTGTCCGCATCACTTTTCTTACCCTTTGGACTTAGGTTGGTGCTAAAGGCAAGATTCATACTGGTAATTTGTCCTAGCTTAAAGCCATCTTCCCACACATATCGACTGACTTTGGTTTCATAAATTCTGCCCAGAGTTTTTTCAAGTGTTCCGATACTGTCAATACGATACTGATAGGGATCCAACGTGGCCCCCACGTTGATGTTGATTTTATCATTCAGAATGTTGGTGTTTGCGCTCAATGAAAAAGGAGCTAACTTAAATGAGTCAGCTGCAAAATTGTAACTCGTGGAAAAACTAAGGTTGTTGAGCAACGATATTTTCCTGGCCACTGTATCGGTTTCGTTCTGTACTTTCATTTCCAGGTTGTTGCCTATGCTAAAGCTCATGGCACTTCGCAAGTTTTGAGCCGATGATCCATATACAAAACGAGCGCCTTCATGTCTGGATTTTAGAACTTCCGTACCATTGGCAGTGATAAATTTTTGATAATAGTCAAACTTGGCTGCCGTGAAGTCGGGCTGAAAGCTGTAACCAATGCTTGGATTTACGATATGGCGTATGGCCTTGATTTTGCTGTTGGGATTTTTGGAAATGTACATTCCATATAGCCGTGTATTTAAGTTGATGCTTCCTGAATAGTTGGCAACCCTGTTGAATTGCTGAATGGTGTCCAGCGCGATTACGCTGGTGCTGTCCGCATTGTATCCCCAATTCAATTTTTCAAAGTACCAGAATTCACCGTATTCAATTCCGGGTGAAAGGGTAAAATGTTTCAAGGCCCTTACTGACGTTGAGATCGGCATATTGTGGCGAACAACCTTTCGGGAATTTTTTAGAAACGTAGGCAAAGTATCGAATTTAAATGGGATGTTGCTGTCGGTAACATCGTCAATCGGACCTAAACTATTGGTGACTTGATTAATGGCTTTGGCCGTGTATTTAATGGTCAGGTTTTCAAAAAACTCATTAGGTGATTTCTTGAAGGGATAGATGTTATTCACGTTGAAAGTTAAGTCCGGCAATGGCAAATCAACTCTTTTGGTTACCAGGTCCTGGCTGTGCCTCATATTTATACCCATTGAGAATGGTGTTCCCTGGAAAGTTTTGGAATAAGAGATGTTCGAATTCATCTTCCGGGTGGTATTATCCGGCCTCACGGAGTTAGGGTCACCGTTTAATCCCAGAAAATTATTATTAGTGAAACTTGAAGTGGCCGCATTTACCGATGCGGAGAAGCGACCTGTTCCTTTTGTTTGTGGTGAATGAGACCAGGCAATTCTAAAATCCCTGATTTTTGTATTGTCCTCTATATTTTCAGTAAACCTGTTGGCCGTTGAGCTAAAATTAAAGCTTCCGGTATAGGCATATCGCTTACGATAAGTTGAATTAACATAAATGGCTGATGAGCCTTTACTGTAAAGATCTCCAGTGAGGGCAAGTTTGATGTAGTCATTAATGTCAAAATAATATCCCCCATTTCTCAAGAAAAAGCCTCGCCTTGCTTCTTCCCCATAGGAAGGCACCAAAATACCTGAGGCGCTTTTTCTTGGAGAAGGAAACATGCCAAATGCAAAACCCAGTGGCAATGGTACGTCATTCAATTCCATATAGAATGGACCGGTTACAATTTTATCATTAGGAATTGCTTTGGCTTTGTGAGAGATAATTCTGAAATGCGGGTGAGCCAAATTGCAGGTAGTGTAAGCATTGCCAATGGTGAATAATTCATTTTTATCATTTTTATACACTACTTCGCCATGCATAAAGCCATCTCCTTGTTGTGTCACCACTTCTGAAATTTTAGCTTTTTTGGTTTTAAAATTGTAAACCATATCACGGGTTTCATAAACTTCATTTCCGTTCTTGAAAATAGGAAAACCAATCCTCCTGCCTAATGAATCCAGTTTGCCCCTGGCGGATATGGTTGATTTTTCGTAGTCAATAAAAATCTCCTCAGCTTCCAGTTCTATTTCGCCATAAGTGATCTTTGCCTGTCCGTAGAGTTTGATTACCTGCGTTTCAAAGCTCGAGTTGATGGAGTCACGTGCCGAATAGAAGATGGTGGTTTCAATGTCACTTTCCTGGGCTGGGTTGCTTAATGAATCAGCCTTGGTAATTAAGGTATCGTTTTTGTTGATTAATATTTGTGGAGCCCGACTGATGGAGTCATTAGGGGTAGGGAAAGGCAATTGGGGGGCCTGAATAGGTGTCTCTACTTGAGCCGTGGTAGAAATTGAAACACAGAGTAAGGAAAGTACTGAAAAAATGAAAAAAAAATATTTCCTCACGCCTTCTGGTTTGATTTCCAGGTGTTTAGCTTTTAGTGAAAAATTCACAACTTTGCGTAAAGTTATTGCAAATACTTCAGACATTGTTAAGCCTGTGAAGAATATCGGATTCAAAACCTTACTTGTAGCAATAACCTTGCTAATCTCCTCTGCGTCTCCTGAACGTACGGGCTTCAAAGTGGATACTGTGGTGATCGATGCTGGTCATGGCGGTAAAGATCCTGGGACCCATGGGGTAAGCGCACTTGAGAAAAACATTACCCTTAGCATCGCCAAAAAGGTAGGTAATTATATCAAACAGTATGTGCCGGGTGTTAAGGTAGTGTATACCCGGGAAGACGACCGATATATTCCGCTGGATGAGCGTGCCAATATTGCCAATAGAAGTAAGGCGGATGTATTCATTTCCATCCACGCCAATGCCTTGAGCCGCGCTGAGGTACATGGCACGGAAACGTATGTAATGGGTCCTCACAAAGCAGATGGCAATATGGAAGTAGCCAAACGAGAAAATGCGGTGATACTGCTGGACGAAAATCATGAAGAGCGATACGAAGGGTTCGACCCCAACAGCCCCGAATCTTACATCCTCTTTTCATTGGCACAAAGTGCATACCAGGAAAGCAGCGTGAAACTTGCAGACTTGATTGAAAGCCAGTTCAAAGACAGAGTTGGAAGGAGAAGTCTGGGCGTGAAGCAGGCAGGTTTTTGGGTTTTGTGGCGGACCAGTATGCCCAGCGTATTGGTGGAAGTGGGCTATTTAACCAATCCAAAGGAGGAAAAATACTTATCGGGAGATCATGGTCAGGATTTAATCGCATCAGGTATTTATCGTGCTTTTAAAGAGTACAAAAACCAAATTGAATCCGTAAACTAGCAGTTGTGAATAAAGAAGTAAAAGTAGGCTTGTTTGTGACCATTGCCCTGGTCATGTTGTATTTCGGATTCAATTACCTCAAAGGAATTGATTTCCTTTCTACAACCAATAAATATTATGCGGTCTACGATAATGTAGATCAGCTTGCCGTTTCAAACCCCGTTTTGGTCAATGGTTATGCGGTTGGTCGTGTGAGTTATATCCGCATTCTTCAGGCACAGGGAAACAAGGTTTTGGTGGAGATGGATATTGACTCAGACATTATCCTTGGCGACTCAGCTACGGCCATACTCAACAGTGACTTCCTTGGCAGTAAGTCTATTCTGCTTAAGATTGGAAACACGAGTAAGCCACACCTGCCAGGCGATACCATTTTGGCAGAAGCAGCCAGAGGAATTTTTGATGTATTTGCTGAAACAGCACAACCGGTTGCCAACAATGTGCAAACAACACTAAGAAAATTGAATACCGTGCTCGACAACCTGGCCATCAATTCTGCCAGACTGGATACCATGTTTATGAAACTGAACTATACTCCTGTTCTTGTCAACAGGGCATTAATTACAACGGATGAAAAAATGAAGGAGCTGTCGGCCAGTTTCAAGCTTACTTCCGACAACCTGTCGCAGGCAATTCGCGACTTGCGCCCGGCAATCAATAATTTCAACACATTTTCTGATTCGCTAAAGAAAATAGAATTGAACAAAACCTTGATCAAGACCCAACAGACGCTAACCAGTCTGAATACAACACTTTCCAAATTGAATAGTGGCGACAATACCATGAGCAAATTAATGACTGAAGATTCGTTATATGTAAATCTTAATCGCCTCCTGATGAATCTGGATACATTGGCTAATCATTTTGACAGTAATCCAAAACACTTTCTTGCCCCGTTGGGGAAGAACCAAAAGCGAATAGAGAAAGACAGAAAGAAGGCGGAGGAAAAAAATTGATAAACTTACCAGAAAACGGATTACTTCATGGATTTGCAGTTTAACATGAATGAGGATCAGTTGAAGCAGCTCTGCTCGCAACTGAGCCATAAGCAAAAAATTACAAAGCTGGGGGGTGGTGAAAAGAAAATTGCAAGTCAGCATAAGAAAGGTAAGCTCACTGCGCGCGAACGGATTGATTACCTCACTGATAATGACAGCGAATTTTTAGAAGTCGGTTTATTTGCCGGAGATAAAATGTATGAAGAGGAGGGCGGATGTCCTTCTGCCGGAGTTGTAACAGGAATTGGTTATGTAGGCGGAAGACAATGTGTGATTGTGGCCAACGATGCCACCGTGAAAGCAGGCGCATGGTTTCCCATCACGGCAAAGAAAAATTTGCGCGCCCAGGAAATCGCCATGGAAAACCGGTTGCCCATTATCTATCTGGTTGATAGTGCCGGGGTTTTTCTTCCGATGCAAGACGAAATATTTCCAGATAAGGAGCATTTCGGCCGTCAATTCAGAAACAATGCAAAAATGTCATCCATGGGCATCGTGCAGATTGCTGCCATTATGGGGAGTTGTGTAGCTGGTGGTGCTTACTTGCCCATTATGTCTGATGAGGCCATGATTGTAGATAAGACCGGGTCCATTTTTTTGGCAGGGTCCTACCTGGTGAAAGCTGCAATCGGGGAATCAGTTGATAACGAAACACTTGGGGGTGCCACTACCCACTGCGAAATATCCGGGGTTACAGATAATAAGTTTCCCAACGATCAGGCTTGCCTTGATTACATCAAAAGTATTTTTAACAAAATCGGCCATGATGAGAAGGCGGGCTTTGACAGGGCTCAAGCCAAACCTCCTAAAGAGAATCCAAAGGAAATTTATGGACTATTGCCTCATGACAGGGTAAAACCATATGACATGCTGGACATCATTAAACGATTGGTGGATGATTCCGAATTTGATGAGTACAAGGCCCTTTATGGCAAAACGATAGTTTGCGGCTATGCACGCGTGGATGGGTGGGCGGTTGGCATCGTAGCCAACCAGCGGAAGATGGTGAAGACTAAACAAGGTGAGATGAGAATGGGGGGAGTGATCTACTCAGACTCTGCGGACAAAGCTGCACGCTTTATTATGAACTGCAATCAGCGCAAAGTGCCCCTGGTTTTTATTCAGGACGTAAGTGGTTTTATGGTGGGAAGCAAAGCAGAGCAAGGCGGGATTATAAAAGATGGTGCTAAAATGGTGAACGCCATGGCCAACTCTACGGTGCCCAAGTTTACCTTTATCATAGGTAATTCATACGGGGCAGGCAACTATGCCATGTGCGGCAAAGCCTACGATCCCAGATTGATTTATGCTTGGCCTACGGCACAAATTGCCGTGATGAGCGGCCAATCAGCGGCTAAAACCTTGTTGCAAATTAGGGTGAATGCCTTGAAGGGAGAGGGGAAGGTCATCACCCAGGAAGAGGAAGAACAGTTGCTGAAGGAAATTGCGGATAGGTACAACGATCAGCTAAGCCCCTATTATGCTGCTGCCCGGTTGTGGGTAGATGGGGTGATTGATCCGCTGGAAACCCGAAAAGTCATTTCAATGGGCATTGAAGCGGCCAATCATGCTCCCGTAGAGAAATTCAATGTTGGAGTGATTCAAACCTGATGGAAGAAAAGGAATTAAAAGCCTTGGTTTCGTTACTCGATGATGAAGATGCACAGATTGTATCTCATGTGGAGGAGAAAATTCTTTCTATTGGCGTAAGCATTATTCCACTTTTGGAATCGGAATGGGAAAGTTGTTTTAACCCCAAAGCTCAAGAGCGAATTGAAGAACTGATTCATACCCTTCAATATGAATTGGTGAAGAAGAGATTGATAGATTGGTATGCCAGCCCCGATCAGGACTTACTGACAGGGATGTGGATACTGTCTACCTATCAGTATCCGGATACCGACCTTACCCATTTGCGGCAGGAACTGGAACAAATCTACTACGAAACCTGGCTTGAGTTTAGAAATGACTTGTATCCACTGGATCAGGTTAAAGTGATTAACAGTGTGTTGTTTGGTAAACTTAAGTTTGGGCCAAATAGCAAAAACTTTCATTCACCCGGAAACTCGTTGATCAATGTGGTGTTGGAAACACATAAGGGAAATCCCATTACCTTGAGTGTTATTTATATGCTGGTAGCACAAAAACTAAAGCTCCCTGTTTATGGAGTTAATCTTCCCAATCTATTTATTCTAACATACAAAGACGAAAAAAACACGCAGTTCTACATCAATGCTTTTAACAGAGGCCTGATTTTCTCCAAACAAGATATTGAAAACTATATCAACGAGCTTCACCTTACTCCGCAAGCTTCATTTTACGAGCCTTGCGACAATGTAGAGATCATCCGAAGGGCATTGCGAAACCTGGTGATGTCATTTGAAAAAATGGGAGAACATGCTAAGGCAGACGAGATAAAAATTTTACTGGTTGAAATTTCAAATGGAGGGGATCTTGGTGTTTGAAACAATAATTATTTCTTTCTGATAGTGCAGCCTGCAGCCCGCTTGTTGCCGGTTTCAATCGGCTTGTTGGCTAAAAACTGATCAATGGCTTTCTTTAAATATGAATTGTTGACGTCATCAGGAACGAGCGGGTTGTCATCAATAGCTCCGCTGTACACCAGGGTATTATTGGCACCAACCTTTTTGATCAGGAAAGCCTCGGGACTTCTGCTTGCACCCAGGCAGTTCATGGCCACCTGATCCTTGTCGGCTAAATATGGAATGGGTATAGACCAACCTGCATACTGTTGTGCCATTGCTTTGTTGTTTTCTCGGGTTTCTACATGAGAATTCACAAGTAAAAACTGGATGGTTCCTTTGTATTGGTCATTGAGTGATTTAATTCTTCCCCGATACTTAATATCAAATGGGCACTCATTACTCGTAAATATAACCACTATGCCCAGGCAATTATTGAAACTGTTTAATGATACTGCCTTCCCGTCAACCACATTGGTTAATGTAAAATCCTGCACACCTTGAGATCGTCCACAGAAGGATATTAGCAGTAGGAGCAGTACGGAGGTATATTTCATCTCAATTAGATTTAGTATGTACCAACACGTAATCTTTATCAACAATATAGTAAAGATCTACGAATGCCTTCTTGCCGTTGGCGTCAATCCACCCTACAAGCTCCCCTGATTCTTTTAAATCAAAGGGTTTAAGGTGAAGGTGATTCGTAAAAAGCAATCCGCGCTTGCCATAGACCTTGTACAATGCTTCTTTGGCACACCAATAAACACAATGCTTCACCATGTCATGACCTGCGTCTTTAAGCTCCGTCTCATCCAATATTCTTGGGGCTATCCTAAAAAGTTTTTCTTTCGGTTGTTCAATGTCAATGCCCACACTGTGATCCGGATGAATTTGGGCGGCCACATACGGGTAAGAGTGTGACAAAGAAATGTGATGATTTGATTCATTTAAGAATGGTTTTCCGAATTCGTCTTTGTGAATTCCCAAAAAAGTTATGCCTGCAGTGCCAGCTAGGTACTGTATCAAAATTCGACCGGCAAACCATTCCAACCTCTTGTGAGGACTGATTATATGGGCCGGGCAATTTTCATGCACAAACGCTTTAGCCAGTGTTGCCTCATCTTCAGTAATGTGCCACAACGCGATGTGATCCTTTATAGACTTCAATTCTTGAAGAGGCATTTGTTTATCTCTCTTTATCTCTCAATTTTACCAAAGTTAAGCACAAATGTAATGGGATGGGTATATCTGAGATATGAGCAGGATTGAAGTAAACAGACTACATGTCTTAACTGGACATCGTGATGGTGTTTATGCCATTCAACCCGGTAAGCGTTCAACGGAAGTCTATTCAGCAGGAGGCGATGGAATGATTGTGCTTTGGAACCTCGACTCGCCAGAGACGGGCGAATTGATTGCCAAACTTCCCAATTCAGTTTATGCGATTCATTACATGAAAGCAAAGGACATGTTGGTTGCGGCCCAAAATTTT
Organism: uncultured Ohtaekwangia sp.; assembly: GCA_964395905.1. Taxonomy (GTDB): domain Bacteria; phylum Bacteroidota; class Bacteroidia; order Cytophagales; family Cyclobacteriaceae; genus ELB16-189. Next base: position 28,364 of record CAYNCP010000002.1, read on the forward strand.
GAAGGACTTCATTTCATTGAGGCTTCCCATAGAAAGGAGATCGCTTCAGTGAAAATGTCAGGCTTCTACTTTTTTGACATGGCGTCTCATGAAAATACAATTTACGCGGCTGGTGGAAATGGCACGGTAACAGTAATTGACGCCAATGCATTTCAAATAATTAAGCGGCTTGATTTCTCCGCTGCCAGCGCCAGAACCATGGCCATTAGTGATAGCAGAAGAGAATTAGCTGTAGGTTACAGCGACCAATTCATTAGGGTATTTGATCTGGATAGTCACATCCTGAAACATGAATGGCGTGCCCACGACAACTCTGTTTTCACTTTGAATTACCACCCGGAAGGCCAATACCTTTTAAGTGGTTCGCGGGATGCAAAGCTGAAGATTTGGAACAGGGACGCAAAGTATGCCTTAGTGAATGAGATAGTGGCTCATATGTACACCATTAACCACATTGCCTTTAGCCCAGATAACAAACATTTTGTAACTTGTAGCATGGATAAGTCCATAAAAGTTTGGGACAGCCGGGAATTCAAGCTTTTGAAAGTAATCGACAAAGCCAGGCATGAAGGGCACGGTACTTCGGTCAATAAATTAGCCTGGACTTCGTTCAACAATCAACTGGTAAGTGCCAGTGACGATAAGACTTTATCCGTATGGGATATCATTTTTTAAACTGTATAATCGATAACAACCAATTATTATGAAAGTCACACCACTGGATATTCGCCAAAAGACTTTTGAAAAGGCATTAAGAGGATATGACAAAGACGAAGTAAATGCTTTTTTACTTTCCTTGTCACAGGAATGGGAACGCGTTCAGGACGAAACAAAGGAAATGCGCATCAAATTGGAATCAGCGGAGCGAGAGGTAACGAAATTGAGGGAAGTAGAGAGTTCACTATATAAAACACTGAAGACAGCTGAAGATACCGGGGCCAATGTAATTGAGCAAGCCAATAAAACAGCCGAACTGCACATGAAAGAAGTGCAGCTAAAGGCAGAAGCACTTCTTAACGAAGCGAAAACAAAAGCGAAAGATGTCATTGAGCAGTCTGAAGCTACTTCAAAACAGATGGTAACAGAAATGGAGGAAAGATTGAAGGCCCTGGTGCAGAACTATAAGAGCATAGAATCAGAACGTGCTAACTTGCTCGGAGATTTAAAAAGACTTGCCGGTGAAACCATGGATAAAGTGGAACGATTAAAGAATGCAACCAATAATTTTGATCCTGATCAGCATCTGACAAATGCCAAGAAAGAAGCAAAGCAAACTTTATATCCCAATGCCAATCCAAAAGTAGCTCCAGTGCATGAGCAAAAACCAGAATCTAAAGAGGGTGCGCAAGAAGTAGCTGAGGTCAAACATCAGAAGTCCTTCTTCGATGATATTCATTAGCAGGCACTTTCTCAATCCCATGTTTAGGCTTTTTTATTTATGAAACTAAATGGCAAGGTAGCACTTGAGGGATTAGAGTTTCATGCCTACCACGGCATCTACCCAGATGAGCGATCATCAGGCAATAAATTTGAAGTGGATATTTTTGTTGACACTTTTTTTGATGAATCAGCTTTTCACGATGAACTTGCTGGGACGATTAACTACGAAGACATTTATGCCATCGTAAAGGAGGAAATGGAAAAGCCTTCAAAGCTATTGGAATCCGTTGCCCATACCATTGCCGAAAAAATTTTGTCTTCCTTTGCTGCAGCCATGAAGGCTGAAGTAACGATCTCTAAATTTAATCCACCCATAGGCGGTGTATGCCGAAAAGCAAAAGTGTCAGTCAATTTGCAGCGAAACGGTAAGAATTAAATAGTTGAATCGACAAACATAAATCCCCTGCTGTCAGCGCCTTCAAAAAAATCAACCTCCTTGCCAATCACATACAGCGTGTGCTTCTTATCAACATACACAGGAATATCCTCAATTTCATAGGCCAGGTCCGAATCCTTTTTCTTGTCAAATCCAATCATGAGAGCAGCCCCACCGCACCCACTTCCCCGAATTCCAACGCGCAATCCATAATCGGCTGGAATGTTCTTCGTTTTCATGATTTTGTGGATTTCCTCTGCCGCCTTTTTTGACAGCGTAACTGGAATAACCTTGTTAAGCATGGTATTTGGGATGTGAAAAGTTGGGTTTAAACAATATCTGTATCTTAGCCAAAATTACTGTATTTATAGCGGAACGATCGCCTGATCAAATGACAATATTCATCAGGCTGTGGTCATCCATTTTATCTTTAATCCTGTAATTTTGAGTTAACATTCAATTGAACAAAATAATTCTATGGAGGCGATAATTGAGTTTGGAAAAATACTATTACCCGCATCAGTTGTACTGTATGCCGTTTACCTGATGGTAAGGGCGTTTATTTCAAAAGAAATTGAGTTGAAGAAGCTGGAGGTTCGAGGTAAGAGTATTGAGACGATACTTCCTGTTCGTATGCAGGCATACGAAAGAATTACACTTTTTCTTGAACGAATTTCTCCCCAAAATTTGTTAGTGAGGTTGAATAATCCCGCCTATTCGGCCAAGGATTTTCATAAGATTCTGTTGGATGAAATTCGCAACGAATACAATCACAATGTGTCTCAGCAAGTTTATATGAGCGAGGAGGTGTGGAATCTGGTAAGAAATGCAAAGGAGGACCTGATCATTCAAATTAATGAGGCCGCGGGTTCGATAAAACAGGATGCTACAAGCATTGAATTGGCGAGACAAATTTTTCAGGCGGGGTTGGATAAAAAAGTAGAACCGCTGTCGCACGCATTGTCAGAATTAAAAAAGGAAATTCAGCAAATATTCTAGTTATCATTAAAGATTGGAGTATGCAAATCAACCATTTTTTAAAAAGCTCAGTTTTCAGAAGGGCAAAATTCCTTGCAGGTGCCGCTATTTCAAACCGACTTCGCTTGATTGCCCTTATTGGCGCTGTCGGGAAAAAATTAAGCGAAGTAGACGATAAGAAGAAAATCGCATATGACTTAAAGGAAAAAATTTTCCTATCGGGACGCTTGTTGAAAGCAACCGTTATTGGGCGATACTCCGCTTTGCCCTGGAAATCAGCATTGAGCATCGCTGCCGCCCTTATTTATTTTATCAACCCTGCAGATATCGTCCCGGATATTATTCCGATTTCCGGGCTCCTCGATGACTTTACCATTCTTCTTTGGACTTATAATTCGCTTAGCCTGGAACTTGAACAATTTAAGCAATGGGAGATGACCGGGAGGGATCAGGAATGAAGATAGCTTTGTTGGCGGGTGGCACTGGCTTGATCGGAAGTCAGTTATTAAATCTTCTTGTGGAGGACGAACGATACACAAAAGTCAAATGTCTGACCAGAAATAAATTGCCCATTCAGCATGAAAAGATTGAGATCATTCAAACCGATGGCAGTAATCTTAACCAAATAGTGGATTCATTGAGTGCCGATGACGTTTATTGTTGCCTGGGCACTACCATCAAGAAGGCGAGAACAAAAGAAGCTTTTAGGAAAATTGATTTCGAGTACCCCTTGCACCTGGCCGATCTTACTAAATCGGGTGGCGCCAGTCAGTTTTTACTGGTGTCTGCGCTTGGTGCGGATGCCGGATCATCTGTTTTTTACAACAAAGTCAAAGGCGAAGTGGAGGCAGCGATTGATGCAATAGGCTTTGCAACATTTCATATTTTCAGGCCTTCACTTTTATTAGGGCCTCGTTCTGAAGAACGATCTGGAGAAGATGCAGCAAAAATATTTTTTAGACTATTCGGATTTATCATCCCCGAAAAGTACAAAGCCATAGAATCATTGAAGGTAGCCAAAGCCATGATCCAACTGGCTGGAAAGAATGTACCAGGAAAGCATGTGCACGAATCAAAATCATTGCAAAAGTTTTAAATGATAGCTGTAATTCAACGCGTTTCTGAATGCACAGTGACTATCGATGGATCGGTTAAAGCTGCCATTGGAAACGGACTGTTGATTTTACTTGGCATTGAAGATGCAGATGATAAAGAAGACATACTTTGGCTGAGTGGCAAGATCGCTAACCTGAGAATTTTTAATGATGATGCGGGCGTAATGAATATTAGTATTAAAGATACAGGAGGAGATATCCTGGTGGTAAGTCAGTTCACACTTCAGGCAAGCACCAAAAAGGGAAATCGACCATCTTACCTCAAGGCATCTAAGCCCGAAATAGCTGTACCGCTTTATGAGAATTTCCTAGCTGAACTTACAAATGCTTTGGGTAAACCTGTATCGAGTGGAGAGTTTGGAGCGGACATGAAAGTTGCTCTCGTCAATGACGGGCCAGTCACCATCTTGATAGATACCAAGAATAAAGTTTAAGTAGTTGACTAAATGATAGCGAGCAATACAAAAAGGGTATTGGCCAATATATAAATGCCAATGACAAGTTTAGCGCCTTTGGAATTCACCTTGTAACTCAATTCTATTTTGTTTTCGTCATTGTATTTTAAAGCAATGGCAGACACGAGCAGACAAGCAAAAATGGCCAGGTAAGTAAGCGCGTGAAGCGTGTCCACCAGCGTAAAATCAGAAGACTCAGGAAGCAGTGAATCAATAATATACTTGTTACCTACAGCGGCAAATAATCCGCCTACAGGGAGACCAAACCTGGGCTCCAGTTCAGAAGGTTTGGGCGTAAAGCTGATGATGGCAATAAGAAAGGCAATATACATGCCTATAAATATCTTGGCAAAAAGTCCCCACGCTTCACGTTCAATATGCATCCAAATCTTAAGTGTAGAAAAAATCTGGAGGTTGCTATCCTGATTGCCAAATCCTGTCTCATAATCATTGTCCCCATTAATCACTTCAAAATTTGTTATGGTCCAGCCATCAATAGCTTCATTTTTATCAAAGTTACTGCCGATTTTATCTGGCTTAAATACAAGCGTTTTTTCGTCAAATAACGTGTTTTCTATTTGCACCTTGAGACGTTGTTCATCAAACGGAAAATCACGAACATCCCAGTTTTGCTTCATCACACATTTCATTTTCATGATCACCCACGTTTTCCCATCCAGCCTATCAATTATAATTTCAGGTGGATCTATTGTTTTTGCATTAGGTATATCCAGTTGGGTGGTAAAATCAAAGTCTGGATTCGAGTAGAGAAACCATAGCCAAAAACGAACGGTATATTCTTTTTCATGAAAATTAATATCATGAACGCTGATGATGTATGCACCTGCTCTTACCGTATCTGGCTGTGCTTTTGCCGGCAAACCACCGACAAGCAGGAGGGTAAAGACTAAAGTGTGGAATTTATTCATGAATTAACGGCCAATATAATCCAAATTGGTCAAAGATTTAATGGCCTGAATGCCGGCCATTAATATTTAAATCTCGCTAGAATATATTGGTTCTGGAGCGTATTTTTGGATTTCTAAATTGACATAAGATGTACACTGGTCTTCTACACACTCACTCCTTTTTGCGATATGCGGTGCTACTGCTACTGGTCGTTGTGATAGCCAAATCTTTAGTAGGTCTATTGAACAAAAAAGGATTTGACAGGGGTGACGATAAACTCACATTGTGGTTGATGATTGCCACCCACATACAGTTGCTCGTTGGTGTGACGTTATACTTTTTGAGCCCCCTGGTAAAGTTTGGTGGGCAAACCATGAAAGATCCTGACTTGAGATATTGGACAGTGGAACATAGTTTCATTATGATCATTGCTGTTGTACTGATCACGCTTGCCCGTACTTCAACTAAAAAATTACCTGACGATAAGTCAAAACATAAAAGGGTTTTCATCATGTCGTCATTGGCCCTGATATTGATTCTGGCAGCAATCATCATGAGCGGAAGAGGGATTCTTATCCCGATTAGAGCTTAATCCACGTATTTAGGAGGGTATTTGCGACTTCGAAAGTGGCACATGCTTTGTATTTAGGGCCTTCATTAAAGGTAAGAATCTGTTAACTTTACATTGAACTAAATTCAGGAAATGAGAAAGTTGTTCCCATTCGTGTTTTGTCTTTGCGGCACCTTAGTCCACGCCCAGGAATTTAGCCAGCGCTATGAATTGGTAAACCTGGGAAAGCAGGTAAATACATTTTATCACGAAGCAGCCCCGGTAGTTTCTCCCGATGGTAATACCATTTACTTTTTCATTCAAAATCACCCGGAAAATACCTATGGTAAAGAGGGGAGCGCGGATATATGGGTTACCCGAAAAAATGAAAAGGGCGAGTGGGGCGCTCCTGAGCATCTGAAATCGCCTTTTAATGAACACCGGTCTAATCAGGTGTTTACTGTTCTCCCCAATGGATCATTATTTGTTCGAGGAGGCAAAGGCAAGGATTCAAAAGGATTTTCTATTGTAAGTCCAGGTGGAAACTGGGAGGAAATAACGGTGAAAGGGTATGCTGACATGGAGAAGGGCCGGTTTAACGGGGCCACGATTTCCTCTGATGCCAAACACATGATTTTGTACTTTACGGAAGTTCCAAAGAGCATCCGAAGTGATCTCTATGTGAGTAACCTTCAACCTGATGGTTCATGGTCTGTACCAGTTAAACTAAACATTACAGATCGCTCTGATATGTTTGGACCTTTCATTGGTGCAGATGATAAGACCCTCTATTTTGCAAGTGATAGGCCTGATCCAAAACGCCAGGGTGGCACTGACATTTACAAGTCCACCCGGCTTGATGACACCTGGCAGAAATGGTCCAAACCGGTCAACTTAGGACCTCCGATTAATACAGCTGCCGGGGATCTTTATTTTTCAATGGATGCCAATGGCAATGTGTTTACCTCCCGTGCCAATAGTCGGGTGGATGGAGGAAATCTTGATCTATTTGTGCTGTTGCCAAAGGATATAAAAGTTAAGGTAAGTGGACTCGTGTATGATGAGAAAACACAGCAGCCGATTGGGGCCCAGGTGGTGATCAAACCAAAGGGATCGAATCCGATAACCCTCGATGTAAAGAGTAATGCAAATTATGAAACTCAAATTCCGGAAACGAGCCAGGTTGGCGTGTCTGCTGCTGCCCAAGGTTATCTGTCAAAGGATTTAACATTTCCAATTCCTGAATTATTTAACGATACCACTTTAGTGATCGATATTTACCTTGCGCCTGTTCCAAAAAAGTTGATACTGTCTGGTACCGTATTTGACGCGAATACTAATCAGCCGTTGCCCGCAAAAGTGAGTGCAGCTTACAAAGGCGCACAAGACACAGGCTTTCGTGTAGACGCGCCCAAAGGAAATTACCAAAGTGAGATTGATGGATTAGGCTGGTACATACTCACCGCTTCGGCTGAAGGATATTTGAACAGCACGGACAGCATATTGGTGGAAAGTAGTGAAATAACGCCTGTCGTCAAGGATTTGTATTTGAAGAAAATTGAAGTAGGGGTGACTGTAAGACTAAAGAATATTTATTTCGATTTTGATAAGACCACCTTGAAGTCAGAATCTTTTGTTGAGTTAAACAAAGTGGTGGATTTGCTTAAACAAAATCCATCCGTTGAAATTGAGATTGCAGGTCATACCGATAGCAAGGGTGGTGACGACTATAACCTGAATCTATCACAAGGCAGATCTCAAGCTGTCGTGGATTATCTGATCAGCCAGGGTATCGAAAGCTACCGCCTTACTGCGCATGGTTATGGTGAATCAAGGCCGATTGATACCAACGATACCGAGGAAGGAAGAGCCAACAACAGGCGCGTTGAGTTTACCGTACTGAAAACTTAAAAAAAGGCATCAAGTATTTCTAACACCCTGAGTTTGTCGTTTTCAAAAATATGGAGCCTTACCCCTGGGAAAAATTCATTTCTAATAGGGTATACATTCATAAAAGCTTCACCCGATAAAAAACAGGGTATTCCATAAGCATCGAGCTTGGTTTTAGCCAGATTGGCTTCAATAGCAGTGTCAAAGGCCCTAAAGACAATTATTTTGCTGTTCCCTTCTTCCATGATTTCATTACTTACAATTTACCGCAAATGAGGTAACAATAAAATTATTTAAATTCATCAGTAACAAATACCATTGACCAGCGTCTAGCTATTGAACGATGAATCTTGAGGCTTTCGAAAAGGAGATTTTGCCGGCTAAAAATAAGCTTTTTAGGTTTGCCCTAAGGTTGTTAAACGATTTGGAAGAAGCCGAGGATGTCGTTCAGGAGGTGATGATAAAAGTGTGGAATGGAAGAGAAAACATGCATCAGATTAACAATTGGGAAGCTTGGTGCATGCGACTGACAAAAAACCTCTCGCTGGATCGAATTCGGGCCAGGCAAAGAAAAGCTACGGATCCGATTAGTGAAGACCTGGAGGTGAGGCAGGACGGACTAACACCACATGAAAACACTGAGCAAATTGAAAGTATGCAACAAGTAAACAAACTAATAGCAGCATTGCCCGAAAAGCAGCGGCAGGTCATGCACTTGAGGGATGTGGAGGGGTACAGCTACAAAGAGATTTGTGACATCATGGAACTGGACATGAGCCAGGTGAAGATAAGTTTGTTTAGGGCGCGAAATGTAGTGCGAGAGCAACTGTTAAAGATCAATGCGTATGGACTCTAGAATTGAAAAGCTTTTGGATAGGTATTGGAAGTGTGAGACTTCATTGGAGGAGGAGCAAGAGTTAAGATCTTACTTCAATGAAAAGTCAGTCCCGGTTGAGTTAAGGGAGACCGGGTTGTTGTTCAAATATTTTCAAGAGCAAAAAAAACAAGGGATAACAGCTGTTGGATTTGACAAGCGGGTAAAAGCAAAGACTATCGAGCAGAATAAAGATAAAGTCATCAAGATGATTTTTACTTCAGCTAAGATTGCAGCTGGTGTGGTGGTGCTGATTGCTGCGGGTTATCTGGTAAGAGAGGAAGTGCGAAAGTCTTATCCGGAGGAGGTAGTAGATACCTATAGTGATCCGCAGTTGGCCTTTGAGGAAACAAAAAAAGCCTTGATGATGATTTCGAAGACGTTCGGAAAAGCCAAAGAGGAAGCTGGTAAAATCAAAGTATTCAATGAAGCGGAGAGTTTAATTCAGAGTGGAATTGTAAAAGAAGATTCCGCAGAGAAAGTGGACATATAAAAAAGAAATTATTAACTGAAAATTTAAAGACATGAAAAAAGGAATTGTTTTAGGGGTGCTGGTAATGATTGCGGTGGGTGCATATGCTCAAGGAGCAGCTGTTTCTAGTTTTTTCAGCAAGTATCAAAGTGATGACACATTTAGCCAGGTGACCGTATCGAGCAAAATGTTTGGACTGTTTACCAATATGGAGCTTGAAGATAAAGATGATCAGGAAGTGCTCAATGCCATCAGTAAGCTGAAGGGACTTAAGATACTGGCAAAAGATGATGCCAGGAATTCAAGGTCATTGTATGATGAGGCCAACAAGATGCTGCCAAAGGGCGAATATGAGGAACTCATGTACGTCAGAGATAAAGATAAAGACATGAGATTTTTCATCAGCGAAAAGAGTGGTAAAATTAATGAGTTGGTGATGATTGCCGGTGGCAGCAACGAATTTATGCTCTTGACCATATTTGGTGAAATAGATCTAAAGCAAATTTCTAAAATTGGAAGAAAGATGGATGTCGATGGTCTGAAAGATTTGGAGCGTCTGAAAGATAATAAGAGAGAGAATAAGAACTAAATACCATTAAGCAAGCCAGCCATGGCTTGCTTCTTTTTATTTCGAATTTTATATATGAGAATATTTGCCGTCCTGCTCACATTGGCCATTGTGATCTTCTGTCCGTTTCAAGGAAGGGCACAAACTGAAACCACAATTGCCTTAAACAAGCGATTTGATGATGCCCTTACCTTGTATTTTTATAAGAATACTCTGCGCATGCTCAATCAATCGGAGAGCAAAGAGTTTGATGAGCTGATCAAAGACATTGAGAAGATGAAGTTCCTGGTCATCGAGAAAACAGCCGATAGCTTCAGCTCCTCGGACTATAAAAAACTGGTGACCTCCTATAAGAATGAAAGTTATGAGGAAATTATGTCCAGTCGATTTGAAGGCAAGAATTTTGATGTATTCTTGAAGGAACGAAATGGGGTCACCAAAGGAATGATCGTTTTAGCCAATGATTCGTCCAGTTTATACGTATTGGATATTTTGGGCAGAGTAGAAATAAATAAAGTAACTAAGCTGTTTAGTGAAATCGATAACAGTGCTGAAATCGGTAAAATGATTAAGGCTTTTTCGGATGATCATAACGACCGTGAGCGCTTGCGAAGAGTAGAAAAAAATTAAATCAACATCATTTGGACGCAGTCTTAAAAATTTCTGGCCTCACTAAAAATTTCGGCCGGTTGTGTGCTGTCAACAACATGAACCTGGAAGTCGGGGCAGGACAGGTTTTTGGCATGTTGGGACCCAATGGCAGCGGCAAGACAACCACATTGGGCATGCTCATGAGCGTGGTTAACCCCACCTCCGGAAGCTTCCTCTGGTTTGACGAAGAGGCCACCCATGAGACGCGCAAAAAAATTGGTGCCGTACTGGAACATCCCATTTTCTACCCCTATCTCACAGGACAAAAAAACCTGGAATTGACGGCCATGATAAAGGGCGCTTCACAACAGCAAATTGCTGATGTGTTGAAACTGGTTGAACTATCTGATAGAAAGCACGACAAGTACAAAACCTACTCGCTGGGCATGAAGCAGCGACTGGCGATTGCGTCTGCATTGCTCAACGATCCGCAAGTGCTTATTCTGGATGAGCCGACCAACGGGTTGGACCCTATGGGGATCGCGGAGATCAGAGAATTAATAAAAAAAATAGCGCAGGATGGGCGCACCATCATTTTGGCAAGTCATCTATTGGATGAGGTCCAGAAAGTATGCACGCATTTTGCGGTATTGAAAAAAGGCAACATGGTGTATAGCGGGCCTGTGGATGCGGTGAGCCAGGGTGTGGAAATAGTGGAGGTGAATGCCAATCAGGACCTGCGGGAAGTGCTCACCCAATTTTCAGGGGTTTCAAATGTGAAGCGTGAAAATGGCTACTTTGAAGTAACGCTGGTGGACGGCAAGAAAAGTCACGACCTTAACCAGTTTCTTTTTGGTAAAGGCATTTCCGCCTCGCATCTGGTGGCCAAGAAGAAGAGCCTTGAAAAACAATTTTTGGAAATATTAGCCGATTCAAAATAATGCTGTACCTGTTAAAAGTTGACCTGAAAAAGCTCACCAGCTACCATACTTTTTGGGTAGTCTGTGGTCTTTATTTTTTCACTTTGGGGATGACCACTGCCAGTGGGATGGAATTTTTAAAGTGGTTGGTGCGAATGGGGGCCGAGTTTGGAGCCGATATAAAAGTAAGCCGCATTCCGCTATATCATTTTCCGGACGTCTGGCAAAACATCACTTTTATCAGTGGATTCTTCAAAGCCATTCTTGCTTTTATGGTGGTGATCAGCATTACAAACGAATTTACCTATCGTACAGTAAGACAAAATATTATTGATGGCCTCAGCCGCAAGCAATTTATTATGTCCAAGGTTTACACCAACCTTTTATTGAGTGCTATGAGTATGGTCATGGTCTTTGTGATTGCCCTGATTACTGGCTTGATTTACAGCCCGGCTTTTGTTTTCACTGACCTGGTTATGGACCTGGAATTTTTCCCTGCTTATTTTCTGGAAGTGTTTGCCTTTTTGTCCTTTGCGCTCTTATTGGGGATGGTCATTCAGCGGTCCGGACTTACTATTGTGATTCTGGTACTTTTCCCAATGATTGAAGCCATCCTCCGGGCCAACGTGGATGATTATGTGCCCTGGTTGATACCGTACTTTCCGATGGAGTCGATAAGCAATCTGATACCCATGCCATTTCCCAGGTATGTATTTAGAGAAATTCAGGATTATGTAAGTATTGTTTCTGTGGTTGTTGTGCTGGGCTGGACTTTCCTATTCAATTACCTTGCTTACCTGAAACTAAAACGATCTGATATCTGAGATTAGTGATGACAATGCGCTTTATTGTTTCTTACTTTTTCGAAGCACTCTCTTCCTTCTTGTAGTGAGAACCAGGCTAGTCCAAGCGTACCAATTGAATCGGCATAGATGAATCCGGTAAGTTCGTAGATGCCACTGGAAATGAGCAGGACACAGGACATGTAAATGCAAATTTTAGTACAACTCGCATCTGCCAGGATTGGAGCCGAATTCAATTCCTTGCCTACTTTTATTTTGCCGTAGATTAGCGCAATCATGACCAAAATGGAGATGGAGGAAATGACAACGCCCCAAAAAGTAGTGGTGGGCTTGTGAGCGTTTATGATGTTGACAACACTGGTGATGGTGAGTCCGGCCACCAATGCATAAAAGGAATAGCCGGTAATTTTGAGTGCGGTATTTTCAAAATCGCTTCTTTCGCTGTCCGGGTTTTTGCGGATGCGCATGATCATGTACATAATGCCCATTCCGGAAACCATTTCGATAAAGCTGTCAAGACCAAATCCAAAAAGTGCAAGTGTTTCGTCTTCATAACCTAAAAAGGTGGCAATAATGCCTTCGATGAGGTTGTAGGCAATAGTGAATATCGCCAGCCAGTAGGCGATGTCGTAAAGCCTTTTTTCCTCAGTGGTGGAAAGTGATTGGGTTGCCATGTGACTTCAAAGATTGACGACAACCAGTACATATCAAAACACTTATTGCTAAAAGTAAGGTTGTTGCAACATTGCTACAAATAAGTCATGCGTATTGACCGCATGGACAATGACAGACTAGCAACCTTGAATTACATCCCCTTTGACATCATCCCTCCATCCACGTTGATGTTCTGTCCCGTAATGTAGCTCGCCTTGTCCATCGCCAGGAAAGCAACCAGACCGGCAATTTCTTCCGGCTGCCCAACACGTTTCAAAGGGGTGCTGTCAATGATCTTTTTTAACCTGTCGGGTTGCGAAAGTACGGAATGGGTAAGCGGTGTTTCAATGTACCATGGTGATACAGCATTCACCCTGATGTGATCTTCAGCCCATTCTACGGCCAGATGCTTGGTCAGCTGAATAATGGCAGCTTTGGTCATTCCATAGGGAGGGCCACTTTGCACGTCAACAGAACCAGCTACCGAGGCGATGTTTATCACAGAGCCCTTCCCCGATTTCTTTAACAACGGGTGGCAAAGTCGTGATATTTCGGTGAGGCTAAACAGATTGGTTTCAAACAGCTGTCGGTATTCTTGAGTCGAATATTCAATAAATTTCTTTCTCAAGTTGGTGCCCACATTATTTACCAACACATCCAGCCTGCCCATTTTTTGTTTAACATGATTAACCAATTGAGTTCTGAATTTTTCATCTGTGACATCTCCGGCCATTCCATGGGCATTAAAATTACGTTGCTGCAACATCTGCACACATCCTGAAAGATCCCTTTCATTTCTGGCCACCACCATCACTTCAGCCCCCAGGTGAACGAACTCTTCTACGATAGCTAATCCAATGCCTTTTGAACCACCAGTAACCAATGCCTTTTTCCCATCCAAAGACCAGCTCATACTATTTGATTTCTTTTTTTACCACCAACACTGTTTTCGAATCGATTTCAAGATACCCCTGCTCATAGCAGTATCGGTAATAACCTCCTTCCTTTGTGCGGTAGGTATCGGTATGGTAGGCAAAGTCAAACCCCTTAAGGCTTAGTTTATTCCTGCTTACCTTGGTTTTTCCGGTGGGGTTAAGCTCTGCTAAAATCCTTCGGTTTTTACCCAATATGTTGTTCACATTTCTGACATAATTGGTTTTGTCACTATTGATTCTGTTGTTATACGACACCCGGCATTGGTCCGAGCAAAATTTTTTATCGGCTCTCCCAATAATTTTCTCTCCGCACTCCAGGCAGGCCTTTTCTTGATTTTTAGCCATTTTTCAAAGTTTTTAATCCGATTACAAACGTTTACTAACGAATATAACCGAAAGTAAGCAGTTAACATACGATTGCGGTTTAATTCTCCCACCACTTTTGCATCGTCAGTCGACAATAAGTCTGACGAAAAAGTAAAATCAAATGTTTAACAATTAAATTCTACAATCATGAAAAGTTTAAGAAACAGCGTGCAGTTGATCGGTCGTTTGGGAAAAGACCCTGAAGTAAAATCCTTTGGAGACAACAAGAAGCGGGCGGCATTTTCCATCGCCACCACCGACATTTACAAAAATCAAAAGGGCGAAAAAATCGAAGATACCCAATGGCACAATATTGTGATCTGGGGCAAGCTTGCCGGTGTAGCAGAGAAGTACCTGAAGAAAGGCAATGAAATCGCTGTAGAGGGCAAGCTGGTACATCGCGTGTTTGAAACGGATAAGGGGGAGAAGAAATTCTTCACTGAAATCAACGTGAATGATCTTGTGATGCTCGGAGGCAAGCCTAAAGAATAATTGCTTAAAACCTCCATCCCGGAAAGCCCGACTTAGGTCAAGTCGGGCTTTCCGTTTTTAAAAAGTGTAGGTTATTTTGGCTCCGAGTGAAAAAGTTTGAAAACCATTCGTTAGATAAAATTCTGGAATCACTTTAATTTTCTTAGATCCAGTAGTGATGAAAAACTTTGCCGTATTTCCTTGGAAGTAGTCTCCTCTGTTCCTTACCAGAAATCCCCCTCCGAAACCAATCCAGAAAGGATCATCCAGTTTATAGGCATTAATGGCAAATCCAAGTGAAAGGAATGAGTTTGTTTCAGTGATAAAGCTTCCGCTTTCTTTCTTTGTGGTGAAGAATTTATTTTCATAAATAATTCCAAACTGTGTGTAGGGCCGGTTGAAGTGATCATTTCTTACTACCATTGCACTTATATTTAATTCGGGTGCATAAAAATTGCGATAGAACCCAAAGCCAAAAGATCCATTGATGGCGAGCATGTCGATTGGCATTTGGAATTTAGCCTCATTAAAGGCCAATGCATTGTTAGCAAGGATGCTTCGAGATATCGTTCGCTTTCGCCCTATAAACTCTTTGTCCATTTTTGATTGAATGGATGCTGTAATTGAAGAGAAGTCCTCTTCGATTAAAGCCGCTACATCTTCCCAATCATGAATGTAAAGATGAGCTTTAGCGTAACTGGTTTCAAAGTCAAGTTCCCAGCCTGGCGGCAGCAGCTCTTCCATTTCGTCTCCCTTGACTCTCAAGGTGGTTGTTTTGGTATTGTCCATGATTTCAATTTCCCATTCTTCATTATTCCTTTCTCTAGCACTTATTCGCTTGAGTTCTTTCAGGTTTGGCAGGCTTTGCCTAACCAGGTTGTCTATTTTGCTAAGCTGTGATGGAAAAATATTGAGTTTATGCAAGTTTTCCTTTGCCACTTTCAATTGATACAACAAGACTGCATTTTGATCCTGAAATTCAATACGGATGGAGTCCGGGTACACTAGAATGCCATGCATGGGTTTTGGAAGAATGTTTTCTTGAGCGCTCAGGCTGCTGATGGGTAATACACCAAGAATTGTATATGCGATAATGGTGTGAATTTTCATTTAGTTGTTTTTAAAATGTGCGGTAAGGATTTTATAATCCCTGGCATCGGTCATTAAACCATTTTTGTAATCCTCTGACTGAAAAACCGTGATCTTAATCTCTTTTGACTTTGTAGCCGCCATTGAGTGCTGGACTACGGGTAATTTTCCAACAATGGGTTTGACGGTATTTTCATGCTCAATGATTAGTGGACTGTTTTCATTGGCCAGGACAAACGTTGGTTGTTTAATTTCAATAAAGGGCAGCTCAGGCAGATTTGCTTCAAGACTTGCATCAGAAATACTTGTTTTAATCATTTCGGATCTTCCTGATAAAACACGATTTGGCTTTTGATTAGGGGTATCCTGTTGGGTTGATGATTCTTTTAAATCTTGTGTGCAGTTTTCCTCCGGGGTGGCTGCTGTGATATTTGCATTGTGGATTCGATCCATTAAGGTTTCAAGCCTGCTGATTTGATCCATCATTTCGACTTCATATTGTAGTGAGGCCAGGTAAATTGAAATCGTAAGTGCTCCAGCAACCAGAGATGCGGCCGCGTACCATATTATGCCAATCTTGCGCTTGACGGGCGTTTCAATTCTGGACCAAACCCATTCCTTGTTCCAGGTTACAGTTGTGTTCTCCAACAACCTCAGTTTCTCTTGAATAATTTTTTCTGCCTCAGGTTCCATAACTATTGTTTTCTTTACTCAATATTTTCTTAAGTTGAAGCTTCGCTTTTGACAGTTGCGACCTTGAAGTGCTTTCTTCAATATGCAGTCGTTCGGCAATTTCAGCATGGCTAAAGCCTTCTATTACATGAAGATTGAAAACAGTCCGGTATCCAATAGGCAATTGAGCAACCAGGTTCATTATATCAGCGGCATGCAGTGCCGCCAGGGGCTGCAAGTCGGCATATAAGACTGTCTCATCCAAATTGTGCAGCAAATGGAAATTATGTCTGCTTCGTAACAACATCAGGCACTCATTCACTACTATTTGCCTTATCCAGGCGCCCAGTTTCCCCTCTCCCTTTATTTTATAATTATTAATGTTTTTGAAAACTTTAGTAAATGCTACTACCACCACATCTTCTGCTTCCGAGGCATTGGACATGTATCTCAGTGAAACCCAATACATCTGATCAGCATAAAGCGCATAGAGCTCCTTTTGTGCCTTTGGCTTGCTATTCTGACAATCCTCTATTAGCTGTTGCTCTTTTTCCAAATCTGATGACTCATTTGTTATATAATGCTGAAAGTACCTCAAGCGCTGCCTGCAGCTAAAAATAAAGTTGAGCGGAAATATAGTTCCAACTACACAATGATGGGGTATACAATCAACTCAGCGGCAAAATCCCCGTTATTCATGTGTAATTTATCTATTTTTGACCCCAATGAATTTTGCCTTCCCTCAGTTTCTATGGGCACTAACGGCCCTCGCCATTCCAATAATTATTCATCTTTTCAATTTTCGCAGGACTACTAAAATATTTTTCTCCAACAACAGGCTCCTCAAACAAATCAAAGAGGAGACTACTCAAAAACGCAAACTCAAACAATACCTGGTGCTGGCCTCGAGGCTGTTGTTTATATTCTTTCTGGTGATGGCATTTGCACAACCCTTTTTACCAGCCAAGGAGCAGGTATCGGCAGCAAGAAACATTGTACTTTACCTTGATAATTCGTTTAGCATGTCGGCCCAAGTGGGTGAGAAAACACGTGCACTTGATGCGGGAATAGGCTTCATAAGGGAAATTGTTGATTTGTTTCCAACTGATACAAGATATCAACTGGTGACTAACGACTTTGCACCTTTTTCCACCTCGTTTAAAACTAAAACTGAGATACTGGATTTGCTCACCCAAATTCGGTTGTCCCCCGTGTCGCGCACGGTGGATGAGGTAAGCAAAAGAATGGACATTGGGTCTGTGGCAACAGATGTTTTTTGGATATCCGATTTTCAAAAATCCACTTCGGGACTGGATGGAAATTTTATGGCAGATACCCTAAGTCAATGGCATTTGGTGCCTGTCGCCTTTGGACAATCGTCAAATATTTTTGTAGATACTGTCTATCTGGAGAATCCGTTTGTAATTGGTGGAGAAGAAAATAAGGTCAACATCAGGCTGCACAATGTGGGGGCCAGAAGAAGTGAGGGTATTATCGTGAAACTGGTGATCAATGACATACAAACCGGTGCGGTTTCACTGGATCTTGAACCTAATAGTTTTGCTGAAGCAGGATTTGATATTGCTTCCGGGATGAAAGGACTCAACCGCGCTAAGATTAGCTTCACCGACTTCCCTATTAGTTTTGACAATGAGTTTTTCTTCACATTGAATTTTACGGAAACCATCAGAGTAGTAGAGATTAGCAACAGTCGACAAAATGCATTTATTGAACGCGTTTTTGGGAATAGACAGTTATTCAGTTATAAGGGATTTCAATCCGATAACGTGGACTTGAGCATGATTGGACAGGCAGACCTTGTTGTGATCAATGGCCTGGACGAAATTGATGCCACTATAATAGCAGCATTGAACAGTAACGAGAATGTGGGTGCGGTGCTTGTTATACCCGGGGAGCAACCTCAATTGAATTCGATAAAGAGAATCATTCCACTTAATGTAGCCATGGCTGCAACCACCACCATGAGCACATTGGATAAGCCGGATTTTCAGAATCCTTTTTTTGAAAATGTATTTGAGGAAAAGTCTCCGACCATGGAGATGCCAGGTGCAATTCCTTTGATTGATTGGGGACTTGATCGATCTGCCATATTGAAGTTTAAAAATGGCAAAGCCTTCTTATCCCAAAGTGGCAAAATCTTTTTGTTGGCCAGTCCGCTGGAGTCCAAATATACCAATTTTTATAACCATGCTTTGTTTGTGCCTGTGATGTATCGCATAGCTGCCTCAGCTAAAAAAGCGGCTCAAGAGAATTATTACACGCTTACTAACGACCTGATCACCCTTCGGGCCGATAGCCTTTTCGGAGAGGAACCTATCAGGTTGATTGGCAATCAGGAAATAGTACCGCCTCAGCGGAGGGTAGGCGACCGGTTCTTCTTAGAAATGCCTAAATTCTCAATGAACGCAGGATTCTACTATGTCAAATACCGTGAGGATACGCTCAACCTGATGGCTGTAAATCTGGATAAGCGAGAATCGGATTTGAGCCAGTTTTCATCTGAGGAAATCAAATTGCTATTTGGAGGTGGGAAGCAGGTATCGATATTTCAAGGTACAAGTCTTGAAAGTTTCAGCAACGAAATAAAAGAGAGATATTTGGGTACGCCATTGTGGAAACATGCCCTTGTTTTGGCCCTGATCTTCCTGTTGGCGGAGGTTTTATTCATACGGTTTTTAAAGTAATTTAGTGAGAAACGCAGCACAGCCTGACCAACAAACTTAAGCGGAATGAAGATACTCATCCAGTCAGCCACCATCAGCGATCCCAACTCAACCCATCATAAAAAGAAAGCCAACGTTTTAATCCAGAATGGCAGAATCCTTGAGATTGGTTCCAAGAAAAGTGCTGCCGATAAGGTAATCGAAGCAGACGGCATGATTCTTTCACCCGGTTGGATTGACTTGGGCACATTTGTGGGAGATCCGGGATTGGAGTACAAAGAAGATTTGGAATCTGTTACTAAAGCTGCAGCGGCAGGCGGGTTTACCGAAATTGCAGTGCTTCCGAATACAGTGCCTGGCGTGGAAACCAAAAATGGGGTCAACTACATCATCAAAGGGAATGACTCAAGACTGGTGCAAATACATCCCATCGGATCAGTGACACTAAAAAATGCAGGTGAGGAGTTGACTGAGATGATTGATTTGAATGCTGCCGGAGCTGTCGCCTTTTCTGATGGACTGAAGCCGGTGTGGAACACGGATATTTTGCTTAAATCACTTCAGTACATTCAAAAATTTGACGGCCTTTTGATTAATCACCCTGAAGATATTTGGTTGAATATGTTTGGCCAAATGAACGAAGGGCCTAACAGTACCATGTTGGGCTTAAAAGGAATGCCCAAGTTGGCAGAAGAGGTGGCCGTGAACAGGGACCTGGAGTTGCTCGGCTATGCGGGAGGGAGATTACACTTTAGCCGCATTTCGTCTGCAAGAGCTGTTGAGGCGATTCGACAGGCCAAGAGGAAAAAACTAAGTGTAAGTTGTGATATTGCTTCTTATCAGGCCTTGCTTGACGACTCCCTCTTGGAGGATTTCGACACCAATTACAAAGTCAATCCACCATTACGGGAAAAAGAAGATCTGGCAGCCTTAATAACGGGGCTCAAAGACGGCACCATTGATGTATTGTGTTCAGGTCACCTGCCACAAGACACAGAAAGCAAGGTCCTGGAGTTTGATCATGCAGATTTCGGAATGATAAACCTGCAAACCTTCGCTTCCCAGTTGTCGGCACTTTCAAAATCAGTAAATGTTCATGATCTCATCGAGAAAGTTACATTGGCCCCGCGAGCACTTTTAAGGCGCGAGGAGGTGGTAATCGAAAAAGATACCAAGGCTAACTTGACACTCTTCGATCCCAATGCCAGGTGGAAATTCAGCAGCGATGAAAACCTGTCCAAGTCGAGCAATTCTCCCTGGCTGAACACAGAATTGACGGGCAAAACCAAAGCTGTTTTCAACAATTCCAAGGTCCTGATAAATGCCTAGTTTTTCCAATTGGCCGCCAATCGTGCGCGTTTCACTTCGGTATGGTTGGGTGATGGGGTTTGTCGGTTTTGCATTGGTGCTGACCCTGTTTTATACCGGCAATCATCCTTTTTTGATTCCCGTCTTTTTGGATTACAGAGTAGTGCTGTTTGCTATTATTTTTTCTTTTGCACTTAAGGAAATCAGAGATTACTACTACGGTGGGCTACTACATTTTTGGCAAGGCATGATCAGCTGCTTATTGATGACCATACTTTTTAGCGGGGTGGCATCCTCATCTATTTATATGTTTGCATCTTACAATCCGGAATTTGTGGAGTCCTATGTCAGATTATCCATGGAGCAGGTAATGGCCTTTCCGAAGGAAGAGATCGAACGAATTGGCAGGGATGTGTATGATGCAGGCGTGGCAGCCTTGGAAGACGCAGATGCGTACTTTCTCGCCTCGAGATATTTGTCACAATCCTTCATCATTAGCTTTTTTATTAGCATAATAATATCAGTAATTTTGAGAAGACAACCTAAAACCAACTAACATGGAAGATCAATCAGAACCAATTGAAAAGCAAACAACAATGCAGACTGGTATTCGTTATGGCCTGATCCTGGGTGTAATTTCTATCGCCTATTTTGTAACGCTGTCTGCACTGGGTGTAAGTATGACAGAGGGCTTCGGAAGATGGGGAGGTCTTGTGTTTACCATTGCGATTTTCTTTTTAGCGCACAAATATTTTAAAGAGAATGGCGATGGATATATGTCAATCGGACAAGGTGTGGGGATCGCTTTTTGGACGAGCTTGATTTCAGCGGTGATTTCCAATGTTTTTACTTTCATTTATGTGAAATATGTGGATGAAGGATTCATTCAAGCATTAAAAGATCAACAGTATGATCAATTTGTAGAGCAAGGTATGTCTGATGCCCAAATTGATCAGGCAATGGAAATGTCAGCGGCATTTATGACGCCAACTATGATAGCTGTTTTTGGATTGGTTGGAGGTATAATAATCGGACTAATAATCGGACTCATCATTTCCTTATTTACTCAGAAAAAGAATCCGCAGACAATCATATAAAGCCAAGTGCAGGATCAGATAAATATTTCATTGATCATCCCCGCTTTCAATGAGGAAGAATCTCTTCCTGAATTGAGTCAGTGGATTGTAAGGGTGATGGAGGAAGCAGGCTTTACCTATGAAGTCTTATTCATCGATGATGGCAGTACAGATAACACATGGGACGAGATTGTCAAAATCAACCTGATGAATCCGGCCTTTAAGGGGATCAAATTCAATCGTAACTTTGGAAAATCTGCCGCCTTACATACCGGGTTTAAAGCTGCCAAAGGAGATGTGGTCGTAACTATGGATGCCGATTTGCAGGATAGCCCGGATGAAATACCTGATCTCTACCGGATGATCACAAGACAGGGTTTTGATTTGGTATCTGGATGGAAAAAGAAAAGACACGATCCAATGTCCAAAACTATTCCATCCAGATTTTTCAATTATATCACCAGGCTAATGTCAGGGATCAAACTTCACGATTTCAATTGCGGATTGAAGGCCTACAAGTCCGTTGTGGTCAAGAACATCAGTGTTTATGGTGAAATGCATCGATACATACCCGTGATTGCCAAATGGGCAGGTTTTGGTAAGATAGGGGAGAAGGTAGTGGAACACAGGGAGCGCAAATATGGCGTCACCAAATTCGGATGGGAACGCTTTGTGAAGGGGTTTTTGGATTTGCTGTCCATTATGTTTGTAGGCAAATTCAGAAGAAATCCCATGCATTTTTTTGGCAGTTTTGGAATCGTTTCCTTTCTGGTTGGTTTTATACTGACTGCAAAAATATTCTATGACAAAATTGATTCCTTATTTATTTCCAAAATTCCATTAAAACGAGACATCACCGAGCAGCCCATTTTTTACATTGCCCTGGTTGCTGTTGTAATAGGTGTACAATTATTTCTTACCGGATATCTAGCTGAAATGGTAGCCATGCAATCGCTTTCTAAACGCGATTATTTGGTCATAGATAAGGTTGGAATTCAAGAATTAATTTTTTCCGAGAAAAATAGAATCATGATCACATCCTAATTGCATTTTTCCAACTTTTTTTTCGGATTTCTAAACAATTTTATTCCAATTACGATATAGTAGAAGATTTTTAGGCTTCATGAGAAAACTTTGCCTGCTCCTGTCCACATTCGTGTTGCTATCAACTTCTATCCTTGCTCAGGATAAATTCACTATTAAT
Source organism: uncultured Ohtaekwangia sp. (assembly GCA_964395905.1). GTDB lineage: Bacteria > Bacteroidota > Bacteroidia > Cytophagales > Cyclobacteriaceae > ELB16-189. The sequence continues at coordinate 50,764 of CAYNCP010000002.1, forward strand.
GGCTATGTCAAAGATGCCTCCAACGGAGAGGCACTGATAGGGGCTACGGTATATGTGAGGGAAATCAGCAATGGCGCAGTAACGAATGTCTATGGGTTCTATTCGATTACACTGGCACCGGGTGATTATACTCTCAACTATAGTTATATCGGTTACTCACCGGTATCCATGTCAATAGCCTTAGATAAGAATGTAGAGCTCAATTTGGAATTAGAGCCGGAAAGCGAACAATTGGAAGAGATCATCGTGCAGGCCGAACGAGAGCAGGCCAATGTCGAAAACATGGAGATGAGCACTAACAAACTGGATATCCGGACCATTTTGAAGGTGCCTACGTTTTTGGGAGAGGCCGATGTTTTGAGGAGTTTGCTGTTGTTGCCCGGAGTAAGTACAGTGGGGGAAGGGGCTTCCGGCTTTAATGTAAGGGGAGGCAGTGTGGGTCAAAACCTGGTTTTATTGGATGAGGCACCGGTATACAATTCATCTCATCTATTTGGGTTCTTCTCTGTTTTCAACCCGGATGCTGTATTAGACACCAAGCTATATAAAGGAGCCATCCCATCGAGGTATGGAGGCCGATTGGCAGCCTTGCTGGACGTAAGAATGAAGGAAGGGAACAGCAAAAAGTTTGAGGCCAATGGCGGCATTGGATCATTATTCAGCCGACTGGCAATCGAAGCACCTGTAGTTCCTGAAAAATCTTCATTTATCGTAGCAGCACGCAGGTCATATATTGATGTGGTGGCGCGTCCATTTGTGCCATTGCTTCAGGATGGAGGGGCGCTGAACTTTTACGACCTTACCCTCAAGACCAATTACCGATTTAATCGCAAGAATAAGTTGTATGCTTCTGGTTATTTTGGAAGGGATGTTTTCTTATTTGATGCCAACCAGGGATTTAGCTGGGGCAACACCACAGGAACTTTGCGATGGAATCACTTATTCAACGAAAGGTTATTCTCGAATCTAACGTTCGTGTATAGCAACTATGATTATAAGCTTCAGTTTGGAGAAGATGACTTGGACAGTTTCAAGTGGGACTCTTCGATTTCTAATTTCATCCTCAAACCCCAGTTCACTTACTTTATTAATAGCGGCAACGAATTGGAATTTGGGGGCGAGGCCATCTACTACAGCTTTGAGCCGGCCAATGCAGTGGGCGTTTCAAACGGTGACGCCATTGATGTGAGCCTCGACAAGAAATATAACTTGGAGACAGCGCTGTATGTAGGCAATCGTCAAAAACTCAATGATTTATTGAGTGTGGAATATGGACTTCGGTTTTCGCATTTCCAGAGTTTTGGGCCGGCAGACGTATATCAATATAATGATACTACGGCCGGAATCAGGAGGTATCCGATCTCGTTTCAAAACATTAAAAAGGGAGAGACCATTATATCTTATAATAACTGGGAACCCAGGGCTTCATTTCGGGTTCAATCCAGCGAAAAGAGTTCTGTAAAAGGAAGCTATAACAGAATGGTTCAGTACCTGCACCTTATTTCAAATACAACCGCATCCAATCCACTTGATGTGTGGACGCCAAGCTCCAAAGAAATTAAGCCAGAGTTGGCTGACCAATTTACCCTGGGCTACTTCAGGGATTTGGGCACCAGGGGTGCCTATGAGGTTTCGGTCGAAGGATACTACAGGGCAACAAAAAATCAGGTTGATTATATTGATGGTGCTGACTTACTTATTAACCAGTTTCTGGAAGGTGATCTTTTAAGTGGCCAGGGACGTGCCTATGGCATTGAAACCTATTTCCAGAAAAAAACGGGCAAGCTCACGGGGTGGGTAAGCTACACATTGGGAAGAACAGAACTACAGGTGAAGGGCATTAACAGAGGGAATTGGTACCCGACCCGATATGATCAGGCCCATAATTTAAAGGTTGCCGCATTTTATGATTTGAGCGAAAGGGTTTCCCTTTCCTCAGATTTCGTTTTTGTTACGGGTACGCCTACTACGTTTCCAACTTCCCGATTTGTGATGCAGGATATTCTGATCCCTTACAATGCAAATGAATCAAGAAACAATGTAAGGCTGCCAAGTTATCATAGACTGGATGTGTCGTTGCGGCTTGAAGGAAAGAAAGTGAGAAGGGGAAAAGAAAGAAAGAATCGTGATTATTGGGTTTTTTCCATTTATAATTTGTATGGGAGAAAAAACCCGTTCTCCATTTACTTTTCGCAACGTGATGAAAGAGTGCCTGCAGGAATGCCGCTTGGTTCTCAGGCTACGCAACTTTCTATTATAGGAACGCTGGTGCCGTCTGTTTCATACAATTTTAAATTTTAGAAAGGTGAAGAGCATTTTGAGGAAGATTTCCAATTATACAGTGATGATGGCTATGGTGTCACTGCTATTTTCTTGCGAGGACGAGATATCACCAACACTTGAAAGCGCGGAGCCTGTGGTGGTCATTGATGCCTGGTTAAACAACAAACCTGGGAATCAGCTCATCAGAGTGACTTCATCACAATCCTATTTTGACAATACACTTCCTCCGGGCATCACTGGTGCTAATGTAACAGTAACAGATAACCTGGGTACTAATTTTACATTCAACGAAGATCCATTGACACATGGAGACTACATTTGGAGTCCAACAGGAACAGAAGTATTTGGGGCAATTGGCAATACCTACACGTTGGCCGTCCAGGTAGGTAGCGAAATTTTTACGGCAGTTTCAAAGATGAACCGTGTTCCAGTCATCGACAGCATCACATTCACATTTGAAGAAGAAAGCGCCTTTCTTCCAGCATCTTACCTGGCAGACTTTTGGGCAACAGATTTTATGGGATCCAATGATACTTACTGGATTAAGGCATGGAAGAATGGCGTATTATTAAATAAGCCGAGCGAAATCAATTTGGCGTATGATGCAGGTTTTTCAGCAGGAGGTAATTTTGACGGGGTTACGTTTATCACACCTATCCGGCAAGGTATTAATCCGTTTGATCAAGATGATAATGATGAGTTTTTGTCTCCCTACCTGCCCGGTGATTCTGTTTATGTTGAAATTCACTCCATTACCCTCCAAGCTTTTAATTTTATGACTGAGGTGGCCATTCAAACCAATCGCCCTGGTGGATTTTCAGAGCTGTTTGCCTCCCCCATATCAAATGTGTCCACTAATATTTTTAATGCGGGCAATTCATCCAACAGGGCGTTCGGTTTCTTTAATGTGGCAGCGGTATCGGGGCTTGGGGAAAAGCTTGAACAATAGAATAGGTTGCTTCATATGATGGAACCATATTAAGTGTACATTTGTATTAATATACGTTCCTTGAATGCAATAACACTTTTGCTATCCTATTATAAAATTGGGGCCGACCGGTTTTGACAGGATGTATGAGTGCGTATGCCAGCATGCAGGCTCATGGGATGAGAGCCTTGAAAGATAGTCCTAAAACCATACTTGGCGAGTCTAACTACGCCTTGGCTGCTTAATCTGACGATACGTTAGATGAGTTTGTCTCCGATAAGATCGGAGAGGCCAACATCGCTCATCGTCTTTGTTCTGCGGATGGTGAATATGCGGTGTCGTTTGTCGGAACTGCTCTGTGAGAGGTTACTAATCACAGCTAAGACAAAGTGACTAAGGAGAAGTTGAGGTTGTTGACTGCCTTGCTGCTCCCGACAATCAAAGTTGACTAAGCATGTAGAATCTACGCGTTTATCTTCTCTGGACCTGGGTTCAATTCCCAGCGGCTCCACTGCTTCACAAAATTTCAAGAACATCAAGGAACAAAAAAAAGGTTAGCAAATTGCTAACCTTTCTTTTGGATAAAGATCAACTTTATCTCTTTCTCTTCTTCGCAGCTTTCTTCTTAGCTTTTTTAGCTGGTCTCTTCTTCGCAGCTTTTTTCTTAGCTTTTTTAGCTGGTCTTTTCTTTGCAGCTTTTTTCTTCGCTGCTTTCTTAGCTTTTTTTGCCATAGCTTTTTGTGTTTTGATTAAACATTATTTACAAAATACACTTTGAAATAAGCAACTAAATAATTAAAAACCAAAAAATTTGCACGTTGTTTACATCTTGACAATGGGTATCACTTTAAAAACAGAAAACATTTTGAAGTAAAGTGGTAGTTAAATTTTTAGTTTAACATAACTTCAATTTGTTTCAATAACAATAAAAGATTGTAATACAGCCTGCATAAGCAATTTTGTTGTTGGTTTAATAAGCAGTATATCACTATTCACTTTGTAATTTCTATTTGTGTTATTAGAAATTTACTCGGTTGACCAGACAGAAAAAAAGTGAAAAAAATTACTCTGTAACTAAGGTATTTTTCTAAAAAGATCAAAAGACTGACGTTTGGCTTCAAGTTTTTGATCAAAATGGCTCCGCCAATGTTTATTTATATGCAAAGTTATTCCCAGAATAATATTGCATTTGGATTCTTTTGTAACGAGGGGTAAAATCATCAACGCATGATCACTACATTTTAACTTGATTGGCTTGAAACTTGAATTGAATCTGATTTGGATGAATTCTAAATACGATAAAAATGAATTAGCTTTGTAGCTTGGCTCCTTAGTTCAATGGATACCTGCCCGCCATAAGCTAAGAACCGGTTAATTAAAGTGCTTGGTCCCGTATTTCAATGGATAGAATTTGAGATTCCGATTCTCAAGATGTAGGTTCGATTCCTACCGGGATCACTTATTATGGGTAGGCTGGGAAGGTGAGTTTCCGGAACTCAATATAAAGGTTCCCTGCCCGATTGAGTCGTTCAGGCGGGCCCTGCCTATCGGCAGCCGGGGATTCCGGTAGGAGCTACTTCTTATCGAGTTAAACTAACGTCAGGTTCAAATGTGAAAATAAGTTCACTTTCCGCCTGGTTGTTCAGGTGGGCCTGCCCGATTGAGTCGTTCAGCGGATCCGCTGGTGGCTGACAGGGATTTCAACTTAGCTACTTAATTTTAACGGGCAAGGTACGGATTTGCAGTTCCCGGAGCTCAGGAGATAGCCTCCTGCCTTATTTAAGGGTATTCGGTTGATGACTGGTTTGGTTGAGGAGGTGATCGTACTTTTAACCAGACATTCTATATTTCAAAAAATATGAATTCATCTGAGTTTAGAAAAGCAGGTCATCAACTGGTGGACTGGATGGCAGATTACATGGATGCGGTTTCGACTTATCCGGTAAAGCCAAACATTTCGCCTGGGGCAATTAAGAGCCAGTTGCCGCAACAGGCGCCTCAACATCCGGTTAGTTTTGAATCTATTTTCGCTGATTTCAATAAAATAATTGTGCCTGGAATGACACATTGGCAACACGCACAATTTTTTGCCTACTTTCCTTCAGGCACAAGTGGTCCTTCCGTATTGGCAGAAATGCTGGCCTCCACCATGGGTGCGCAATGCATGATCTGGCTGACCTCACCAGCGGCAGAGGAATTGGAGGAAAGAATGATGGAGTGGTTGCGAGACATGCTTGGATTGCCAGGTGACTTTGTTGGTGTTATTCAGGATAGCAGTTCATCGTCCACCCTGGTGTCTTTACTCACGGCACGTGAACATCATTCAAAATATAGCATCAACAAGTCTGGTTTTGATTGTAAGAATAAATTTAGGGTTTACACATCCGCACAAGCGCATTCCTCTGTAGATAAAGGCGTGAAGATAGCGGGTTTCGGAATAGATAACCTGATCAAGATTGAAGTCGATGAAGCGTTTGCGCTAAGACCAGATTTACTTGAGAGTAGGATAAAGCAAGATATTGCGAATGGTTTTGTTCCGCTCTGCGTAGTGTCAACGATTGGCACCACCAGTTCAACTGCCATCGATCCGATAGGTACGATAGGCATAATTTGCAAAAAATATAATCTTTGGCATCATATCGATGCCTCATATGCTGGAGCGGCATTAATGCTGCCAGAAATGCGTTGGATGAATGAAGGTGTAGAGTTGGCAAACAGTTTTGTTTTCAACCCGCACAAATGGATGTTGACCAATTTTGATTGCTCCGCCTACTTTGTTAAGAATAAGAAAGCACTAATTGATACTTTCAGTATCATGCCTGAATACCTTAAAACTCCGGAGGATCACCTCGTGAACAATTATCGCGACTGGAGCATACCTTTGGGAAGGAGATTTCGCGCTTTGAAGCTTTGGTTTGTCATTAGAAGCTATGGTGTCGAAGGACTACAGTCGATCATTAGAGAACATATACGGATAGGCCAATGGTTAAAGCAGGAAATTGATAATAACTCTAACTTTGAGGTACTTGCTCCCGTTCCACTCAACCTGATTTGTTTTCGTTATAGACCAGACGGGGTTACCGATGAGGCTCGACTCAATGCAATCAATGAGAAGCTATTGGAGAAGCTTAACCACTCAGGGCAGATCTTACTGACACAGACTAAGCTCAATGAAAAATATGCCATCCGTTTTGTGGCCGGAAATAGCAATACCACTATGGAAGCGGTCAGTACTGGCTGGAACAGGGTAATAGAGTATGCTAAAAAAATAAAGATATGATTTCAGTTGTAGGTATTCCATTTGATGAGTTTTCATCTTTCCTGCGAGGTTCTGCTCAGGCACCTGCCAGGATTCGTGAGGCATTTCACTCCGATTCCTCCAATTACTTCACTGAACAGGGAGTCAATTTGAAGGAGCATGCTGATTGGAAAGATAGGGGTGATCTTGAATTGCCGGAAGGAATTCTGGCCGTTGAGGCCATTGGAAAAGCCATGCAGGCCATTCTTGAAGAAAGTGAAAAGCTCTTTTCTTTGGGTGGTGATCATTCTATTACTTATCCCATCGTGAAGGCAGTAGCGCAGAAACATGGCCCACTTACCATTCTTCATTTCGATGCACATGCGGATTTGTACGATGAGTTTGAAGGAAATAAGTTTTCTCATGCCTGCCCCTTCGCCCGTATTATGGAAGCTGGGTTGGCTAGTCGGTTAGTGCAAGTAGGTATACGTACGATGAATGCCCATCAATCCGAACAGGCCAGACGATTTGGCGTGGAAGTAATTGAAATGAAGAATTGGCGAAACGACATGCAATTCAAGCTTGAGGGGCCAGTTTACATTTCGTTGGATATGGATGCCATTGACCCAGCCTTTGCACCTGGGGTTTCACACCATGAGCCGGGGGGATTTACTTCTAGAGAAATTATTTCAATCATTCAAAATGTACGTGGAAATGTGGTAGGAGCTGATTTGGTTGAACTTAACCCTACCCGTGATGAAACCGGCATTACTGCCATGCTGGCCGCCAAACTTTTTAAGGAGCTTTTAGGCCTTCTCCTGAAAAAATATAATGCCTAAAGATCTATTCTCCGGTCATGCTGACGCTTATGCAAAATATCGACCTGCTTATCCCAAAGCATTGTTCGATTTCATTTTCAACCATGTAAATCGTTTTGATCTTGCCTTGGACTGCGGAACCGGGAATGGACAAGTGGCTTCAGTCCTGGCTGACCATTTCAACAAGGTACATGCTACAGATATAAGTGCCAGGCAAATTGCAAATGCCGTTCACCGAAAGAATATATTTTACGAAGTAGCACCTGCAGAAAATTCACCTTTTGCGGACAATACCTTTGACTTGATCACAGCAGGACAGGCAATTCACTGGTTTAATCAGGAGAAGTTTTACATCGAATGCACTCGGATAACCAAGCCAAAAGGCATTTTGGTTTGTTTTGGGTACAAGCCTGTCCGCTGCAATACTGCCATTGATAGGATACTCGATGATTTTTATTTCCACGTAATCTATCCCTACTGGGAAAGGGAGCGTAAAATGGTAGAGGATGAGTATGCCTCTCTTCCTTTTCCATTTGAAAGGGTGGTGGATGCCAACTTTAAAATTGAATTAACCTGGACTTTACACGAGTTTGAAGGATACATCAATACCTGGTCGGCAGTGCAACAATTCATCCATGAGCATAAGGTGAACCCGGTTGATCATTTGATTAGTCAAGTGAAGCCCATATGGAAGAAGGAAAGACTGCATGTATATTTCCCAGTTTTCTTAAGATTAGGAAGAGTAAGTAAGTAATTTTCAAATCAATTCAGATCAAGAATTGACTTTCGTGCTTTATTATTTCATTTCGAATGTGTAGCTTAATTCTTTACTCAAATCAACTATGAAAAACTTTACCATTTTACTGCTGCTTTTAGTTAGTCTATTGTCTTGCAAGAAAGATGAGTACGATGTGATTATTCGTCAGGGAACGGTGTATGATGGCAGTGGAAGTACAGGAGTGATCACAGATGTGGGAATCCGGGCAGATACGGTGGCCTTTGTGGGAGACTTGTCAGATGCGGTAGGGAAAAAAGAAGTTGATGCGCTGGGAATGGCCGTGGCTCCGGGATTTATAAATATGCTCAGTTGGGCTGTTGAAACGCTTATTTTAGATGGCAACGCACAAAGCGATATCAGGCAAGGCGTGACACTGGAGGTGTTTGGAGAAGGGGGGTCTATGGGTCCGATCAACGCGGAAATGAGAGAAGGTATGCTTGATGACATGCGAAGAAACCCGGACTATACCTATGAGATTGACTGGACAACCCTGGATGAGTATTTGCAATCTCTCGTAAAAAGAGGTATTGCGCCCAATGTGGCCTCGTTTATAGGAGCGACTACCGTTCGTATCCATGAACTTAACTATGACAACCGCCTGCCTAATGAAGAAGAACTGGCTCGTATGCAGGAGCTGGTGCGCAAGGCAATGGAGGAGGGTGCGTTGGGTGTAGGATCATCACTCATCTATGCACCAGCCAATTATTCCAGCACGGAAGAGTTAATAGCACTCTGCAAAGTAGCTGCCGAATATGGAGGCATGTACATTACCCATATGCGCAGCGAAGGCAACGGCATATTTGCTGCGGTGGATGAGACCATACGAATCGCCCGTGAAGCGGGAATTCCTGCTGAGATTTACCACTTAAAAATGGCGGGTGCTGAAAACTGGAATAAGCTGGATTCTGTACTGGCGATGATTGATGCGGCCAATAATGCCGGCTTGAAGATATCTGCCGACATGTATACCTACCGTGCCGGGGCTACTGGATTGGATGCTTCCATGCCACCGTGGCTGCAGGAAGGAGGGTTACAAGCGTGGATCAAGCGAATGAAAAATCCGCAGATAAGGAAAAAAGCATTGGAAGAAATGAGAAAACCATCAGACAAGTGGGAAAATCTTTTGTTAATGGCTGGCGGTGCTGAAAATGTGTTGTTGTTGGGATTCGCCAATGATTCGTTAAGGCAATTTACAGGGAAAACCCTGGCAGAGGTGGCCAGGATCTACGGGAAGTCACCAGAGGAAACGGCCATGGACCTGGTGATGACTGATAGTACCAGAGTAGGTACTGCGTATTTCATGATGAGTGAAGAAAATATCAAAAGGCAAATTGCATTACCTTATCTAAGTTTTGGTTCTGACGCAGGTGCGCCAGCTGCTGAAGGAGTTTTCCTGAAATCAAATGACCATCCTCGCGCCTATGGAAATTTTGCAAGGTTGTTGGGCAAATACGTGCGTGATGAAAAAGTAATACCCCTGGAGGAGGCAATCAGAAAATTGACATCATTGCCTGCCAGCAACTTAAAGATCAAAAAGAGAGGGTTTCTCAAATCAGGTTACTTTGCAGACGTTGTTGTATTTGAACCGGAAAAAATTCAGGATCATGCCACTTTTGAGCAACCACATCAATACAGTACGGGCATGATGCATGTATTTGTGAATGGTGAACAAGTGTTGGAGAACGGAGAGCATACAGGGGCAAGGCCCGGCAGGGTGGTGAGAGGTCCGGGATACAAAGGGCAATAGGAGTGGAGGCAGAGTTTCTTACCTATGGCTTATACTTTGCTGTAAGCACGGTCATAAGGACGAATAAAGCTGCCACAAACATCAGCGCAAACCTTAATGTTTGCCAATCGGCCAAAAAACCGATGATGGGAGGGCCAAATAAAAAACCTGTGTAGCCAACGGTAGTAACCATCGCAAGGCCCACTCCCGGTGATAGCCCTTTCATATTGCCCGCTATGCTGTAGGCTATAGGCACGATGACGGAAAGACCAAGGCCAACAATACCAAATCCGATGATGACCACAATGGGTGCTATGTAAATTAACGATAGAGAAATTCCCAGTAAGGCAATCATGCTGCAGCAGACGAGCAACTTTTTATCACCCAACAAAGCCCGGGCACGATCGCCAAAGAGCCTGCCCAGTGTCATGGATAGTGCAAAGGCGGATAAGCCTATGGGGGCCATTGCGCGGTCTGCTCCGGCAATTTTTTCCATGTAGTTCGTACTCCAGTCGGCCATGGAGCCCTCGCCCAGCATGCAGCAAAAAGCAATGATGCCGATACCAAAAACAGAGGCGTTGGGTAGCCTGAATGCAGGACCTTCCACTGTGGCAGTTGGCTTGTCCTGTATCAGGTAATAGCGACTCCGGAGAATGGCGATTATACCTGCCCCAACTACAATAGTTAGATGAATAAACAGGTCAGGCGATAATTTGATAAATAACGATCCTGTGAGTGCACCAAGCATCATACCAATGCTGAAAAGAGCGTGAAAGGAAGTCATGATGGGCTTGTTGTATTGTTGTTCTACCATTACGGCCTGAGCGTTCATAGCTACGTCCAGCATACCGGTAGACACCCCCATCACGAAGTAGAGTACGATCAATGAAGGAAGCCCGGGCATAAGCGGAATGAATGGAACGATGATGCTAAACAACAGGGCAGATTGCAAGGTGATCTTTCTGCTGCCATTGCGAATGATGAGCCATCCCGTAAAGGGCATGGCAATGACAGCGCCAATGGCAGCAGCCAAAAGAATTAATCCAATAGTCGCGTTGTTGAGACTGTACAATTCCTGAATACGGGGCAACCGGGAAATCCAATTGGCATAAATAAAGCCGTTAAGAAAAAATATAATCTTAACGGCTACCCTTGACGATCGCATTAAAGACTGTAGTGGCAGTTATTTGGCGTAGGCAACGCTTCTCATCTCACGGATCACGGTCACTTTAATTTGGCCGGGATACTGCATATCTCGTTCTATCTTTTGAGAAATATCGAAGCTCAGCTGACTGGCGCGCTCATCTGTTGCTTTTTCAGCATCTACAATTACACGCAACTCTCTTCCGGCCTGAATAGCATAGCATTTTTCTACGCCCTCAAAGCTCAATCCAACATCTTCCAGTTCACGCAAGCGCTTAATGTATTGTTCCATCACTTCACGCCTTGCGCCTGGTCTGGCTCCACTAATGGCATCACATGCCTGTACAATGGGCGAGAGAATGCTTGTCATCTCAATCTCATCGTGGTGAGCGCCTATGGCATTGCACACCACGGGATGTTCTTTGTGTTTCTGGGCAAGTTCCATTCCTACGATGGCGTGGGGCTTTTCCAATTCTTCTGGCCACACTTTACCAATATCGTGCAGGAGGCCCGCCCGCTTAGCTTGTTTCACATTCAGCCCCAATTCAGAAGCCATGATGGCACACAGATTGGCTACTTCGCGTGAGTGTTGCAACAGATTCTGGCCATATGAAGAGCGGAACCTCATTCTCCCGACCATCTTTACCAATTCCGGATGTAAACCGTGGATACCCAAGTCAATGACTGTGCGCTCTCCAGTCTCGATAATTTCGTCATCAATGTTTTTGGTGGTTTTGGCGACAATCTCTTCTATCCTTGCGGGGTGAATTCTGCCGTCTTGCACCAGCCGATGAAGTGAAAGCCTGGCGATCTCTCTCCGTACCGGGTCAAATCCGGAGATGATAATCGCTTCTGGTGTGTCATCTACAATAATCTCTACGCCTGTAGCCGCCTCCAACGCTCGGATATTCCTTCCCTCACGGCCGATAATTTTTCCCTTGATGTCGTCACTTTCTATGTTGAAAATGGAAACGCAGTTTTCGATGGCGTGTTCAGTAGCTGTTCTTTGGATGGTTTCCACTACAATCTTGCGGGCCTCTTTGGTAGCAGTAAGCTTGGCCTGCTCCATGATATCTTTGATGAATGAACTGGCCTTGGTTTGTGCCTCCTCTTTCAATGACTCCACCAACTGATCCCTTGCCTGATCTGCTGTCAGTTTTGAGATGTTTTCCAGTATCGCTACTTTTTGCTGATTGAACTTATCAAGCTCTTCCTTTCTTTTACGTACATGTTCCAATTGTACCGCCAGCGTCTGCTTCTCTTCCTCTGCTTCGGCTTCCTTGCGTTTGAGTTGCTCCAGTTCCCGTGATATTTGAGCCTCGCGCTGCTTTATTTTCTGCTCGTTGCTGATGATCTGGTTCTTCTTCCGGTTGGCTTCCTCCTCGAACTCCTGTTTCATTTTCAGGAGCTTCTCTTTGGCTTCGATGATTTTGTCCTTTTTGATGTTTTCGGCCTGTAATTCAGCCTCCCTTACCATTGACTTGTATTTTTCATCGAGGTCGGCCTGCTTCCTGGCCATTTTTCTTCGGTAGTAAAGGTTGCCAAATAGCAAACTAAACAGAACGGTTAGGGTAACACTAATAATTGCTATTATTGGTAGTTCCATGGTGTTAACATTTAAGCGTTAAAAACACCCGGAAAGAGGAAGTCTGATGAAGGAAAGAAAGGAGTTATTAAATTCCTTGTGAAACCAGTTGGTTGAGGTGATTTATCTTCTCTACCACGGTATGATCGATGTCTTCTAAATTCTTTTCATCGGCCATTTTATCTACGAGACAGTCAAACGCAACCATTGCCAGCAGGTCTTGCTTATCATTTATTCCGAACTGCCCCCGGTAATGTTTAATTTTTTCATTGATCAATTTTCCAGCCGCCCTTACTTTCTCCTCTTCTGCTAGCTTCACTTTCATAGGGTACTCTCGGTCTGCAATCTTGATCTTTATTGAAAGTTCTTCCATTAACTACCGGTTATCTGCTCAGGTGAGCTATGCATTTATCGATTTCTCTGATATACTCGTCCACTTTCTTTTTCAACTCCGAATTACTTCCGTCTTCCGGGTCTATATAATCCACAATTTTAGTGATTTTAATCTGATTTTTAAAATTGGAGATTTGCTCATCCCGTGCCTTAATGCTTGTTTTTAGCTCGTGATTCTCCAATTTGAGACTTCTTATTTCATCTTTTAATGACTTGTGGTCATTGAGCAAAACCAAAATTTTGCGTTCTAACCCCTGCAGGTTAGTCTTTAATATTTCCTGATCCATTTGACTGCTTTAATTCGACCTCTTTTCAGTGTCTATTTTCTTATTTTCTAATTAAGGCGCCCATTTTTTGCTCAAAAGCGCTCATTAATTTATTCATTGTGTTGTCAATCTCCTCATCAGTCAGCGTCTTTGTTGCATCCAGTAAGACAAATCCTAAAGCATAGGCCTTTTTCCCCTCAGGAATGTTTTTGCCTTCATAGACATCAAACGCAATGAGTTCTTTGATTAACTTCTTCTCCGTGGCCAGCACCAAATCTTTAATTTCTGCAAAGGTAACTTGTCGATCGAGTACCAGAGACAAGTCTCGCCTTACTTCAGGGTACTTAGGCACTTCTTCTATCACTAACTTAGGGTTTGCTGCATTGAAAAGCAAGGCAGCATCAAGGTCGGCATAAAATATTTCCTGCTTGAGGCCAAAATCCTTTGTAATAGCTGATTTCACTTTCCCCATTGCTCCTATTCTTTTTTTCCCTTCGGTCAGGGTCATGCCGTAGTCGAAAAGGGAATCGTCAATCTTACGCTGCTCCGCTTGGAGATTTGATTTTTGCAGAATATTTGTTACTTGCTGTGCCAGGTCGAAATAAGTCACTTTCCTTGATTTCGACTGCCAGTTTTCAGATTCCAGATTTCCACTAATGTAAAGTGCCAATCGCTCTTGTTCGTGATAACCCGTATCATCCTTCCAATAAATTTTACCAAACTCAAAAAACTTTAAATCCCGCTGCCTGCGATTGATGTTATGCACGCATACTTCCAGGCCGGTAAAGAGCATGGATTGTCTCATTACCCCTTGCTCTTCGCTGAGTTTGTTGAGCACTTCTATCGGTTGACCGTTCAATTTATATTGCCCCTTTTTAAGATAAGCTTCATTAGTAAGGGAGTTGGTAAGTATTTCATAAAAGCCATTAGCCACCAACATTTCACCGATGGTGTGCCTGTACTGATCCTTATCTTTTACAGGAAAATCGGCCAGATAGCTGGTGCCAGCGTATGGCGATAATTCAATGTGATCAAAACCATAGATCCGAAGTATCTCTTCAATGATATCGGCTTCTTGTACCACATCCACCCTGTAGGTGGGTACGGATGCTATGAATTGATCTTCCCCTTGTGGGTTCACACCAATATCAAGGCTTTTTAAAATAGATACAATTCTATCCTTTGAGATTTCTTTTCCGATGAGCCTTTTGATGTTTTTATACTTTACCTCTATAGACTTTGGCTTCGCTTTAACGGGGTATACGTCCACGATGTCTGAAGAAATACTGCCCCCAGCGATTTCCTTAATCAGGAGGGCGGCCCGCTTTAGTGCGTAAACAGTAATTTCGGGATCTGTGCCTCTTTCAAACCGGAAGGATGCATCAGTTTTTAATTGATGATGCATCCCTGTCTTTCGGATATAATGAGCAGCGAAGTATGCGCTTTCCAGGAATATGTTCTGCGTTTGATCGGTTATGCCTGACCCTAATCCCCCAAAAACACCTGCAATGCACATGCCCTCGGTTGCACTGCATATCATTAAATCTTCGGCCGTCAAAGTGCGCTCCTTTTCATCCAGCGTGGTAAACTTTGTTCCGGCAGGCATGGTTTTCACGACCACTTTTCCTCCGGCAATTTGATCGGCATCAAAAGCGTGCAAAGGCTGTCCCAATTCATGACAAACGAAGTTGGTAATGTCTACAATGTTGTTGATGGGGGTAAGGCCAATTGCTTTTAGTTTGTGTTTCAGCCACTCCGGGGAATCCGAGACTTTAACCCCGGAAATGGTAACTGCCGAGTAGCGGGGACAAGCATCTGTATTTTCAACAGATACAGGAATGGTCAGTCTGGTATGTTCAGTCTTGAATGCATCAACTGATGGCCATTCAATTTTTGAATTCTTATATGCCTTAATGTCTCGTGCAACTCCGATATGAGAGGCTGCATCTGCCCGGTTGGGTGTCAACCCAATCTCAAACACATGATCGTTTGTTACAGGATAAAGTCGGGTGAGTTCGGTTCCATTTGGCAAATGAGTATTCAATACGATAATTCCCTCATGACTGTGGCCCAAACCAATTTCATCCTGGGCGCATATCATTCCGGCCGACTCTTCACCTCTGATCTTGGCTTTCTTTATTGTAAAAGGATTTCCACTGATGGGGAAAATGGTCGTGCCGGGTGTGGCCACCACCACTTTTTGCCCGGCTGCCACATTGGGTGCGCCACAGACGATTTGAGATGGCTTGTCTTCACCGATATCTACTGTGGTAATGGATAATTTGTCCGCGTTCGGGTGTTTCACGCAGGTAAGCACTTCACCAATAATCAATCCAGTTAAGCCTCCTGCCACTGACTCATAAGGTACCACGCTTTCAACCTCCAAACCCGTTGATGTGAGTATCTTACCCAGTGCTTCTGGCGATTCAGTAATGGAAACATATTGCTTCAGCCAGTTGTATGAAATCTTCATGAAAGTGCCGGAAAATAAGCTCCAAAAATAGAAAAAAAGAATGGGACGAGCTTTTATTGATCGCCTCTATTTGAGCCCATAGGAGGGCTTATCAGATTATTTGGGATATATCTTCTCTCCGGCACGGATGGCAACATCTAACAAGTTCTCCTTGGGTGGAAATGGGCAAGAGTAATGATCAGCGTAAGCACAATACGGATTATAGGCTTTGTTGAAATCCAGCAACATGGAACTGCTGCCAGGGACTTTCTTCACATCCAGGTACCGGCCTGCACCGTAAGTCTCCCGGGCACTGGTTTGGTCGGCAAAAGCAAGAAAAAGTGTTCCTCGATTGGGATCTGGTTCCATCAATTCTAAAATCAACAGTTTGCATTTGGTGCCGTCAATAGCGAACTCAGCGTATGCGTATTCCAGGTATCTCTTTTCCAAACCATCGTTGGTAGAAAGTCGTACTACATTCCTATTTTTAATGGGAGTCAGGCTGGCACTGATTCTATAATCAGGGTTGGCTTCAAAATACTTAAGTCCGGTAAATGTGGAGGCATTGTCGGCTAATGGGTTGCCTTCTGTCACCATCAGTTTGTCCTTTTCTTCGCGATATCGTTTTATTTCTTCGAGGTAGCCTTCGCTGGACTGGCTTCCCTGAAGGGAGTAGATTACAAAACCTATAATGGCCACCACAAAAACTCCACCGATGATGCGTTCCATTTTCATTATGGAGCAACGGTTACTTCCACCAGCTTTTTTTCTCTCGGAAAGTATTTGTCATAGGTATTGAGGAAGGCAGGTATTGCATGATCAGAAAAACCACCCGGTCCATTGGCCAGCACGCAAATCGCTATCTTACGGTTGGGTTGAATAGCTATTTCACTGCGGTATCCGTTGACGTAGCCACCATGATAGGCGATGGTATCATTTTTGAAGTGTAACACCCTCCAACCCAGTCCATAGTAAGATCTTTTGATCCTGCTCCACCTGTTAAAGTTCCTGTTTTTCGCTGTAGCACGTATTTCAGGTTCAAACAGTTGATCCACTATTTCAGGAACTAATATGCTTTGTTTATTGCCCAGCAAAGCGACCATAAGTTTTGCCATATCCGTAATGCTGGCGTTAATGCCACCTGCAGGAGCAGTGTTGTAATAGGTATCTGATATGGGTATGGTTTTCCACTTGCGTCCCCGGTACAAGTGAGGTTGTGCCTTGTTTGGATTTTGAATCATCGCTTCATAACTGACGGAGGCGTTGGCCATATGAAGCGGCCCAAATACCCTTGCTTTCATTTCATCAGCGTAGGAATTTCCTGTGGCCGCCTCGATTACATCACTGATCAGGCTATAGGCCACGTTTTGGTAGCTGTACACTTTGCCCGGGGCATTGATCATATCCACATTTTTAAGCTCGGCCCGAAGCTCTTGAAACGTCTTGCCTTCTTCTATCAGGTTGGTGTAAGTGTGATAGGGCAAACCCGTAGTATGTGACAATACGTTTCTAATAGAAAGCATTTGGGTGTAGTCGGAAGACTTTAACTCAAAATCCGGGACATACTCAACCACTTTATCATCCCATGAAAATACGCTGTCTGCAACCATCACCCCAGTCAGTATCGAGGTAAGACATTTGGAAACTGAGGCAAGTCGGAAAACAGTATGCGTGTTTACCGGCTCACGAGTATCCACGCTTCTGACCCCAAAACCTTTCAGGTAAATGATAGCAGAATCCTGTATGATGGCAATGGCTGCACCAGGTGTACCGGTCAATTTCAGCGATTCGTTGATGTAATCTTCATATGCAGACAAGAGGTCATCATAGGGGGTTGACTGAGGGGTTGTGTCTGCTACTTGCCTTTCTGGAACCTCATTTACTTTAGGGGAGGGGGTCGTGTAGAATATAAAGCCTATAAAAGCCGTGATGGTTAGCGTAAGGATAGCTATGAGTCTCTTCATTATTTAATCACAGTATGCCCTCATCTGCAAAGCTAAAGTATTTTTGCCCGGCAACGATAAGGTGGTCCAATAACTGTATCTCTAGTACTTGTCCGGCCTCTTTCAATTTGGACGTTAGTTTAATGTCGCTCTGGCTTGCCGTGAGATTTCCGGATGGGTGATTATGCACTACGATAATACCACTTGCTAACTCTTCCAGTGCCAGTTTGTAAATGATTTTGGGATCGGCCACCGTGCCAGAAACACCACCTTCACTTACTCTCTTTTTTTTGATGAGGCGATTGGCACGGTTGAAAAGCAGCACCCAGAATTCTTCATGTGCAAGGTCCATCAGGTCCCTTTTCACTAATTCAAACGCTTCCCTGGATCCGGAGACTTTGGGCTTTTCAATAACCTCAACTTCTTTTCTCCTCCTGCCTAGTTCAATGGCAGCTACTATGGCGATGGCCTTAGCCTCGCCAATTCCCTTGCTCTTCATAAGCTCTTTAACGGAAAGTTTGGCCAGATCGTGCAAATTATTGTCAACGGCCTGGAGGACCAGTTTGGCCACTTCCACTGCGCTCATCGCTCCTGTGCCAGATCCAATGATAAGCGCAATTAGTTCGGCTTCCGATAGTGCAGATTTGCCCTTGAGCAGGAGTTTTTCACGGGGACGGTCTTCAGCAGCCCAACTTTTGATTCCCAGAGGTTTGGCGTCAGATTTCATCTTATTGGCCAAATATTGGACTTTTTGTGCAATAAAAAACCCTCCCCCGATGTGTAATACCAAATCAAGGAAGGGAAAAGTATCTTAAATCGCGCTTAGGCGAGCTTATTTATATGCTTGGCCAGCCTGGATTTCTGGTTGGCAGCCTTTTTCCAGTGGATAATGTTCTTTTTGGCCAATTTATCTATTAAAGAAGAAACCTCTTTTAAAAGTGTCTGAGCTTCAGTCTTAGAAGTAGCCTCTACCAACTTTTTGGTAGCTGTGCGGGTAGTTTTATGCTGATAACGATTGCGTATACGCTTTTTCTCGTTAGCCCTGATTCTTTTCTCTGCTGATTTATGATTTGCCATAAGTCTTTTTACAAACAGACTGCAAAGGTAAGATCATTGTGGGAATTTACAAACATGAAATTGATCATTTCGGCTGAATATCGCCTTCAAATAACAGCCAGGTATCGGGGTCTAATTTGACCGATTTCAGCCTCTTTTCGAAGGCAAACTCAAATTCAGAATCCTTTTTCTTGAGCATGACTATCGTGTGCTTTTCCAATGCCCCGGATTCAGCAATCAGTCCAATGTCCAATTGTGTTTCAAACAGGCTGGACTGTATTTGCTTGATTTTAATGGTGACCTTCTTCCTGTTCTGATCATAAGTCCATTGACCGGATAGTATTGGGTGGCCACCTATCCATAGCCACTGCTTGAAAAAAAGATTGAGATCTCTTTGGGACGCTTGTTCCATTGTTCTTTGGAAATCGCCAGTGAGTGCGTTTGCATGTTGGTAGGTCCGATAATAGTTGCGAATGCCATGGAAGAAGGCCGAGTCGCCAACTTCTTTTCTAAGCATGTGGAGAACCCAACTGGCTTTCTGGTAAGTATTGGTATTGAGCACCTGTCTTATTTCTGTAATGGTGGTATCCACCACGGGAGAAGGGTTTTGTCGGTAGTATGAAATTACTTTTTGTCGCTGTTCATTCATTCGTTCTACCAGTGATGCTCTCCCATACGTATGCTCATAGTATAGATTGGTAAAGTAGGTGGCAAACCCTTCGCTGAGCCAGACGTGATGCCAGTCCATCTCAGAAGCGGAGTCGCCAAACCATTGATGTGCAATTTCATGTGCAATCAGACCCTCTCTTTCATTTTTGCCATTAACAGCATCTTCAAAATAGAAAATGTTACTTGCGTTTTCCATTCCACCGAAGGTGGTTGTGGATTGCACGTTAGCCAGTTTCTGGTATGGAAAAGGCGCAACCTGAGCAATAAAGTACTCGAGCACTTTAGGGGCAATACTAAAGTCACCAAAACCTGCTTCTTTGTTTTGGGGATAAACCCAGGTTTCTACTGGAATCCCACCTACGATACCTGCAGTGGTTATGGCAAAGCGAGCCACGCCTATTACCATTACTTTCGTGGGTATTGCAGCACTTTCCTTCCAGTGTGTTAATGTTCGGTTTTTTGAAAGGTCGGTTCGCTCCAGCAGGATTCCGTTGGCAATGGTTTGATAGTGTGCAGGAGCAATGACGATGAACTCACAGGATGCCTTGTCATAAGGATGATCAATGGTTGGGAGCCAATTTCTTGCTTTGTCCGGCCAATTGTTGCCAAAGAAAGTGCGATCTCCAAATTTATTAACGCCTATGGTCAGCCCTTCCCCTGGCTGACCGGAATATTGGATCCTAATGGCAATGGGTTTCTCTGGTTTGATTGCTCTGCCCAGTTGTATCTCAAGGCGCCCATTCTTGTGGGTATAATTCAAGGGTTTTTGTTCTAGCCAAACTGCTGACACTGACATTCCGTTCCTCTGATTAGTCTTCTCAATCAGGTCTAACGCAAAGGAGCTTGTTAGTTTCTTTAATAAAATGGAAATTTCTGCTGTTCCATCAATTACATTAGTAGTGTCATTTAGTTGCAGAACAAACTTGTAGTGTTGTATATCGATTTCCTCGTTTTTAGGATAAGGGTCTGAAACCGCAGTGCTACATACGAGACAACTAAAGAAAACCGAAAGAATATAATTGATCATAGAGAAATTTTCGGGAAAGATAAGGCAGTGCGTCTAATACAAAAATTGATTTTAGGATGTCTGGTCATACCCCTGATGGGTTTTGACTGGGGTTTCTTTGCCCACAAAAAGATCAACGCTTTGGCAGTTTTTACCTTGCCCCCCGAGATGATCGGATTTTACAAAAAGAATATTTCAATGCTCTCTGAATTGTCGGTTATTCCGGATCAAAGGAGGTACGCTGTACAAGGGGAGGCTCCTCGTCATTACATTGACCTGGACAGGTACGGGGACAGGGACAGTACCTTATACAAACTGCCATATTTCTGGCATGAAGCTGTGAAGGAAATTGGAGAAGACTCCCTGATGGCAAGGGGCATTGTTCCCTGGCGGATTGTGCAAATGCAAAATATGTTGAAGGATGCGTTCTTGATTGGTGATCCAAAAGCAATTCTAAAACTATCTTCAGAATTGGGCCACTATGCCGCTGATGCCCATGTGCCCCTCCACACTACCAGCAACTATGATGGCCAGCTTACCGGACAAACCGGACTGCATGCCTTGTGGGAATCAAGGCTGCCCGAACTGTTTTTCGATGATTATAATTTTTTCATTGGTAAGGCCAATTATATCCATGATGTGCCTTCCAAGGTGTGGGATGCGGTAGCTAAAGCACATCGTGCTGTGGACTCAGTGCTCAACTTAGAGAAGGTGATTTCGAAAAAGAGCGGAAACAAGAAATACAGTTTTGAGGCCAAGGGGAGGCAGACTGCAAAAGTGATTTCAAAAAGTTACGCAGAAGAATACCACATGGCCCTCAATGGAATGGTAGAAAGGCAAATGCGTGCAAGTGTTAAAATGATTGGAGACCTTTGGTATACGGCATGGATAGACGGTGGGCAACCTGACCTAAAAAGATTATTGGACTATGTGCCTTCTCCTGAAGAGCTGGCGATAAGGAAGGCTCAGTTGAAGGAATGGAAGTCCAAAAAGATCAGGTCTGGGGTGCGGGAGGCGGATGGCAATCCATGAGCTGTTGACTTAACCTGGTGTAGTTTACTTGAAGTGTTTCTTCAAGGTTACCAATCGTCCTAAATGTGTTGACACGATAAAAAATATTATATAAGTTTAAAAAACCGTCACAACTTATGCACTGGATTTTCAACCACATTTGGCTATTCTCATCGATGGCCATCATTGGAACAGGTGGATTTTTTCTGGCCATGACCCAGTTAAGAAAGCGCAAGAGAAAAGTTCACCCCATTCCTAAAAGTAGAACCTTAGTGAACAACTACTTGACCGATTCCAAGCGCCCGTTATTAATTAGGCTGCCTAAATTGGGCTAGTACAGAAATCTGAGCATTGACCCTTTCACCTTGACTTTTGAGCCAATAGGTTTCAAAGTAAGAAGGAATGCTCATGTCTTCATTCAATCGCCTACTTGAACTTTGAGGCTTTGCCTGCTGCGAATAAACCTGCAAAAGGTTGTATTATTATCAAAAAATGTAAAAATTAGTCGATCTAATTCCACAAACTATGAGTTTTTTTAACAATCCAAATAGAATCCCGGAAAGTTACGGACTTCGAATTGCTGCCGGATTAATCGGCTTTTTCCTTATCATGAAATTGGTTGGGTTGAGCCATCATGTGGAATTGCGACTGCTGAATCTTTTTATTTTGTCTGGAGGCGTGTATATGGCGCTCAAGAGATTCAAACAGTCTCATTCAGATCGGTTAAACTATTTCAGAGGTTTGATTACAGGGGTCGCTACTTCAGCTGTTGGTTCTCTGGTATTTGCTTTCTTTCTTTTTCTATACATGCAACTGGATTCGGAAATGATGCAGTTCATCATTGAAAATGAACCCATGGGCAGATATATGAATCCATATATCGCTTCATTCATTGTAGCTCTGGAGGGTGTATTCTCCGGGTTGCTGGTGACTTTTGTGCTTATTAACTATGTGAGTACAGACGAGGTTAACCAGTCGTAAAAAAATCCGCTGAGGTTGAAAGTTTTTGAGTTTGTTCTGGGGACGGAATGAAGCCGTATATTTGTGCCTTTTAAAATTGGCTTCCCTTGCATCTTTTTGTATTCATCTTTCTTGCGTTTGCTGTTATTCAGGTTATCTATCTCTTTACTTTCCTGATCGCCTTTTTAAAATACAAAAGCCCTGAAGCCACCCATGAAGTACCCGTTTCGGTGGTCGTTTGCGGACATGACGAACAGCAAAACTTGCATGAATTGCTGCCGCTACTTCTAAAACAAGACTATCCGGAGTTTGAGGTTGTAATTGTTGAAGACCGGAGTAATGACGAATCATATGATTTTCTCTATGGGGAGTGCAAAAAGTACAACCATTTAAGATTAGTCCGGGTGAAGCATAAGCCTGAGCATGTCCACGGCAAGAAATTTGCATTGACACTGGGGATCAAGGCAGCAAAGCATGAATGGATTCTGCTCACCGATGCGGATTGCAGGCCAGGATCAAACCGTTGGCTTAAAGAAATGAGCAGCAGATTTTCTAATGAAAATGCAATCGTTCTGGGTTACTCACCTTATTTAAAGAAGAGCGGATTGTTGAACTTATTTATCAGGTACGAGACTTTATTGACAGCTATACAATATTTAGGAATGGCCATTTTAGGCAAACCATATATGGGGGTAGGCAGGAACCTGGCTTATCGCAAAAGTCTATTTATGGGCAACAAAGGATTTAATACTCATCTATCAGTAACCGGAGGTGACGATGACTTACTCGTGAATCAATTGAGCCATAAGAAGAATACAGCTATCGTCATTGGGTCAGAATCGCTGGTTTACTCCAATCCCAAAACCAGTTGGAAACAATTTTATTATCAGAAGCTGAGGCATCTCTCTGTAGGCAAGCGGTACAAAGCGGGAGATAAATTAAATTCCGGCTTATTTATGTTGTCACTTATTGGTAGTTGGCTATTCATTTGGCCGGCTGCCGTATACTCCACCTTGGTCTACGTTCCAATTGCGGTATTTTTTGCGCGATTGATATTGCTTGCCCTATTAACCCATAAAGCATCGCGCAGACTGGGTGAAGCATTTGAAGCATGGAAAGTGGTCTTTTTAGATTTTATTTTTGTCATTTACTATCTTGTCGTTGGCCTGGCGGCTTTGCGCACCAATAAAGTCAGATGGAAGAAGATTTAAGCAATAGATTTTCGCAGAAGGCGCTTGAAGATTTCAAGCTGATTGATATGGCCGTTGATGGCGATGAGAAGGCTTATGCCAAGTTGCTGACCAGGTACAAGCGCCCCGTCTATCACATGATTTTGAAAATGGTGAGAAATGTGGATGACACTGAGGACCTCACCATTGAGTCATTTGCCAAAGCCTTTAAAAGCCTTCATCGGTTCAAGAAAGATTTCACATTTAGTACGTGGCTGTTCAGAATTGCCACCAATAATACGATTGATTTTATCCGGAAGAAAAAACTAAAGACCCTGAGCATCAGCAATACATATACTGATGATGATGGTCAATCCGTATCCATCGATGTAGAAGATGGAAGGCCCAATCCACAGGAAGTTGCCATTAAAGGTCAAAAGGAGGAATTGATTCAGATATTCGTCAACATGCTTCCTGCCAAATATCAAAAATTGGTTCGCCTGAGATATTTCAATGAACTCTCTTATGAAGAGATTGCCCAGGAGTTGGAAGCTCCATTAGGTACAGTCAAGGCACAACTGCATCGTGCGAGAGAATTAATGTATGATCTTATTAAAAATAAAAAAGATCATATTTAAATTTTTGACTTACTTATTCCTTAACGCGCTGCTGCCATTAGTATTTGATCGATCGCTTTCTGCAAGACTTCAAACTGTGGATGCGCATTGTTACAGAGCATGATCAAGGTTTTTCCTTCATCCAAATAACGAACAATAACGGTTTTGTATCCGGGATTACTTCCTGAATGTGATACGATGCTGCCCAATTCCGAATCAGGTACAACGCCCCATCCAAATCCGTAATTGGATGTAGATCCGTCATTTAATGTTGTTGGAGTAAAGGCTTCCTGAATAGTTTCTCGACCCACCAGCAGTTCAGTCAGAAGGGCCTGATCCCATTTCAGCAGGTCTGCAGCTGTTGAACTGACCCGACCTGGGCCTTTTCTACCCCCAAGCCAGATGATGTAATTTGAAGATGGAAATGAATCAGCACTCATGTATTGCTTTTTTTCTTTTACGTAAATGTGACCTCGGGCCAAATTGGATAACTGGTTTCTCTTTTGATTGCTTCGAACAGCCGTGGATGACATTTGGAGCGGGTCGAAAATGTTTTGTTTACAAAAACTTTCAAAATCCTCCCCTGAGACTGTCTCTGTAATGCTTCCCAACAGCACATACCCGGTATTACTGTATTGATACTTTTTGCCGGGTTCAAAAAGCCTGGGTGGAGAATATTTCACCAGGTAATCAATAATTTCTCGATTGGAGGCCACCCTACTTTTGTCCCAGTGCTTGTCCATCACTTCAAAGTAATCAGGCAAGCCGGAAGTATGAGTAAGCAAGTGGCGAATGGTGATGCCCTTGTAAGGCAAATTGGGAAAGTATTTTTCAATGGGTTCATCATAAGTGAGCAAGCCATCTTCTTTTAACATCATTACCGTCATGGCAGTAAATTGCTTGGACACAGATGCCAATTCAAAAATATCAGTCATTTCCATAGGAATTCGGGTGTCAAAATTTCTATAGCCCAAAGCCCTCTCAAACAATGGCTTCCCTTGTTCAGCAAATAAAATAACTCCGCTAAAGTCTGGGACTGTTTTAAATAGTGAATCGAGTCGATCCGATAAAGATGAATGCTCAGTCCTTGCCGCTTCCTTATTTTGACATGATGTCGCAAGTATAGTTATGAATATGAGGTTGTATATCGTTTTTGTCATGTCTTCATTCTATTTTTGAGTGAATCAAATTACATCTAGCCAAATCGAAGTGCAAGGTATTTCTCTTATTACAAAGTATTTTCCAGAGTTAACGGCCATTCAGCAGGAGCAATTCAAAATGCTTGACACGCTGTATAGAAATTGGAACAACAAGATAAATGTCATTTCACGCAAAGACATGGATAACCTCTATACCAATCATGTATTGCATTCTCTCGGGATTGCCCGGGTGATCCAATTCAGGAAGGGGTCAGATATTTTGGATGTGGGCACAGGCGGAGGTTTTCCCGGCATACCGTTAGCTATCCTTTTTCCACAAACGCATTTTCATTTGGTAGATTCTATCGGAAAAAAAATCACCGTGGTCAATGAAGTGGTCAAAGCCCTTGGGCTGCAAAATGTTGAAAGTGAGAAGATAAGAGTGGAGGAAATAAAAAAAAGAAAATACGATTTTGTGGTAAGCCGTGCCGTTACCCGAATGAAGGAATTTTACGGGTGGGTGGAAGGAAAGGTCAAAAAAGAATCCGTACATGAATTGGACAACGGCATTTTGTATTTGAAGGGCGGGGAACTGGGGGAGGAGTTGAATGAACTGCGAAAGCCTTACAGTATCTATGATCTCTCTGACTTTTTCGAAGAAGATTTTTTTGAAACGAAGAAGGTGGTGTATGTGCCTATAGTTTGAATCCGAAAAAGCGACCATTAAAGGTATCTCCATTCTGAATATTATCACCGACTAATGAAATTGTTTGACCGACACTTAAATTGAACATCATTGATGCAGTGTAGCGGGGTTGTGTGCCTCCAAATGGTATAACAATGTTTATGGGATATTTAACTCCATTGTACAATACCGATAGTTGGCTTCCTGCTCCAAGAGTAAAAACTGAACCTTCCACCATAATCACATAAATTCCTGCCTCAACTGCTGTAAATGAATTTCCTGTCAATACGTTGAATGAATCAAATTCCTCAATTGTAAAGGTCATTTGTTGATTATTAAGAATCCCACCTGAGGAGTTCATATAGGTGAAGGCAGTTTTAAAAGCATAAGTAGTAGAAATTCGTGATGATAGAATTGCATCTGCATCATCCACATATTTCTTTGTTGCTGCATCCTGGGCACTGGTAGGATCGGCCAAATTGGTAATTGCTTTTGTACCGGCACTATTGTTAACTGTCAGTACTTGATCAAGATTTTGGATTTCGTTAGTCGGATCAGCATCGTTATCGTTTACACTAAAGGATCCTCCACCCGTAATACCAACAGGAGTCATCGTGACAGTACTTCCAACCCTGGAAATACTTTGAGCTTCATTTGTGTTGCTATCATCATTCAACAACACAGAGCCACCACCAACTCCGGTTACATTGGAAAGTGTGATGTTTGCTCCAGATTTTGACAATGTTTGTGCTTCATTCGTTCCGCTATCATCGTTAATAATGAATGAACCACCACCTGATCCACTGACATCGGACAGGCTCACTGTAGAACCTGTTTTGGTTAGCGTTTGCGCTTCATTGATTGGATTCGCATCAGCGTCATCAATACTCACCATCCCTCCCCCGGTTCCTGATACCTGAGTGAGGGTAACATTACTACCGGATCGTGATAGAGTTTGTGATTCATTGGTTGCATTATTATCATTGTCAGCCACGTCAATCGTTGTACCTGTTCCGCCAGAAATATTGATCGTTCTATTGATACCCGAGCTTGAACTTGATAGATTTTGTAATTCGTTGGTAGGGCTCGCGTCCGCATCAATATGTGCATCGACATAAGCTTTTGTGGCTGCGTCTGTATTAGCTGTTGGGGTGCCGAGGCTGGTAATTTTAGATCCACCAGCACTGTTATTTTGCGCCAATACCTGACTTAGATTCTGAATTTCATTAGTAGCGCTCGCATCCCCATCCGTATGGGTATCAACATACGCCTTCGTGGCGGCATCCGTACCAATCGAGGGTGTTCCCAGGTTTTGAATTTTCAATCCTGCAGCACTATTACCATTACCAAGTACACCTGATAAATCTTGATTGTCTGTATTGTCTAAATAGGGGGCCAGGTTTACTCCGGTAGCATCACCCGACAAGCTCAATGTGTTTCCCGTAAGACTCAGGTCTTGAATTTCGTTGGTAGGGCTCGCATCTCCATCGGTGTGTGCGTCTACATATGCCTTTGTGGCAGCATCAGCACTAAGTGTTGGTGCACCCAGATTTGAAATTTTAGTACCGCCTGCATTATTATCCACAGCCAGGACCTGCGCCAGACTTTGTAACTCGTTGGTGGCACTGGCATCTCCATCTGCATGAGCATCTACATACGCTTTAGTGGCAGCATCGCTATTGGACGCAGGGGTCCCTATGTTTTCAATTTTTAAACCTCCGGCATTGTTGCCGTGTGAAAGCACCTGCCCCAGATCCTGCAATTCATTGGAAGCGCTTGCGTCTCCATCTGCATGTGCATCAACGTATGCTTTGGTAGCGGCATCTGAAGGTGCGGATGGCGCACCCAAATCTGTAATTGTTGAATTTCCTGCACTATTTCCCTCTGAAAGTACGTTGGTCAGATTTTGGGAGGCTCCAAGTAAACCGCTCAGGTCAGTTTCTTTAGTGCCTCCGGCATCGGTTATGCGAAGCTTGTTATCAGCTCCAAAAGCAACATTACTTATAAGCTCGTTGGTGCTGTCATTATCGCCATCACCTGCATTGCTAATCATATTATTACTAATCACAATACCTTGCCCCGCCTGGTATCCATTGCCAGAACGCTCGGCATACAACGCGTAAGGAACGCTCATGAGTTGTTGGCTTCCCATCAATTTGAAATTACTCCCTCCGTTTTCGTCCATTTCAATTTGAAGCCACTTTGGTCCGTTGGTCCATCCAATAAATTTGAAGTCTGTAGCACCCTTTGTCCCTTGACCAATTACCAAAGTGAACAAGCCAAATGTGTTGGTCTTCACTTCATGGACTTCATCGTACTCCACTGGTCCATCGGATGATTGATTGAGAATGCTTATTCGAATAGAAATGAATTTATTGGCAAGCGGTTGACCATCCAGTCCTCGTGCCACCCCTTGATAATTGATGCCCTGAGGTGCCTGGGCCAGCACCTGGGCACTGAAAAAGAGTAACGCAACTAAGCCAAAATGAAGGAGCCTGTTCATTGTTAATTGGAGACTTTTATTGCACTAAAATTTCCCGTGGTACCGCCATTCATTACCACCCTGAATACATAGAGACCCTGGCTTAAATCGTCTAATTTTACTTTGTTATTTTTCTCCGGGGATATTGTATTGATTACTCTTCCCCACAAGTCGATGATTTGCACCGAATGGATTTGGTCATCGCATCCCTTCGGCTCAATGATCAAGTACTCGCTGGCTGGGTTGGGATAGTAGGTAAATTCCACACCATCACAAGGTCTTTTATCAATGGGCTGCAAGTATCCCTGGGTAATGACGCTTGATTGGGACGTAAGGGTCGTGATCAACGGCTCTCCGATGGAAATGGTAATAGAGGAATTTCCCATTGGCAGGTCAAATCCGACAGTGTTTGGCACACTGGGTGTGTCAAGCTGGGCATATGCAAACCAGGGAGAGATCACAGCCAACCAAGCGATAAAAATTGATCTCATAACTAATTATAGCTTAGCAACTTACAACAAATCGTTCAATTTTCACATAAAGTGTATGATTTGGTCAAATTTTGGCCAAATCAACGGGAAAATAGCCAGTAGAAGGCTTTTAGGTACTTTGAATAAGGTATAGACCTGCCAGGGTGGCGGTCAGGCATAGCCCGAGGCTCAAACCCACATACACGGCAGACGCCATCGTAAACCCGCTTTCAAAAAGGGATAACGTTTCCCCGCTGAAAGTGGAAAAGGTGCTAAATCCACCACAAAATCCAATGGTCCAGAAGATTTTGGCAGATGGGGAAAGCAACTGCTTGGTGTCAGCCAGCCCAAGAATTATTCCAAGGGCAAAACAGGCCAAGACGTTGGCCGCCAATGTCCCAAATGGAAAATAGTGGGTATGCAACGTCCCCATCCACTTGCTCATCGCATAGCGTGCCATACTTCCCAATCCGCCTCCCAAAAAAACAAGGATCGCTGTTTTCACCAGTCAGGATTTGATTCATTGAAAACTACACAATTTAAAAGGTTCGGGAAAAAATTCACGTGTAAGGTTATTCAAGAGATTCAGAAATAATGGCTTTTGGATCCTCCAATTGAGCGCGTTCATCAATCGAAAGATTGAGCTCCTGGGCAATCACAGATCGGGTAGGTCGAAACAAAAGAAATATGATCAATATTAATGGAACAATAATCAGGAATAACGAGTGAGCAGTGATCATGGCGGCAACGGAAACAAATAGTCCTGGAATTTCAAGGAAGGCAGAACGGATCAGGTTGGCGCTGAAATATTTCTTCATTTTATAGACTAATGGGATCTCAGGGTGCACACTTTTCAACAAAAACCTGAACAAGACGTACCCTGTCGCAAGACTTACAGGAACCAGTACCATAATGATTTTTTGAAAAGTGATGGCCAATTCATTGTTCCCTGGCCCCACATTTCCTTTTTCAATTTGATAGTAGGCCACCAAAGCCAGCAAAGTCATGGCGCTGAGCTGGCCCAGGTAAATCAGATTTAAGTTCCTGAAATATTCCTTTGAATTGATCTTTCGAGCCATGCCTAAGCGTTTACTGGTTTGCTACAATCATTTGGTCCATCACCTCATACACCTGCTGTTTCAGGTTTGAAGTTTCTTTCAAATTTAAGTGGTTGGTTTCTATTTCTTTCCCGACCACGAGCTTAATGGTGCCGGGTTCTATGTGAATTTTGTGGGGAGGCATTAATTTTCCTGCATTCAATACAACGATGGGAATGATGGGTTGCTGGGTTTCTATGGCAATCCGGAATGCACCATCGTAAAAGGGTTGAAGTCGGCTGGTCGTTCTGTTTTGGGTTCCCTCCGGAAATATGACAATGGAAATACCCATGGAAAGAATCTCTTTCAGGTGCTCCATACTTTTTCGCCTGCTCTCATTGCTGCTTCGATCCACGATTACACATGCTGATTGCGCTATCCAGCCAAATACAGGAATTCGTTTTAACTCCTTCTTGGCGAGCGGCCTGAACTGAGTAGGAATAGTGAGCGTGATGCCAGGAATGTCCAAATAGGACGTATGGTTGCAGACATAGATGTAGGATTTTGTCTTATCGATGTTTTCTCTTCCTGCGATCCGATAGGGGATAAAATTAAGTTTGCTGAATGTCCATGACCACAGCTTCAGAAATTTAAAACTGAGTGCAGCGGCCTTGTCACCAAAAATAAATGGGATAAGAATACCCGGAAGGTAGATCAGCATGAATACTGAAAATACAATGAGTACCCAGACCAGATACAGTTTTTGAAATATGAGACGGAAAAAGTTCAAGTATCGTAAAGTTAGGGAGCGTATTAGATCTTAAAAGATAAGTTTGGGTCAGTCCAAATGGTAAAACTACTATTTCTTTTTAATCAGGGCCATGTAAAAACCGTCAAACCCATCAGACGGCCAGCAATGATGCTCATCCACTAGTTCAAATTCGGATTTGTTGGTTAGAAACCTCGACACCTGTTTTTCATTTTCTGATGGCAGTATGCTGCAAGTGGCGTACACCATCAACCCGCCTGACTTCAACATCACACTGTATTCATTTAAAATGGTGGACTGAAGCTCAATTACTTTTTGGATGTAGTCATGGGACAGTTTCCATTTGGCGTCCGGGTTTCGTTTGAGCACCCCAAGGCCGGAACAGGGAACATCCAACAGCAAACGATCTGCCGCTGTTGCCAGGCGTTTTATGGTCTTGGACGACTCAATCCATTTTGTTTCTACATTGCTTACGCCCGCTCTTCTGGCTCGTTTCTTCAACTCATTCAATTTCCATTCCTCGGTATCCATCGCGATGATTCGCCCTTTGTTGTTCATGAGGGCAGCCAAATGAAGCGTCTTGCCGCCAGCACCTGCGCAAGCATCTATAACCCGCATCCCGCTTTCCACTTTCAGGAAATGAGCGATCAATTGAGATCCAGCATCCTGAACTTCGAATTGGCCAGATTTAAATGCCTTGCTGCCAAACACATTCATTCTTTTTCTGAGAATCAAGGCATTAGGAAAGTTGGCTTGCCTGGCAGTTTCTATTCCCTCCTGCAATAACTCCCATTGAATAGCATCCACTGTTCCTTTAAGGGTGTTAGCCCTCAGCACTACTTTTGCTTCTTCATTTAGAGAAGTTATTTGCTCCTCCCACCTTGCGGGTAGTTCTTTATTTCCCAATTCATGGAGCCAATCCGGTATTGATTGTTGGATAGGCAATGCGTGTTTCTTGGTGATGTTTTCTTTGATGGCCCCTGAATTCAATTCCTTAAATTCATCCCATCCGGGTAATTCAATATTTTTCCAGATTAGCCAGCCACCCAGAAGTTTCCAGTAGTCAATTTCTCCTGCGCCAGTAATTTCTGCAAGCCATCGGTACCACCTGACTATATCGTAAGTGGTTTCAACAATGAACCTTCTGTCGCGTCCGCCCCATTTTGGATTTTGCTTCAGGATTTTTTCAATCGCCTTATCAGCGTATCGATTTTCCTCAAAAATTACTTTTAGTGAGTGAACGACCGCCTCGCAAAGATTTCGGTAAATTTTCACCAGCTCATTTTTTGGAAAATTACCTTTATTGTGGCAATAACTCGAATGGATGGATTTATAAGTGGCAATGAATAGTCGGAGGATACATACTAGTCAGTTCCTTCCTTGTGCTTATAACGCTTCGCGTCTTTGAGGGCTTTGGTAATGATCCATTCAAACTGTCCGTTCGTGCTTCGGAATTCATCAGCAGCCCATTTCTCAACCGCTTTTAATATTTCGGGATCGAGGCGTAGGGCGAATGGTTTTTTTTGTGCCATTGCTATTCTGTATCAGGATTCATCATCTTGTCCAACGCTTTTAAGAACTCATTGGGGTGTTGGGAACCAATGAGTAACCTTTTTTTCTTTCCATAGTGAAGTTCCACACCTTGAGTGCCGCGCACATTAAGGGTTTTCACTCCGTCAAGGCCCCATCGAACCCCGTATCCACGGAATATGGTAAACTTTTTTATCAGGTAAGAATTCAAATATTGTTTTGGAATTTCCTTCCAAGCGGGTATGAAAGGAACAAACCGGTAACGAACTCCCCATTTTGTAACTTCAGTTTCAAGCTTGCTCTTTAAAAACAGCATGATCATACCAACAAAGAGCATCAAGGTGAAAAGCGTAATCAACAGCAGGCCGATGTCACTCATTGGATTGTCTCCCCAGGGCTCTCCCAAAATAATTTGCTTATAGATTCCCCATCCAAGTACTGATGCCGTTGGCACAACGCCCAATAGGATGATCAGCCCAACCAGGAGTGGCTCAAATTGCTGCTCTTCTTTGAACAGTTCGCTCGTCATGACTAGGTGTTTAGTGTGCCGGTATTCACC
Organism: uncultured Ohtaekwangia sp.; assembly: GCA_964395905.1. GTDB lineage: Bacteria > Bacteroidota > Bacteroidia > Cytophagales > Cyclobacteriaceae > ELB16-189. The sequence continues at coordinate 83,476 of CAYNCP010000002.1, forward strand.
ACGGGGCTTACATCCTTGTCTCCACAAAGCACTACCATCAAGTTACTCACCATGGCAGCCTTTCTTTCATCATCCAGTTCTACGATCTTTTCTTTAGCCAGATGGTCAAGTGCCATTTGCACCATACTTACAGCTCCCTCCACTATTTTGAATCTTGCTGCCACCACGGCTGTGGCTTGTTGCCTTCTCAGCATAGCGCCTGCAATTTCCTGCGCATAGGCCAGATAACCAATTCTTGCTTCGATTACATGAATGCCAGCAATGTCCAACCTGTTGCGCAAATTTTCTTCCAGGGCAGCGTTTACATCTTCATGCCCTGATCGAAGGGTCATTTCAGCGTCTGTATCAAAATTATCATATGGATACTGCCCAGCAAGCTTGCGTACTGCTGCATCACTTTGAATGCGAACAAAGTTTTCATAACTGTCCACTTCGAAAGCCGCTTTGAAAGTATCCCGAACCTGCCACACCAGGATCACCCCAATCTGGATTGGGTTACCCACCTTATCATTCACCTTGATTTTTTCACTGTCGAAATTTCTGGCCCGAAGGGATATCGATTTTTTAGTGAAAAAGGGATTGACCCAAAAGAATCCATTGGCCTTTACCGTTCCCTTGTACTCTCCAAACAATACCAAAACCCGCGAACCATTTGGATTGACATAAAAAAATCCAGGCATCAATAAGATGGCGGTCCCTAAAATCAAAAGAAAGGACGGATGGCGGATGGCGATCATGCCCAATATACCAACCACCAGTAATACGAATTCTACCAACAGCATTAAATAGCCCGAGATGGCACTATACTCTTTTTCTGTTTTCATAATTGTGATATTAAAATGATATCACAATTATATCAATATAAATTGAATATCCAAATTATTGGTATAATTATTTAAAAGGAAAAACTCATGATAAGTGCCCAAATGGCTAAAATAAGTACCATTATGAGAATCAAAAAGGAGTTCGATTAAGATCAGCGGCTAGTGCCTTAGCCTTCTTTTCCTTAGGAGTACCCTGGGCAATTTCATGCCCAGCATAAGGGACACCCATCCCAACAACACCACGTGTTCAAGATAGCCGCCCCCAACATTGGGAAGTGTACCTCTTACCCTGGGCAGGTAGGTGAGGAAGAAAATCATCCACACAAAATATTGAAATACCATTCCCACAAGCTCAAATTTTTTCTCTCCAAATTTTCCGACTTCCAGGCGATCAGCCAGCACAGGCATGAGGAAAATGAGCGCGTAAGCTAGAAAACCTCCCGCCACCCGATATAGAATTAATGGCGTTCCGGATAGAATAATGAAAGTGGATAACTCAAGCAGGTGAATGCCATGCGCGAGGGCAAATAGGTGAAAAGGTTTTCGGGACAATACCCCATGAATATCTGCCGGTTTGGACGCCAGAAAAATGATGCTGAAAATGAAGAGAGAAAACCGGCCGCTAAATCTGGTTGTAGCCTGAAGTCCTTCGATGGTGTATCCATAGTTTATTACCCCCAGTGCGGCAAGCGCAACTTCTACTGTGATACAAATAATAATGGCGTTGCGAACGGTCATGAATGGTCAATCATTTAAATCTTCGAGCGCTTGAATTAAAATGTCTATTTCGTCCTCGGTATTATAGTAATGTGGCGAAATCCTCAATGCCCAATTTACTTTTTTAGCTCCAAAGTCAATTTGGGCATTTGATAATTGGCTCGTTGACGTATTGATGTTGATATTCCTCAGGTACTCCAGCACTTCTTTGGGCTGTTTACCCGGCATTTCAATGGTGATGATACTTGATTGATTAGGACCGAGATCAAGTATTCGCAGCTCAATCGAATTCAGTTTGCCTCGCAACAAGTCACCTAACATTTTATTTCTTGCTGCTATACTTTCAATTCCAAGTTTCAAAGCATATTCAACGGCTGCCTTGCTGCCCATTACCAGCGCATACGGCAATTCCCACTCCTCAAATCGCCTGGCACTCATCTGCACTTCGTAGGTATCAGGGCCTGTCCATTCAGCACCACGCATGTCCACAAAAAGTGGGGTCCATTTTTTTTCAATGACACGATCTGATACGAACAAAAATCCAGCACCCCGAGGTCCTCTAAGAAATTTTCTCATGGTGGTGCTGAGAAAATCGCACCCTATTTTTTTCACATCCACGGATATCTGCCCAACTGACTGACAGGCATCCAGCAGGTAAGGAATATTTTTTGTATTGCATAGCGTTCCTACTTGCTCAACTGGTTGTATTAAGCCGGTATTGGTAGGCACATGCGACAATGCCACCAGCTTGGGTTTGTGCCTGTCCATCAACATTTCCATATGATCCAAGTCCAGGCCTCCTGAAGAAAGACTTTGGGCTCGCAATAACTGAATGCCAAATCGATCCTTTAATGATAAAAATGCGATCTGGTTGGAAATGTAATCTTCGTTGGCGATTAAAATTGAGTCTCCCTGTTGCAATGGAATTGACGAGACGGCTAGTGCAAATGCACTGGTGGCACTGGATGTAAAAGCCATATTGCTGGCTTTAGTATTTATTAACTGCGCGCTGCTCTCATAAAATTTTACAATCTCACTAGATTTAATATCAGCCGTTTCATATCCGCCAGTTGTGGACTCAAAAGAAATATAATCTTTTATGGCTTCAGTAACTGGTAAAGGAGGGAGTGAGGCGCCAGCGTTATTGAAGTGAATTTTTCTTTCACATCCCGGTGTGTCTTTTCTTATTTTTTCGATATCCATGGATGTAGTTTATAAAACTATGATTAGGTCGATCTATCTTGGTTTCAATAATAAGTGATTCTTCGATAGGGTTTGGATCTCTGATTTATTCATCAGCATCTTTCTTACCTGGCCGGAAGCAAACATTTCAGCCTGGTCGTCATAATGTTTACTCATCCAGTTACCCGACTGACCGGTGGGTGATACCGTGAACCCGTTTTCCAGATCAGCAAAATCTGTGACTTTGCGCAAAGCCGGGCCGCTTATCACAGGAAAGTGTCCAATTGTATCCAATGTAAACATGAGGTTATTCAACACTTCTATCCCTCCCGGCACTTCAAATGGCCCTACATTAAATACTTTGTCGAGCGGCTTTACTGATCCAAGCGGGTGGCCGTGTGTCAGTGAGTGCATTTTATTCCAAGTCCATTGATTCATATCATTTCCATGCTTGGCTTGCAGCATTTTAAGCGACTTACTCGCAGCAAGATCAAAAATCACAGAGCGAGTTTCAATTTCATTTGTCTTCACATTATCCCACCATTTTGACGAGTCATTTGAAATCAATTTCAAATAGGAGCTCTTCATTACGGAGCTGTTGAGCAGCGATTTAAAGGCCGTACTGCCTATTTCATCGGGCATGGTGAGGTAAAGGATATGGGAGAGCAGTGTGTAGTAAACTGACGGTGCAATATCAGCTAACTGGTGCGCTCCATCCCATTGATCCAACAACAGGATTAATGGAGCGTAATCTTTCTTATTTATAGCCTTCAATACGCTTGCAATTTCTTTTGCTACCAAAGGCGCACTAACCGAAACAACATCCAGGTTAATGGCCCGCATGTCGTTAGTTGAAAGTTTACTTTTTTGTTCTAATAATGAAGTAATACGCTCTGCTCTGGCACGGGGATAGTAATAACCAGGGTATAAAATACCCTCTACCGAATCGGGTTGGTTGTTAGCGGAATACACGTATCCCCAGGGTGGATTGATGGATTGTGGGTTCCTGTCAAAATCATAATAGCCCAGATATTCATCATCACCAGATGCCCCATTGAGAAACAGTTTGGGCTGCACATGAGGTGGTCGAATGGGAAGTTTGGCCACTGCCCACCATGCAATATTATCCTCCACATCAGCATACATTACATTTAAGCCGGGCGAGGAAAAAAGTGAGGCGGCTTTTTTTGTATCGCCAATAGATTTAGAATGATTGAGAAGGTAAGCTGCTTCCAGTGCTTTGTTCGTATGCTCATTGAGCATCCATGTCAACGACACTGTGGGATCACTTTCATTTACTTCCTCTATGATTCCATTGATGATTGGGCCATGTCGGGTGGAGCGCACCTCGAACAACAAGTCTTCTTCTCCTTTGATCTTAATTACTTCAATGCGCTGATTAACCGATTCCCATTCACCCTTAAATTTAACTTCGTCCCTGTTGTTGGGATTTACTATTTCAGTGAAAAAATCCGTCTCGTCATTTTCAAACATGGTCAACCCCCATCCACCATGCCTGTTGTTGCCCAATAATCCAAATGGGATACCGGCAATGTGATGACCATAGAAACTGTGACCCGGGTACTCCATATGCGCTTCGTACCAAACAGCCGGCTGACCAAAGCCAATGTGGGTGTCATTTGCCAGTATTGGCTTGCCCGATTCAGACTTGCTTGAAGATACCACCCAACCATTGCTGCCCATGAGCATTGGAACGGGAAGCAATTCAATTGTTTCATGGATGCTTACTATCAACTGATCGGTATACAGGGGATCACCTTTGTGCGATTTAATGCGTTCATCATCCTCAGGGGAGTCTATATTCAAATCAAGCAGGTAGTCACTGCCGAATTGTGACTTGATCTTTTGTAAAACAGGATCAACCCTAAGCCCTTCGGCAAAACCAAATGACATAAATCCTATTGACAGGTATATATCCCTGGGTTCGAATTCAGCTTTAGGTATTCCAATGATGGTGAACTCAAGAGGGGTAGGGCCGTTTCGTATAAATTCATTTATTCCATTTTGATAAGCTAAGGCTTGTCTCTGATAAGCGGCTGTATCAGTGCTTAGAAAAAGGTTGGCATTTTTTTCCGCAAACTCAGTTAAGCCCAGTGTCCTGAAAAGTTTGTCAATCTTTAACAAGTCTTTTCCCAAAATTTCGGATAGCTGCCCACTTGCCGCTCGCCTAAGCATTTCCATTTGAAAAAGCCGATCCTGTGCATGCACATACCCTAATGCATAATAGGCGTCTTGCTCGTTTTGGGCATAGATGTGAGGCACGCCAAAATCGTCATATAATACTTCCACTTCTTCGATTAACCCGTTTAAAGTGATCTCTCCGGAATAACTTGGTTTTTGAAATTGGAGGTAGATGACCAGGCTCAACAGTACAAGGAGGAGGAGACTAATCAGGGCAATAATGATCTTGTTTTTAATACGCATAGTAAAAGTGAGTAGCCTAAAGATAAATATTTCTAACTTTAGTCATCCGGATTTAAGTTTATGAGAGAAGTATTCTATTTGCTGTTATTGTTCGTATGTCTTACCGCTCAGGCGCAATACCCATACGGCCTTACACCCTCCACGTACGAAAAGTATAAAAAGGATGTAATTAGCAACCCAGAAAACCAGCTTGTAGATCTCACCAAAGCAATTCCTGGTTTGCATTTGGATATCCGTTATGCCACCAACAATAATTTTACCGGGGAGGTGATTTATAAATTGGCCAGGGCCTACGCACGTAAGCCTGTAGCAGAGGCCCTTAAAAAAGTGCAATTGGATCTTCAGGAGAAAGGTCTCGAACTGAAAATTTATGATGCTTACCGTCCTTATTCCGCTACCGTTAAGTTTTATGAAGTTTATGGAGATACTACTTTCGTTGCCTCACCCTATCGGGGATCTCGGCATAACCGGGGTTGCGCCATTGATCTCACTTTAATCTACAGCAAAACCAAAAAGGAGTTGAAAATGCCAACCGCCTACGACTCCTTTCAAAAGGAAGCATTTCCTGATTATCCACTCCATGACAAGGAAGCGGTAAAGAACAGAAACTTGTTGATCATGGCTATGGAGAAGCGAGGATTCAGGGTTTACGATTCAGAATGGTGGCACTTCGATTTTGTGGGCTGGGAAAAGTTTGATGTCATGGATATAGATTTTGAAGATTTAGAGAATTAACCATCAACAATTATGACCATTGATGAAGCACAACTAAGGGTTGATGAATGGATCAATAGTACCGGTGTCAGGTATTTTAATGAGCTCACCAACACGGCCATCCTGGCGGAAGAAGTGGGCGAGGTGGCAAGGATAATGGCAAGGAGGTATGGTGAGCAGTCAGAGAAAGAATCGGACAAAAATCTAAACCTGGCAGATGAGTTGGCAGATGTGCTTTGGGTAGTGCTGTGCCTTGCTAATCAGACTGGCGTAAATCTGACTGAGGCATTCGAAAAGAATTTGAATAAAAAATCACTGCGTGACAAAGACCGTCACCATGGAAATGATAAGTTAAAGTAGTACCAGCTTGTCTTTTCTCAAGGTTGGAATGATGGTGTATTGATCGGGAGTAAGACAAAAGTCAATGTCCTTGTGAATATTGAGTCGATTCAATCGCTTCACGTGTGAGGATGTACTTAGAAATTTGACCATGTCGTCTTTTGCGGCCTGATACAATTGCTGTGCAATAATTGGCGCATCGCAATCTGGTTCTATGTGCTTTATCAATTTATCCACAAGTGCTCCGGCAAATAAACTATCCTCCAGGTTTATTTTCCCTTTCCATCCCGCACATACGATCAGAATGTTTTGATCGCTCATGAGTAGATACCTAGTGATGGCGGATAGGTTCAGGAATGATCCGATAATGATTTGCCTGGCCCCTTTTGATTTTTCAATTGCCCAGGTTCCGTTGGTGGTGGTGAATGCAATCTTCAGGCCTTTGATGCTTTCATCCATGTATTCAAAGGGAGAATTGCCCTTGTCGAATCCTGGTATTATTTGTCCGTTCCGCTCCCCCGAAATTACATATCCTTTCAACTTCATGTTTTCACATTCATTGGCATCGGCTACGGGTGTAATGCTTTCTACGCCATGCGCAAAGGCGGTAACCATACAACTGGTGGCTCTTAAGATGTCAACCACTACCACAATCTTATTCCGCACCTCATAGAGGTGAATCAATTCAGGGCTTAAGCAGACATCGATTGTTTTCATATTCTGTTCGTGTACTTAACCTAATTCATTAAGGACTTTGTGGTTCTAAATTAATTATATCACAAAATGCGCTGCATTAGGAAAAGATGTTCTAATTATGTTTCAGATTCACCTTTCAAACAAAGGGTAATTTAACCACTTCGGCCGTCAGGTCTTTGTTGCGAATAGAAATAAAAATCTCAGAGCCAGGGCTCCCATGCTCAACTTTGACATAGCCCAAGCCAATTCCTATACCTAGCATGGGCGATATAGTGCCCGAAGTTACTTTGCCTATCACATCACCATCTGCATTCTTAATTTCATAATCATGTCGGGGAATACCTTTGTCAATCATTTTAAATCCAACCAGTTTTCTCTTAATCCCTTCTTCCTTTTGCTTTTTAAGATTATCCGAATTGGTAAAGTCTTTGGTGAACTTGGTTATCCATCCAAGTCCCGCTTCAAGAGGCGATGTGGTGTGATCAATGTCGTTGCCGTACAAACAAAAACCTTTTTCCAGCCTTAGGGTATCTCTGGCGCCTAATCCGATGGGTTTGATATCCACATCTTTACCCGCATCAAAAATGGCATTCCATACCTTTTCAGCCTGATCCTTCGACACATAAATCTCAAATCCGCCTGAACCAGTATATCCGGTGTTGCTCATCACTACATCTGTTGCTCCGGCAAAATCACCGATGGTGAAGTGATAGTACTTGATGGCGGATAAATCAGTACTTGTCAACTTTTGAAGGATACCCATAGCCTTAGGCCCTTGTACGGCAAACAAGCAGATGTTATCGGATATGTTTTTCATATCCACCCCATGGGTATTGTGCTTGGTTATCCAATTCCAGTCTTTGTCAATGTTTCCTGCATTGACGACCAACAGGTAATCTTCATCCTTTATTTTATAAACAATCAGATCGTCTACGATACCGCCTTTGTCATCGGGCAAGCAAGAGTATTGCGCCTGGCCGTCAATTAGTTTACTGGCATCGTTGCTGGTAACACGCTGAATTAAATCCAGTGCCTTCGGACCTTTGAGGGTGAACTCGCCCATATGGGAGACGTCAAATACCCCAACACCTTCTCTCACGGTTTTGTGCTCTTCAATATCCGAAGAATACCTCACTGGCATGAGGAAGCCAGCAAATGGCACCATTTTGGCACCTAGTTTTTCATGAACCTCGTTGAGCGGAATTTTCTTTACATCTTCCATGGCCATTCATTTTATAATAACAAAACTAACCGAATCTTCGACTGATGAATAATGGCAAGGTAAAAACTTACCTAATTACCTGAGCAAAGGCATTTTGGTTGTTTAGCAAGAAAGTTCTCATGGCACTGACGGAAATAAGTGAACGCAATCGCTCCAGTGCATCGTTGGAATAATCTGCAAAACCGAGTCGTGCTGCCTCAAGACTATAGGCCTTTAATAGTTTAATGGCATAGGGATTTGAATGAAGCGCTTCAACTAAAATGGAATATGGCTTTAAGTCATCTACACTATTTATTTTGAAATATTGTGCTGCGGCAATAATGGATTCTTCATCATACGGGTTGGCCGTTGCAAGCCACTGGTAGTTTCTTGCGATCTCGGTAGTGTCTCCACTTTCTTTCTTGAGCAAAGTAGTGTAATAAACTTGTTCGCTTTTTCTCGGCCCATCCAATGCTGCGTGAAGTCTTTTCAGCTGTTGGGCAAGACCTTTCAAATCTCTTTTGTTTGCCATCAATGCCAGTTCAAATAATTGGATGTCTTCAAATAATATTTTATCCGCAAGCTGCAATCCTTCAATCTGTCGGAAGGTGAGTATGGCATTGTCAATTTGATCGGCCTCAAAAAGTTTTTGACTTCTAATCAAAATAGCGCGACCCTTCAATTCATTACTTTTCAATTCGGAAACGATTCGCTGAAAAGTGTTATCATCGTCAAGAGAAATCCTATAAATAGCGTACAGAAACTTTTCTTCATCGGTCAATTGTCCAGTGAACGATGGACGGATAGACAATGCCTTCATCATCTTACGGGCATAGCGGTGATAGGTTGTATCAGCACCAGATCTCAGACTGTCCCATTTGATCAGCGCCTTGTTAGTTCTCTGTGCATCGGCATAACTAATAGCGGCTACAGGGAGGGCATCCGTAAAATCCTGATTGAGTACGTAATCAATAAAATCACAGGCATCAAGGGGAGCATTGTTTTCCAATGCCCACATGGCCAACAGGGTATTGTATTTATCCTGCGTGTTGCTGTAAATGGTCACTTCTTCCATCAGGGTAAATGCTTTTCCAATTTGCCCGTTAGCGTAGAGTGCCAAAGCCGAAGCAAACAAGAGTGACTCACTATAGTCATTATTTACGGGCTTGTGACCAAGTGCAATCACCTGGTCGATAAAAGTCGAATCCTGACTATGTAAGTTATTCAGTAAATAATTATTGATTAAGCTGGCAGAGAAAAGATTTAATGTCGTGTCAGCAAAAGCATCCACCGGCAAATCAATTTTAGTTCCCTGCAGATTGGCGAAAGCCAAAGCATTGCTTTTCGTGCCGGGATTGTCAGACTTAATTAATTGATAAAGAGAGTCTGCCTTGATAGATAGATTATTTTTTGCAGCCACGCCTATGAAGTTTCCATCTGCTGACTGACGAGAAATGCGATCAGCACTGGCCCTTTGCAGGAAGATCAATGATGAGTCAGCTAAATCCATCTTTGAAAAAATGATACCCAGTGTATTGTCTATTGCTCCGCTTTGAGGGAATTCGCTAATGGCTTCTTTGAGTATCAGCCTGGCTTCGAGCCATTGTTTGTTGCGGAGGTAAGTCTCACTTAAATTAAGGTAGGCAAATGCTGTTGGCCTGCGCTGTGTGGCGCGCTCATAAAAGTTTCTCTCTTTGAGGGAGTTGTAATTTCTCCTGGCTTCCAGGTTTGCAAGTGCATAGTTGGAGTGATGATTTAAAAAACCATACGTGCCAGCCTGCTCATAAAACGCGTGAGCGAATCTGTTATCACCCAATGTTTGATAAAGATCACCTCCGGCATTATAGTATGCACTAAACGCGTGTTGAACGGGAGTTTGCCATGTATTGTAAAAAACAAAAGCCAAAGTAGCGATAATCCCCCCAAACCTGAAAGTGAAGTAAGGCATGTTGTTAGGTTTGTACAACACCTTATAAACTGGCATGTTCTTGGCCATCATGGCAATGAAATTGGAAATCACATAGGTGAGGAAAATAATTCCATAACCCAGGTGCGCATAGATGATGATATCGTTGATGGTAACCAATGCTGAGTCATTGGCCGAGCCGATAAAATATCCGATTGCCGCGAATGAAATCATGCCTAGGCTCAGGAAAAGGTAAACCCCAAAAGGATCGGCACTCAGAATTTTTGAGTACTGGGGTTCGCGTTGCCTAAAGCCCCAGATCCCCAATATGCCAGATATGGTAAGCAGTAAATAAAAGTTGATATATAGAAAATCCCAATCAATGCTACCAATTTTATGCGCATACGCAAGCGCCAGATTGATCATGTAAACTGCGCTAATGATCAAAAAGTGATTGAGACTTTTGGTTTGCCTTTCAGATTGACTTGCGATGTAAACAAAAGATGCCAAAATCTCATGTGCAACCATCAGGATGAAAACGATGCTGATGCAAATGCCTGCCGCAACACCCGTAACGGAAAGGTGCAGTAAGGGAAAGGTAACAGTAGCAAATTGTACAATGAGAGCACCAATCAGTAGCGTAATTATTGCGAATACAAGCAGCCTGTTTTTAAAACTGATTGTCGATTTGAAAAACTGAAAATAAAAACTGGGGATACAGTAGGCGATGAGTGTGAGCATGGTAAATGTTTTATCAGGCATGCCAAACACTTCCAAAATTTCCATTCTGAACCCCACAATAAACAAGATGAAAAGGCCCATGCCCAACAAATACCAGAATCGTGTCAGGGTGGTAATGATGGTAAGCACGATTACCATACTAAGCACCAATAAGGAAAGAAAAATATATCCCGCAGTAACATTCGGCTTGAGGTCGTCTCCCAGTAACCTTTCGAAAATCAGGTAATTGTCACCGTAAATGGTCAGTTCGGCAAGGCCTTTCTGAAAACTATGGATGGGCACTTGTGTTAATTCCTGTTCTTGTACGGTATACCAGGTGAGGGCAGGAGCAGGAGATGTGGCCCAGCAATACCAAAGAAAAAGCACGGAGAAAATAAATGCAGCCCCAACTATCAATCCTATCCGCTGATAAGGTTTGGCCCACGATTTCCAAAATTGTAGAGAATGCATTCCTTCTTATTTTCGGCACGCAAACTACAGAGGGTGGATGGAAAATGAAAGAACCCTATCATCCAGATCATTCTTATTACTAGCTTTGGCACAAATGACATCCTGTGCCTGCCCATTTGAAAGTTAGATTATACACACCTGCTGATGCAGATGCGGTTTGGGAAATTATACGACAAGTATTGGCCGGAGGTGAAACCTATGTCTTTTATCCCGATTCATCGCGTGATAAAATGATGGAATACTGGCTGGCAAAGGACAAGAAGGTTTTTGTTGTGTTGTCCGATGAAGCTATTGTCGGTACGTTTACCATAAAACCAAACATGCCGGACCGGGCTTCGCACATAGCCAATGCTTCCTACATGTTGAAGCCCGCTTATGAGGGAAAAGGGATTGGCTCGATGATGGCAGCATATTCTTTGGAAGAAGCTAAGCGATTGGGGTATAAGGCGATGCAATTCAATATTGTGATCAAATCAAATGAAAGAGCAGTACACCTCTGGAAAAAAGTGGGGTTTGAAATAATTGGTGAAATACCTGATGCTTTCAATCATCCGCAACTCGGGATGACCAACGCTTATGTGATGTATAGGAAACTGTGACTACTCAAGTACTTTTGGAACTCGGAAAAAATCCTGGTCCTTTTGAGGGGCATTTCTGAGTACTTCTTCTTTTGGCAATTGATCCTTAACCTCATCTTCTCTCAGCGAGTTAATTTCGTGGCTCATGGTGGTAAGGGGTTCCACGCCTTCGGTATCCACTTCATCCAGTTTCTCTACAAAAGAAACCATCTTGCTCATGTCTTCCATCATTTTGGCAACGTCCTTTGGGTCAATCTCAAGGCGTGCCAGGTGTGCGATTTTTTCCAACGTAGCTTTATCTATCTTCATGCCAACACGACTTCAGGATTCTGCTTCATTAACTCTGTGTCAATAATACGATATACTTTTTCTTTAAGGTTTTCCATGTCGGCAAGCGTCAAACCGGATACGTCAATCGGTTCATGAAATACGATCCGCGTGGGTATCCATTGGAGCAACATGGGTTCCACCGGCAAAAGTATCCAATTGTGAGGAATGGTGACGGGCACGATTGCAATTTGTTTTTCAATAGCCGCTCGAAACGCACCATCTTTAAGCCGCACCATCTTAGGCGGCCTATCGGTATAAATTCCTCCTTCTATGAAAATGGTAATGCTTTTTCCTTCGTCCAGTGCTTTCAGGGATTTGACATGGGTCGAGTACATGCTGCGCAATTTGGTACGGTCTACAGTAATGTGAAGGTGCTTGTACATCCAGCCGAAAAGGGGTACACTTTCCATTTCGCTCTTCCCAACAAAAATGGTGTTATGGTGGTTCAACCCCATGGTAGGGATATCAATGAAAGAAAAATGATTGGGTGCAAAAATATATTGCTTGTTCGGATCCAGCTTGGCTCGATATTCCAGATGCCATGGTATGCCCAACAAGAAGAATAGTCCTCTGGCCCACCACCTGTTGAATACACCCACGAGGTTGAATTGTTTTGGGAAAATAATGGGAATGAGCAATGGAAAAAAGAAAATAACGAATAACAAACCAAAAACTAACATTCCATAAAGCGTGTACAGTTTTCTTAAGAATGTCATAAAGGAATCTGTTGTGCTTACCGCTGCTGGATTATTTATAGGATATAATGGCTAATATAAAAAATGCCGCAAAGTATGCGGCATTTAATTCAATTGAATTTGGTCATTACTTATTTGACGTTAGGCTGTGGTTTTGGAATTAATATAATTTCAGTTTGTCTTCCATCAATGTAATTCACACCTCGCTCGTCAAAGTAAGCATCTTCTTCCAATGCTATTCGAACATCTTTTTTCCATTCTGGAATGTTTACCATGCAATTGAGCTCAATGGAATAGGCTGTATTTAAATGCAAGGGATAATCACCAGTACCTGGAACACCTCCCTGCATGTCCCATTGGCCCAGGGTTGTACCTGCTGCGTGTCCATGATATCCTATGGGGTGAGTATAGATGGATGGGGTAATACCCTCAGCTATGGCCTGCTTTCTGGATGCGGCTAGTACCTCGTTGCCAGTTCTGCCTTCTTTGAAATTATCGGTAAAGATGTCCTGAAGCCGATTACCTTTTTTAAATGCTTCTCTCAAATAGGCCGGGGCTTCTGGCTCACCAAATTTTAGTACGTAAGCATGTTCTTGCGTATCTGTATTTAACCTCAGGTAAGTGATGCCAAAATCCACATGGATAAAATCACCGGGTCGTATAATATTATCAACAATTCCTTCGCGTTGGATGTCTACGCTGGGGTGGAACCAGGTATCCAATTTGAGTGCTTTGATTTTTTCGCGATACCACCACACTAAATCGTCAGTGCTGGTCACGCCAGGTTGGATGACCTGATCCGAAAACCCTTCGGCAATGATCTGATGTGCAATTCGACAAATCTGAGGGTAGATGGCCATCTCCAGTTTCGACCTGGTTTCGAGCCAGGCTACTGCCAGTCTTTCGGCAGAAGCTACGTTGGCTTGCAATTTCTTAGGCAGCACCCTCAGCAGATTTTCATAGTCGTTGGCTGTTAATCCATCGGTATGGCCCCAATTGGCCGCTTTGTTTACACCTATTTTTTTTGGATTTCGCTCTTCAATGATTTTTCCAAGCCTTGCCCACTGGTCAGGCTGCTCTTCGGGATTCCACGCACGTTTAAAAACTTTGCCGACATCGTATCTGGCCACGGCCAAGTACTCCATCTCGTTTCCTTTATCGAACATCACCAGCATGGTAGTTCTTCTGGCGGCCATCCAGGTGGCCGGGAGCAATGTTTTTATAACCGGGTCTTCATTGTACTCACGCGACATCACGATCCACATGTCAAACCCTTCCCGCTTCATGAGGGTAGGCAACAAATTGCGAAGCCGATCGTCCAGCAACTCATCAATTACTTTGGCTTGCTCCCGTTGTGACAGCACAGTGGCATATTGCGCACTGGAAATCTGGCTGATAAAAATGAGGAATATTGAGATTATGGTAAGCTTACTTCCCTTTTGCATAATTATTAATTGTTAGAAATTAAGATGATGAAGCTAAAATAGTACTTTCAGGATTATGCGCATGCGATCAATGATACCAATGGTTGTTCTGCTAATCGGAAGGCAAATTAATAAGCAATGACACATCGCTGGCCTTTCAAAACGGTAGTTGCACTCTGCACCTCAATGTGAGACTTGGCATCATCCAGCTTTTCTTTAATGGTGGCTTCCACTTCGCGCATCCGCATCGATTCGATAAATCGCTTCACTTCTTCTTCATTCTCCAGCAAAAGTGGAGGGACCATAGTGGGTCTGTTCTGCTCATCTTTGGCCACCATGGTGAAGTAAGAAGTATTCGTGTGCTTTACCAGCCCCAATTTAACATTCTCAGCAATCACCCGAATGCCAATAATCATTGAAGTTCTGCCTACATAGTTGACTGAAGCCAGGAGTGAAACCAAATCGCCCACTTCTACCGGCTGCAAGAATTCAACGGCACCTACCGAAACGGTCACGCAATAGTTTCCGGAATGTTTGGTGGCACAGGCAAAGGCCACTTTATCCATCAGAGAAAGCAGAATTCCTCCATGAATTTTTCCGCCAAAGTTGGCGTAGGAAGGAATCATCAATTCAGTGATAGTGGTCTGTGAATGCTTGACTGGTTTTGGATGCAGGTTTTCCATGGTTAGTTGAGGTGGTCATCAAATTATGGAAAACACACAAAGATTAAAAGAGAATGTTACGATTGTAGCCGCGCTTCCAAGCCATTCAGCAGCGTTCTGAATCTAATAAACATGGCTATAGCAGTTATCGTTAGCCCAATGAGTAACCCGTACCAAATACCAATACTTCCAAGGCCGGCTTTGAAACCCAGGAAATAGCCCAACGGAAGGCCAATGACCCAATAGGCAATAAAAATAAATACGGTAGGCATTTTTACATCTTGTAAACCCCGCAAGGCACCGGTACAAACCACTTGGGCGCCATCCGATAGTTGAAAGAATCCGGCAATGACTATAAGTGGAGTGGCAATTTGAATGACATCCAAATCATCAATGTATAAGGTGGGAAGGAAGGATCTTCCAACAATAAACAAAATAGCCCAAAGCAGCATAGATGCAAGTGCCATCAGGATCAGGGTGTAGGCCACATCTCTGAGTTTGGTGATATTTCTTTTGCCCAATTCATTGCTTACGCGAATGGTGGCAGCAGCTGCTAAACCAGATGTTGTCATGTAACTGATCGTTGCCAGGTTGATAGCGATCTGGTGTGCAGCCAGTGCGTTGGTGCCCAGCCAACCCATCATGATGGCGGAAAAGTCAAAGGCAGCCACTTCAAAAATAAATTGCATACCTGCCGGCAATCCGATGTTCAACAGTTGCCTGAAGGTTTTTCTTGAATAGTTGCCAATGGCAAAGCCAAGCCGGTAGATGAGGAATTTTTTTGAAAAATAAATATACCCCATGATCACCAGCATCATCACTACTCTTGAAACCAAAGAGCCGTAGCCTGCACCAAGTAATCCAAGTGCCGGAAATCCAGCATGACCGTAAATTAAAATGTAGTTAAGAATGACGTTGAGGAAAACACTACCCATCATGATGATCATGGCCATGCGGGTATTGGAGAGTCCTTCGGCAAACTGACGGCATGACTGAAAAATAAGAACTGGTAATAGAGAATAAGCCAACACTGACAAATAGGGAATGGCCAGGTTCACTACCTCTTCCGGTTGATCAATATGGTAGAGTACGGGGCGGCATAAAAGCACGACACCAATCAGGAACAAGCCGTTTAGGAATGCAATCAGGAGACCATGACGCAAAGTGTCGCTTACTTTCCGGGTGTTACCTTCACCATCGGCAGTGGCAACTACCGGAGTAATAGCATAGGAAACGCCAATGCCAAATAACATCAACAAATTGAAAATTACATTGGCAAGTGAAGAGGCAGCAAGTGAAGTAGCGCCCACGTGCCCTACCATAATGCTGTCAGTTACCCCCACCATCACGTGACTCAATTGGCTGAGCATGACTGGGTAGGCCAATTTCCAACTCTGTCGGATATGGGGGCGATATCGGTCCATTGGAATCAAAATCCTTTGAGCCGGGCTAGTTTTAGTATTCCAATTACGCTGAGGCTATCGGAGATTTCGCCTTGCTCCACCATTTGCAGCACTTCGCTGAATGGTAGTTTTTTTACTATCATATCCGCTTCCGTTTCGTCCAGTTTGGATTTTCCCAGTTGGAGATTTTCGGCTAAGTAGACATACCCCACTTCGTCAGATACAGAATTTGATAAGTGTACGCAGGCGAGTTGTGTCCATTTTTTCGCGCTAAGGCCAGTCTCTTCGCTGAGCTCGCGCTGAGCAGAAGTGAGTGTGTCTATATCCAGGGGCCCGCCACCTTCTGGTATTTCCCACGACCATTCATTGAGTGTGTAACGATGCTGGCCCACAATCCAGGTGTTATTCTCACCATCAAGGGGAATGATTCCGATGGCTTTATTTTTAAAATGCACCTTGCCGTAAATTCCTCTACCACCAGCAGGATTAACAACCTGATACTCATCCAGTATGATCCATGGATTTTCATAAATTTTTTTACTCGAAATTGTTTTCCAGGGATTAGTTCTTTTCGAATCCATTGCAAAATCATTTGCTACAAAACTATCCTTTTTGAGAGAATAAGTATCTTGCAAGGTGCTTAAGTCATCTTATACCTCAGACAAAATTGAAGCCGGTTGTGATGAAGTGGGACGCGGATGTTTGGCGGGCCCCGTGGTAGCCGCTGCGGTAATCCTGCCTAAAAATTACCTGCACGATATTCTCAATGATTCGAAACAGCTTACCCGGGAAGAACGGCTGAAATTAACGGAGGAAATAAAAAGGGAATCGATCAGTTGGGCTGTGGCTGAGGTCAGCAGTAATGAAATTGATAAAACCAATATTTTGAAAGCCTCCTTTAAGGCGATGCATCTCGCACTGGATAGGCTTACTCTAAAGCCGGATTTGTTATTGATTGATGGAAACCGTTTTCAACCCTATGGAGAACTAAAATTTGAATGCATTGTTAAAGGAGACGGGAAGTTTCTGAGCATTGCAGCGGCTTCGGTACTGGCCAAAACTTATCGGGATGAGCTAATGATGAAATTGGCGGAGCAATATCCGGGTTACGCATGGGAGACGAACGTTGGATACCCCACAGAGGAGCATAGAGATGGAATTAGAAGTTTGGGAATTACCCCTTATCACCGAAGAAGTTTTCAGTTGCTGCCCACACAATTGGAACTATTTGAGTAGCTGAGATGATTACTTACTTATGTGTTTAATATTCCTGTCGATCAATAATCAACCGAAGTACAAGTTGATCATTGCAGCCAATAGAGACGAATTCTATTCACGCAAGACAGCCCCCGTAGACCATTGGCAAGATCGCCCGGAAATCATTGGCGGACGTGATCTGGAAGCCAAAGGCACCTGGATGGCCATGAGCAAATCCGGAAAAATTGGAATGGTTACAAACTATCGAGATTTAAAAAATATAAACCCAAAAGCCCCTACACGGGGTCAGCTGGTTTCCGAGTTCTTAATGAACGGTGATCAAACTGAGGAGTACCTCAAAGAAGTTCATTTGAAAGCGGATCAGTACAATGGATTTAATTTACTGCTTGGCAAGCTGGATCAGCTCTACTACTACTCAAACTATCAGTCAAAAATATTGAAGCTCCAACCGGGGCATTACGGATTGAGCAATGCGCTGTTGGATACCCCATGGCCCAAAGTGAAAAGAGGTAAGGAAAAATTTGCTTCCGTTATTGAACAGGAAGTTGATGTGAACAATCTTTTTGAAATGCTGCGGGATGAAAGCATTGCCCCTGATGATCAACTTCCAGATACGGGTTTGGAATTAGAGCGTGAGCGCGCTTTGTCGGCTATGTTTATAAAAACACCGAATTATGGGTCACGGTGCTCCACAGTGGTGCTTGTCGACCAAAATAATGCTGTAAATTATGTCGAGCGGGTATATGATTTAGAGACATTTGAATTTAGTCAACAAGCGTTTCAGTTTGAAATTGAATGATTAGCTTTGTTCAGACAAGAGGTAACATTTTTCAAGTTAATTACGTCTTATCCTTGAGGAAAATTGAACATGACCAAAATAATCGAAACCAGTAAGATTTCACGGATTTACCAGATGGGTACTAATACCGTTAAAGCCCTTCAGGAAATTACCATTTTAATAGATAAGGGTGAGTATGTGGCTTTTATGGGGCCATCCGGATCGGGTAAATCCACCCTTATGAATATTATTGGTTGCCTGGATACACCATCAAGTGGGTCGTACATTCTCAATGGTCATCAGGTAAGTGATATGACGGAGAACGACCTGGCGGAGATTCGCAATAAAGAAATTGGATTTGTGTTTCAGACATTCAACCTGCTGCCTCGGGCTTCAGCCCTGGAGAATGTCGCGTTGCCTTTGGTTTACGCTGGATACAGCCGTTCGGACCGGGAAGAGAAAGCCATGGAGGCACTTGAAAATGTAGACCTTGCCGATCGCTGGCACCACAAGCCTAACGAATTGTCCGGTGGGCAACGACAGCGCGTTGCCATTGCAAGGGCTTTAGTCAACAATCCATCCATTATTCTGGCTGACGAACCCACAGGAAATCTGGACTCCAAAACCTCTTATGATATTATGGGGTTATTCCAGGAATTGCATGATAAGGGGCACACCATCATCATGGTGACGCACGAAGATGACATTGCCCACTATGCTCACCGCATCATTCGTCTTAAAGACGGATTGGTTGAATGGGACAGAATGAATGAGAACATTACAAGAAGCCAGGTAGCCGTAGGATAAGCTACTTTTCGCTCCAGGTAGTAAGATTATTGGTATGAAAATTTATACAAAAACCGGAGACAGCGGTGAGACAGCATTATTTGGAGGCAAGCGTGTGTCAAAAGCTGACTTGCGCATTGACACTTACGGTACTGTCGATGAGCTTAATGCCTACGTGGGATTATTGCGTGATCAGGAAGTCAATGCCAAACGAAAGACGTTCCTGGTTGAAATTCAGGATCGGCTGTTTACGATCGGTTCGATTTTGGCCACGGAGCCAGGCAACAGTAAGGTGAAGATCCCCGCACTATCGACAAGCGATGTGCAATGCCTTGAAAAGGAAATAGATGAAATGGAGACTGCACTTACACCCATGAAGTCTTTTGTACTACCGGGCGGTCATCCAGCTGTTTCATTTGGTCATATCACACGCACTGTTTGCCGCAGGGCAGAGCGTTTGGTAATCAGGCTTGGAGAGGCTGAAAAAGTGGATGCATTGGTGATCCAGTATCTGAACAGGCTATCTGATTATTTTTTTGTTTTGTGCCGAAAAATGGCAAATGAACTCAAGGCGAGTGAGACGCCCTGGCAACCCAGAATGTAATCAATAGTCACGCTGCGTGTTGTGAGCTACCAGGGGCTTTCCTTCTTCATCAATTATTTGAATCCACCCTTTGTATTTTTTTAATGTGTTCTCCTCTTTTGTTTGCTCAGGGTCGTAAGGATTTCGGTATTGCGTAACGCTTACCAAACAAAATGTACCTTCACATTTTCCAGTGGAAGTAATTTCAGAATACAGTTCATCGGCAGTCTCAATTATTTCTGAACCTGTACCAGGTTGCTGGTAAATGGGAGCAATTTTGTTTCTTGGATAGATCATCCTGTTTTTTGATTCTCCGTAAAACGCCATCCACGATACCAGTTCAAAGCCCTTTTCTACGATTTCCTGCACAGCAATCCAACCACGATAACTATCCCCAAAAATCAGCACGTAATCACCTTCTCGTTGCTCAAACTTCAGATGGTACCTGGCATCCGTAGTTTCAAAATAATGCGCTGGCCCTACTAACTGAGGCTTGATATTGATTCCTGTGATTGTACTTGTCATCAGCGAGTCGCTACCTGTTTCGACTCGCCTGAGCGGTGGACCAGGTAATATTTTCCCTTTGAAGGAACCCGCTGGCACTTCGTAAAATGAAAACCCATCCTCGGGAAGGTAAAGTATACTGTCAGCAGGAAAGCTCGCAATGAGAGAGTCAGCCGGCTTAATAAATCCTCCCTGATCGCGCTGTGCAATTGCACTTGTAAAAAGAAAACAGGCTAAAAATGCGGATGGAATAGAGTTGGTTGCCATTATCAATCAATTGTACAAAATTCAAGCAATGGGAAAGGAACAACAAGCATGCCCCGATCGTTTAATTGTAAATTCTCCTAACGATTGTTAGGTGTAATTTCTTATAAAAAGTATCTTTGGGAGCAATCCTTACTAACCACTTGAAAATGGTAGATCTAGAGAAAATAACCATTAATAAAACGCCAAAATCCCGCATTACGGAGATTGATTTTAATAACATCCCTTTCGGGAAAGTCTATTCGGATCACATGTTTTTGGCTGATTATAAGAATAATCAATGGGGAAACTTCAGGGTAATCCCTTATGGATACATGCCCATAAGCCCTGCGACACCTGCCATACATTACGGACAGTCCATTTTTGAGGGGTTAAAAGCCTACCGAAATGACAAAAATGAAGCCTTGGTTTTCAGGCCGTTGGCCAACTGGAAGCGAATGAATGTTTCCGCAGAGCGTATGTGTATGCCTCATATACCGGAAGAACTTTTTATGGAAGGAATGAATACCCTGTTGGGCCTGGATAGGGATTGGATACCTACTACAGATGGCAGTTCACTTTACATTCGACCCTTTATGTTCGCAGCTGACGAATACA
This sequence comes from uncultured Ohtaekwangia sp., assembly GCA_964395905.1. Classification (GTDB taxonomy): domain Bacteria; phylum Bacteroidota; class Bacteroidia; order Cytophagales; family Cyclobacteriaceae; genus ELB16-189. The sequence continues at coordinate 104,513 of CAYNCP010000002.1, forward strand.
TTGGCATTCGGCCGTCAGATAATTTCACCTTCATGATTATCACCTGTCCGGTAGGTGCTTATTACTCCACTCCCGTAAAAGTGAGAATTGAAACACATTACACCCGGGCAGTAGAAGGAGGCACCGGATTTGCCAAAGCGGGAGGCAATTACGCGGGTGCTCTTTATCCGGCCAAGTTGGCGCAACAGGAGGGTTATCACCAACTCATCTGGACTGATGGTAAGGAGCATAAGTATGTGGAAGAATCGGGAACGATGAACGTAATGTTTGTCATGGACAATGTGTTGGTTACTCCAGCCCTTGGAGACTCCATTCTCAGAGGCATTACAAGAGATAGTGTCATCAAATTGGCCAACCATTGGGGCATGAAAGTGGAGGAACGCAGGGTTTCAGTTGCTGAATTGGTTGAAGGCCTAAAAAATGGTCGCGTTAAAGAGGCTTTCGGTGCCGGTACTGCGGCCACCATTGCACACATTGAGCTAATTGGACATGAGGGCGTAGACTATTTCTTGCCTCCCATTCCGGAGCGGGAATTTTCAAATCGCGTTCTTAAGGAATTGGATGCGATGAAACGCGGTCTTGCACCAGATACCTTTGACTGGATCTATAAGATATAGCTTCCATCTTTTTACATTAGAGAATGCATTTCAGGATTGCGATAGCCATCATCACTGGGGTGATATGCATTCACCATGCTGATGCCCAAAGACAACTGGCGCTACTGAAAGGGAATAAAATCATTACCAAATATGAGGAGGGAGAATATATCCGTTTTCAAAGGAAGGGCGAGGACGGGTTTGTACATGCCATAATCACGGGCATCCATCCGGGCTATTTCATGCTGGGAAGAGACTCTGTTTATACCTATGAAGTGGCTCGCATTGACATCAGGAAGAAATCTCAACGTAACTACAAAGCCTCCATGATAGGCAGCCGCATTATTCAGGCCGGAGTGCTTCTTTTGGCGGCTGACGTATTCAACACCATAGCAATAATGGATAAGGATTATCATTGGAATGAAGCTTCAAATGCTTCATTGATAATAATAGGCGTTGGCGGACTATTGCAGTGGGTTAACAATGACTACTTCAAAATGAACCACAAGAGAAAGCTAGCCACGCTGAACTTGCAATAACCTTCACGCAAGTTCGGTAATTCACTATCTTTGGGCTAAAATTATTAGAACTATGACTATAGAACAGTTGAAAAACTGTAAGGCTCGTGTAACGGCCTTGAGGAGGTATCTTTGACTACGATCGTAAGATTGCAGAAATAAAAGATGAGGAATTAATCACCCACCAGTCGGAATTTTGGAATAATCCCAAAGAAGCGGAAGCACTTCTGAAGAGCATTCGTTTAAAAAAAATCTGGACGAATGAATTTGCGGAGGTAAGCAAATTACTGGAAGACCTTGAGGTACTTTATGAATTTCATGAGGCCGGAGAGGTGAGTGAGGAAGAGCTTGACAAAGAATACCAGAAGACCTTCAATGCCATTGAAGATCTCGAATTCAAACGCATGTTGAGCAAAGAGGAGGATCAACTGAGCGCCATGATTGAGATTAATCCTGGCGCAGGTGGAACAGAGAGTATGGACTGGGCCGACATCCTCAATAGAATGTACATCATGTGGGCCGAAAAGTCGGGTTACAGCGTGAAGCAGGTAAGCTATCAGGCAGGTGAGGTGGCTGGCATTAAGTCGGCCACACTTGAAGTGGATGGCCCATTTGCCTATGGCAAGTTAAAATCTGAACTGGGTGTGCATCGTCTGGTTCGCATTTCTCCTTTTGATTCTAACCAAAGGAGACATACCTCTTTTGCATCTGTGTTTGTGTATCCTGTTGTAGACGAGACCATCAACATTGAAGTGAACCCGGCAGATGTGGAGATTCAAACATCAAGATCAGGAGGAGCGGGTGGACAAAATGTAAACAAGGTGGAGACAAAAGTCCAACTAACGCACAAGCCTACCGGTATTGTCATTGTATGTCAGGTGGAGCGATCGCAGCATGCCAACCGCGAGACGGCCATGAAAATGCTCAAGTCGAGGTTGTATCAATTGGAAATAGAGAAAAGAAATTCCGAGCGCGACAAGATCGAAGCGGGCAAAATGAAAATTGACTTTGGCTCTCAAATCCGGAATTACGTGCTGCATCCCTATAAGCTGGTGAAGGATGCACGCACGGGTGTGGAAAGACACGATGCGCAAAATGTATTGGATGGTGACCTGGATGATTTTATCAAAGCGTACCTATTGGGTGCTCAGGAGGCCAGCACCAAATCATGAAGGTAAATCTGGCTGCTAGCAAGACCTATTCATTTCAGTTTTGGTTGGTGTGCACGAGTTCACTGCTTTTTTTCGCCAGCTTTAATATGATCATTCCGGAATTGCCAGCCTACCTCACCAGCCTGGGCGGAGCAGATTACAAGGGATTGATTATTTCCTTATTCACAATTACCGCCATGCTATCGCGACCATTCAGTGGCAAGCTGGCCGATACCATAGGACGAGTGCCCATCATGATGACCGGATCAATTGTTTGCTTCATCTGCAGCATGATCTATCCCGTTTTGACAGGGGTACTCGGATTTTTTCTACTCAGGTTCATTCATGGATTTTCTACCGGGTTTACGCCAACTGGTCAGACGGCTTTTTTGTCCGATATCATCCCTGCCAAGCGGAGGGGAGAGGCCATGGGATTATTAGGCACTGCAGGAACGGTAGGAATGGCAGGCGGTCCGGCTTTGGGTGGAGCCATTACCAATCAATTGTCGCTGGAGGCCATGTTTTATTGCTCCTCAGGGTTAGCGCTTACGTCCATATTGATTCTACTGGGCACAACGGAGACACTACAGGCCAAGCATAAATTCAAGCCATCCATGCTCCGTGTAACACGGCAGGATATATTTGAGCCACGGGTAATTATTCCCTGTTTAATAATGGCTTTGTGCGCTTTTTCTTTTGGTGCGGTTTATACCGTTATTCCTGACTTTGGCGAATTTTTGGGCATCAGAAATAAAGGGATGCTGTTCACTTACTTCACCATAGCTTCTTTGATGGTGAGGTTGCTGGGCGGAAAGGCTTCGGACTATTATGGCCGATCGCAGGTGTTAAAATTCTCAACCGTGTTGCTCACCTTTGCCATGATCGCCATTGGCTTTGCGGAATCGTCTTTCATGTTGAGCGTAGGCGTATTTGTGTATGGTCTGGCGCATGGTATCACTTCTCCCACTTTGTTGGCCTGGGCATCTGACTTAAGTGACGACAAGCACAAGGGGCGGGGCCTTGCCTCACTCTATATTTTTATGGAGATGGGGATTGGCCTCGGTGCATTTATTTCCGGATTGATTTATGCCAATAATTCATCCCATTTTGTTTTTACTTTCCTTACGTGTGCCTTGTTAAGCAGTTTGGCATTTATTTACTTAATTGCCGGAAGACTACCCCTACAAACTGCAGCGGAATGAAAGGCAAAATATTCATCTTATTCTGTGCCGTTTTTATTTCAGAATTAATTGCTGTGTCTTTATCCATTAGCTGGTTAGAATACATTACCAAGCCACTGATCATGCTGCTCCTAGGAGCCTATTATATGATCTCGGTGAAGGGACATGATTCGGGAATGTCAAGGCCCGTATTAGCGGCCATTGTTTTCTCATGGCTCGGTGATGTCGCGCTATTATTTCAAAAGTTTGAGCCCATTTATTTTGTATTGGGACTTGGTTCGTTCCTTATTGCGCACATTGCATATATACTAGCCTATGATCAGCACAAAAGTGATCAATCGGGCGAAGTGTTGCAGGGTGTTCAAAAATTCAGATTCGCCTTTCCGATTGTTCTTGCGGGTACGGGATTGATTACTATTCTATATCCACATCTTGGTGAATTGAAAATTCCTGTGATTATTTATTCTTTTGTATTGATGGTGATGGTGATTAAAGCATTGTTTCGATTTGGCTACACCCACCTTAAAAGTTTTTGGTTGATCTTCATGGGTGCCATATTATTTATGATTTCAGATTCCCTTATTGCCATTGATAAATTTTTGTCTGGTTTTGATGCGTCAGGTATGGCCATTATGAGTACTTACATGACTGCTCAACTGCTTATTGTAAAAGGATTCCTTCATCATGAGAAATAAATAAAGCGAGTGGATTGCCCAATTCGCTTTTGTGCAGCATTCACTAAATATCTTTAACCCATCTTGCGAATCTTTCCGCTTCCGGAAGAATTGCTGTTCACATGATTGGGACTGCCTTTATAGGAAACACTTCCGCTGCCGGTGATTCTGGCATCCAATTCACTTTTCACATTGATTTCTACATCCCCGGAACCGGTGATGCGCACTTCGCAACGCTCAGTTTCTAAATCTGCGGCCAGCAATTTACCTGAACCGGAAATATCTGCTTTTACTGCTTGCGCTTTGCCTGCTGCGAGCACTTTACCAGAACCTGACATGCCAAACTTGGCGGTGCCTCGGATGGAATTAGCGATATACACTTTTCCGGAGCCACTGATACTGCTGCTCAAGTCGCGGCAAGTTCCTTTCACTTTGAGGTTGCCAGAGCCGGAAACATCAGCGCGTAAATCCCCACTTAATTCAACTTGAAGTTCCATGTCTCCGGATCCTGAGACTTTTAAGTCAAGATTACCGGATTTAATCACTGTTTCAGCCAGCAAATTTCCAGAGCCACTCACGTAAAGTCCATCCACATTTTCCATAGTGATGTACACATTAACTTTTCTTTTTGAATCGATTTTCCAACTAAACCATCCGTTTTCTTCCGGATTTCCAATCACGAGCCTGTTACCTTTTACGGTTGTTTCCACTTCTCTTATGTCTTCGCTATCCCCTTCAAGTTCAACTTTTTGAGGGCTTCCCTGTCTCAGGTACAGGTTGCCGGAAATTCGGTAGGAGATTTCTCTAAATATGGGGACATCTCTGATCTCCCTGGTTTGAGCAATAGCACTTAATGAAGTTAATAAGGTTAATAGCAATGCAGTTGTGATTTTCATCTCTTTGGTAATTTGTAGTTGGTTTCAGTTGAAACGATTTGTCTGATCTTTGATTTTACGCTTTTAAGACTGATAATTTGCATCATAGGTTGCATCAAAACAGGCTTTTCTGCACCCTTGGGTATGAATCGGAATAAATAGCGAGTAAATGGACGAATTCTCGTACTTAACGGTACAAAACACGGCTTCAGGCTTGTATAAAGAGAAAGGGAGCAAGTTCATTTCATTTGTTTTCCCCATTCAGTCCGAAGATGAGGTGAAATTCAATCTTGAGCAACTCCGGAAAAAATACCATGATGCTCGGCATCACTGTTTTGCCTGGGTATTCGGTGCCGACAAGCACCGGTACAGGGCCTTCGATGATGGAGAGCCCAATCATTCGGCAGGAGATCCTATTTTGGGTCAAATCAGATCCAGAAACCTGACGAACGTACTGGTGGTGGTTGTGCGGTATTTTGGCGGAACCAAGCTGGGGATCGGTGGCTTAATTGCCGCTTACCGATCGGCTGCCCTGAATGCGCTGGAAAAATGTGAGATTATTGAGAAAGAAGTAACCCAGTTGCTGACCTTGAAATATGATTATGCGTATACTTCTGAAGTAATGAAATTGGTTAAAGATTTTGATTTGAGCATCCTAAAGCAGGATTTTAAAATGGAGTGCGCTTTAGAGGCAGCCGTTAAACTTCGACTAAAAGATAAAATAGATCAAAAAATTAAATTGCTCAATGCTACCGGATCGATTATTCAAATTCAATATTAAAAATACCTGAAGTACCATGAAATATTTCATACTCTTTGTGATCGTGTCTCCGTTGCTTACGAATGCACAATCTACGTTGTCTGAAAAGAAATTTGTCTGTATGCCATGTGGCTATTCCTGCGATTCAACGGTATACAAATTACCTGGTTCTTGCCCCACCTGCACCATGTCACTGGTGGAAAAGTCAACAGTACATTTTGATAATATCGATTTTGCTGAGATGTGTGATCGCGTGAAAAAGAATAAGAATATTCTACTACTGGATGTGCGCACAAAGGGAGAGTTTAGTGGGGAGAACATGGAGATTAACTCGTTTGGCCATTTAAAAAATGCCGTCAATATCAATGTTGCTGAGTTGGCATCTCGCCTGAATGAATTGGAGCCCTATAAGGAAATGGAAATAATAGTTTACTGCAGTCACAGTCATCGAAGCCCGAGAGCGACTTATATCATGACCAACAATGGCTTTAAGAAGGTGTCAAACGTAGTAGGTGGTGTTTCCATCCTAATGGATCAGTTTAGCGATAACACCTGTGTGCGTGAGCTCTTTGTGCAGCACAAAAAATAAAAAAGCCCCGAAGTTTTGGTTCCGGGGCCGGGGTAGTGAAAAAAATAGTCTATTTCAACCTTACCTGTAAACTACCCATGTACACATTGTCGCTATTCAATACTTCTATTCTGTAAACGCCAGGCCTCAATTTTTTCTTGGGCTTATATTCCATCTTTACCTGTTTGGTCTGCTTCAAGTAAGTCATCGCGGTGTTATCAGCAGTAAAAATGGGTGCTTCATCAGTTTCCACCAGGGAGATCGCGCCATCCATTGGTGTCAACAAGCGTCCATTGGGATCAGTAATTCTGAATTGCATTTTGTCGCTGGAATTATTGGCAGGAATCAGGAAGTTCACATCAAGCTTCTTAGTCTTCTTTGCGGAAACAGTCAATTTGTTTTTGCTAAGGGCTTCCACACGGATGTCATCCAAAGATGCCAATTGCAGTTGCTTCATTTCATCGAGCAATGATTTATTTTTTTGCTGCAAGTCAGCAACGGTTTTGTTCAACATCTCTTTATCCATATTGGAAGAATTCAAAGAGCTGGTAAGTGCAGCAATTTGGCGCTCGAGATCACCTTTGATTTTCTGAATCTCAGCAACCTGCTGCTTGTATTCTTTCAGGGTGGCATTCTCTTTTTGCATCTTTTTTACTTCACCTTCTTTGATCGACAGTTTGGATGACGTGGTGCTTAACATTTTATCCAAATCAGCATTTTTTCCCTGAAGCGATGAAATGGATTGTTTCAGTTTTAAGATTTCTTTGTCTAACGACAATTTCTCAGCCAGTATTTTTTCTGATTTTAGTTTCTCACTGTTCAGTCCGGCTTCCAGTGATTTGCCGGATTCATAGGTAAAAATCAGCGCGGCCAGAGAGATAATCAATAGACCAGTTACAATGGCGGCTATTGTTTTTGGGTTTTGAATTTTAGTGTTCATTTTTTTTCTTTTTTTCTTCAAATAAACGGGCAGTGGATGAGCACCCCGTTAAAACCGGATTAAAAGGAGATTAAAAGTGAATTTGTTTAACTTTATCCCTGATTATGCGGGAATTTGACGGTGATTTGCGTGCCTTCATTCACCTGTGATGATATTTCAAGGGTGGCATTGTGCATCTTTAGGATAGCGTCAACCAAAGATAGTCCGATTCCGTGTCCTTTGGCGATGTGGGCATTTTTGCCCCGCTGAAATGGCTCCCTAATGATTTTAAGGTCTTCTTTAGGAATCCCAATTCCATTGTCATTAAAATTGATTTGAAGGGTCCCTTGCTCCACTTTCACCGAAACCTGGGCGTGATGGTCGGGTGAATATTTACAGCCATTTTCGATAATGTTGGACAAAGCAGTCTTCAGCAATTGCTCATCTCCATCCACGGTCAAATCTGCGTCATCCAGCGCTTCGCTTAGTGAAATATCAATCAAATATCCGGTATTGTGTTTCATCAGGTCTTCCCGTACTTGCCATAACAACTCATCCACCCTTAATTTATTAAATGCCTTTTCGTGGTCAGCATTGCTTGTTTGCGCCAATAACAACAATCGATTGGAAATGCTATTCAGGTTTTTGATGTCTTCCAGAATGGATTGTGCTGCAACCTTGTACTCTTCAGAATTGCGTTCCTTCATTAAAAGTACTTCCAGTTGTCCCGTTATTGCTGTGAGTGGAGTTCTTAGTTCATGCGATGCATTGGCAATAAAATTCTTCTGGGTTTTGAATGCCAATTCCAGTCTTACCAGCATTTCATTAAAAGTTTGGGCCAATTGAGCAATCTCATCTGTGCCATTTCCCTCATCCAGCCTTAGATTCAGGCTTGAAATGGAAATGTCCTGCACATCAGAAATTACTTTGGAAATGGGTTTCAGTGCACGTCCCGCATAAACATATCCTGCAATAGTAATCATGATAATGCTGGCACAAAACACAATGATCAATATCAAGCGTAGGTTATGGAGCTTCTTGAGTCCATAAATATCGATTGCCCCGGTTATTACCACAAACCTGTCGTACTGGTCAGAAAAGAGAAAACCCAATACTTCATATGATCCCTGGGTGAATTTCACCTGATCATCTAACCGCACCTGGTCAAGCAACTCATCCGTTATTTTAAGTTCATTTTGCTCGTCAGTGCTGAATAGAATTTCGTTATTGAAATTATATATGATGATTTTTTCATTGGGCAGGCTAAGGGGGTTATCTCTTTCTATTCTGCGTAGCAGGGTTGCGTTTACTTCTTCCACCTCGATCAACAGTCTAGCCGTACTGATGGCTTTGTTCATTAATCGGTTGTAAAAATCATCCTTTCTGTAGTCAGCAGAGGAAAAATAAATTGAAATGGATCCCAACGTTATGATTATGGCAGCGATAACAATGAAGAGTAAAGTAAGTTTGATGCGGATTTTCATTCTTCCTTATCGGTTAGCATATATCCCATTCCTACTTTGGTATGGATCAGCTTATTCGGGAAATCGCGATCAATTTTCTTCCTTAGAATATTCACGTAAACGTCTACCACGTTAGTTCCAGTGTCAAAGTTAATGTCCCATACTTTTTCGGAAATGTCCATTCGGGATACTACCCTTCCTTTGTTGCGCATAAAATACTCCAACAGACTGTACTCTTTAGCTGTAAGTTCGATTGTTTTGCCGCCCCGCACAGCCACCTTCTTATTAAGATCAAGTTCCAGGTCGGCTACCTTGAGCTTGTTGGCAACTTCGCTCACGATAATGGTTCTTCTTGTGAGTGCCTTCATGCGCACAAGCAACTCCTTGAACTCAAATGGTTTTACGAGGTAATCATCAGCCCCCGACTCAAATCCTGTCACCTTGTCATCAGTGGTGCCTAGCGCAGTGAGCATGATTACAGGGACAGATGGTTTCACTGCTTTGATCTTTTTACATAGCTCAATCCCGTTTTGATGTGGGATGATAATATCGAGAATGAAGATCTGGTAATCTTTCGAAAGCGCCAACTTTTCTCCCATCTCGCCATCGTATGCCACATCGACCACACACCCGTTTTCCTCCAAACCAACTTTTATAAAACTGGAAACTTTGGGTTCATCCTCAACTACCAAAACTCTTAGTTTTTCCATCATGCCAATAAAGATACGGTATTGACTATACGGTGGACAAAACTACTATTCAATTATCTTTCTTCCATCAGTACCTATTAGCACATAAAAGTGTGAAAACAATTATAGGTTGCCGTAAAGCAACCTAATACGGTTCGGATTTTCAGTAAATGAAGTTAAAATGACCTGGGAGCACCTCGATAGCCAATTCCGGACCCTCCAGGTATTCTCCATCGAGGTGAGCCTGCACCACTTTTCCCTTGCCTGAAATTACTATTTTACGGGTCTGAAAGTATTTGATAAAAGGCAATGCAAGGTGCTTGCCTTTTTCTATCACAGGTAGATATCTCAACCGTTGAAATATGGAAAGCTTATCAACAATGATCGTATCCAATAGTCCATCCTGCGGATTGGCCAATGGGGCAACGTAAAATCCTCCTGCATATCTTTTGCCGTTAGCGATACTAATCATAAGGCAGGTTTGTTCTATCCCTTTATCTTCAATCTTTACCAGATAAGCACGTTCCTTATACTTAAAAATATATTTAAGAATGTGGATCATAAATGAAAGCTTACCGCGGAACTTTCTTGTACCTATCAGACTTTTGGCAACAGCGCCTTCAAAGCCAAGGCCTACTCCATTGAGAAAGAAGCGATTGTTGCACTTGCCCGCATCGATAGGCCTTGCGGTTGCCTGGAGCACTCGATCAACCTGTTCGTTGAGTGTTGTATTTCCGTAAAGAAGAGAATAGAAATCATTGCCTGTACCACCATTGAAAATGGCCAGCGGCTTTTTTATGTCGTTATATTGATTGACAAAATAGTTTACCGTCCCATCTCCTCCCACAATCCATACCTGATCAAATTCATAAATGGAAGAATTCCACTCATTTTCTTTAAAAATGACTGAATTGATCTTGCGCTGACTGAGCTTTGTATTCAGTTTTTGGGATAGTCTGATGGCCTTGCCATTTCCTGCCAGCGAGTTGGTGACTAGGGCAACCTTCATGTGTCGATCACTCTTGATTGATAGGTCTTTTATTATTTTGCCAATCAACTAATGTAGTCAAAAATACCGCTTGGCCCTTCTGCCTTTTTACCCTCACCATTTTTATCTAGATTTATTCGATATCCTAAAACATATGACGTATAGAAGTTTCAATTTACTGTGGCTCATGGCGATCGCATTGGCTTGCCTGAGTTGCAGTTCCCCAAAATCAGAAGAAACGCTTAAATCGGGTTCGACATACCAAGAGTTGGTTGCTTTTTTTAAAGCCTGGCGAGAGTTTGAATCACCCGAGATGATAGATGGCGTGCCTGACTATTCCGCAAGCAACATGCAAAAGCAGCATGCTGAATTGAAAAGCTGGCAAAAAAGACTGAATGGATTTGATACCACAGGCTGGCCAATCAAGCATCAGATTGATTGGTACCTGATTTGGGCGGAAATGAACGGGCTGGATTTTGAACATCGGGTCAAGCAGCCCTGGTTTCGCGATCCGGCATTCTATGTTTGGTTTTATCCGTATCCCTCCGATGTGCCTGAGCGTGAAGGGCCAAATATCTTTGGTGCAGTGGAATTGCCTAAATACAAACAGCCGCTCTCTGCAGATGATGCTAAGGAAGTAGCCGCTCGGTTTAGAAAAGCCCCGGCTGTGTTTGAGACAGCAAGAACAAACCTGACAGGCAAGGGTAAAGACCTATGGGTGCTGGGCGCCAGATCTATCCGTGAACAAAGTGAGGAGTTCGATTCTTTTGCTAAAAAGGTGATAGATACTTTCCCTGATCTGGCTGCAGCTGCGAATGAAGCAAAATTGGCGTCCGATCAATTTGCAGAATGGGTCGAAAAAGAGTCTTCATCCAAAACGGAACCATCCGGTGTAGGGAAAGAAAACTATAGCTGGAATTTAAAGAATGTACACCTGCTCCCATACACATGGGAAGATGAGGTACTGCTCATGGACCGCGAATTAAAAAGAGCCCACAGTGCCTTGGCTTTTGAAGGGCATCAAAACCGAAATTTGCCAAAGTTGGAAAAGGCCAACAATGCAAAGGATTTTGATAAAATGATTGAAGACGCACATGTGGAGCTCATGAATTTTTACGAAGTGCAACAAATCATGACTGTCAAAGATTATATGGAACCAGCCATGCGGGCACAAATTTCACCTTTCCAACCAGCAGAAGGTATCCGTGGATTTTTCCACGAAATACACTATCGCGACCCCATGCCCTTAAATTGCCATTTCTTTCATTGGATCGAATTGGCCAGAATCCGGGAGGAACCAAATGACAGCCCCATCAGGCAGCAGGCACTTCTTTATAACATATTTGACGCACGTTCAGAAGGAATGGCCACCGCAATGGAGGAACTGATGATGAATGCCGGATTGTATAAAAACAGACCCCGTGGAAGAGAATTAGTTTACATAATGTTGGCGCAACGTGCGGCCAGAGGATTGGGGGGTTTGTATCAGCATGGATTGGAAATGACATTTGATGAATCTACTCAGTTTGCCTCTAAGTGGGTGCCATGGGGCTTATTGCCAGCAGATGGAGGCACAATTCAACATGAAGAACATTTTTATTTACAGCAACCTGCCTACGGAACGAGTTATGTCATTGGTAAACTTGAGATCGACAAACTAATTGCGGAGTACACCAGGCAGCGCAATGGAAATTTTGTAATGAAAGAGTTTATGGATGAATTTAGCAGGGTGGGGGAGATACCTATATCCTTAGTTTACTGGCAGATGACGGGAGACAAATCGATGCTGAATGCAGCAATAGGCAAGTAATTGAAAAAAAAATAGCCGTCTCTTATCGCTTGATAAAAACACCTGGATAATTCGGCACGGCTTTTTGATTTTGGTACACCAGCTTTCCATTGACCCACACGGCTTCAATACCGGTTGAGAGTGCTTTTGGATCAGTGATGGTGGCGTTGTCTCTTATGGTTTCAGGATCGAACAAAACAAGATCAGCATAGTATCCGGCAGTTATCTGCCCTCTGTATTTAATACCAACGTGTTCTGCAGCCAGGCTGGTCATTTTTTGTATGGCAGTTTCAAGCGGCATCAATTTTTGATCACGTACGTAGCGGCCAAGTGTACGCGTGAATGCTCCATGACCGCGTGGATGTCCATCTATCGAGCCATCCGAGCAAAGGTTGCTGTGTGGCCATTTTAAAAAACTGCTGATATCGGTTTCACTCATAGAAGTAGCTACAATTGCAGCGCCTTTGTTTTCACTTTCACGAATGATACGCATGAGGGCTAAAGCAGGAGATTCATTGTTGATTTTACCTATCTCGGTTACTGTCTTGCCTTGCCATTCACGATTTGGCGAATAATTTACCATCACGGATGTAGCGGGATCAAATAGTTCGCGTGTGGCAAACTCCGCGCTTGCCTTGTTATTAAAGTCCTTTTTTGGAAATAGCACCCTTGGGGTTGAACTCCACATGGTATAAGGGTATACATCAGCCGTAATGTCAACACCGCTTAATCTTGCTTGTTCCAGCCTGTTTAAAAGTTTTTGACCTGTACCCCACTTGCTGCGTAATGCAATTTTGAAATGAGCAATTTGAACAGGGATGTTTGCCTGCCTGCCTATTTCGATGATCTCCTCAATGGCTTCGTCAAGGTGAAGGTCTTCACTTCGCATGTGACTGATGTAACGACCACCTTTTGCGGCTGCTACTTTAGCCAGACTGACTACTTCTTCGGGTGTGCTATAAAACGCTGTTTCATACTCAAGGCCAGTACTCAATCCAAGAGAACCCTTGTCCAGTTCATGAGCCAGCAAAGCTTTCATGGAATCAACTTCTGTTGCTGTTGCTTTGCGCCTTACATCTTCCAGGAATTGTTGGCGCAGCCATCCGTGGCCGGTATAGGTTGCCAGGTTAATGGCTACCGGCACCTTCTCCAGCCTGGATAAAATGGTATCAATGGGCACTGATCCGCCATCTTGCCCGACCACGATGGTGGTAATCCCCTGATTGGTGGCCGCGAGTGCTGAGGGGTTTTGGGACAACTGCCAATCGTGGTGACTGTGCGTGTCTATAAAGCCGGGCGCCAGCATTTTGCCTTCACCATCTGTGACACTTTCGTTAGGGAAGGCGGAGAGCTTTCCGATATCACGTATTCGGTTGTTGACGATGCGTACGCTGCCATCATATGCACCAAGGCCAGTGCCATCCATTACTTTCACATGGGTTATTAAGTGTGTTGAAGGCGGTGTATAAGGTTTCCCTTCCCATATGTTTTCTACAGCGGCCCTTGCATAAAAATTGGATGAATTGTCAAGCAGGATAACCGTTTGATTCTTCTCCAGGTAGCGTACGATGTAGGTTCCAAAGCCAACCCATCCGCCTGTATGTGAAATTTTCTTACCCGGTTCGTTGATGAACCAGCCGAAACCGTACTCGGTGTCACTTCCATCGTTGAGTTTTCCAGCGGTAATGGCTTCTGCAAACGTTGATTTTTTTATCAACTTTTCCGTGTAGAGTGCCTTATCCCATTTATACAAATCTTCGACAGAAGAGTACACATTGCCATCTCCTACAATGCCATCAAAGCGAAGCAAATCGTTGGGTATGGGCCTGCCACCTTCAAATTGCAATCCAAATACTCTTGAAGCGGGGTAGGACTTTAGCGTGAGATTATACACATATGTATTTGGAAGTTTTAATGGGCCGGCAATGGTTTGTTGAAAAAACTTGTCTGCCGAGGTTCCACTTATCTTTTCAATCACAGAGGCAAGGGTGGTGTAATTTGTGTTGCAGTATCTCCATTTTTCTCCAGGTTGAAATTCCAGTGGAGGTTTTTTGACAGCAAGTAATTCCATTAAGGCTGGATTGGTAAGTGTGTCCAGCAGGTTCATATTCGCGTCTGCCATTTCAAAGTATTCCTGGAGTCCGGAGGTTTGATTCATCAAGTGCCGAATGGTGATGTTGCTGTAGGGAAAGCCTAGAATGTACTTTTGAACGGCCTCATCATAGTTTAACTTACCTTGCTCTTTAAGAATCATGATCATCATCGTATAAAACTGCTTCGAAACCGAAGCCAGGTTGAAAGCCGAGGTAGTGGTTAACGGTGCAAGAGTTTCTGCGTTGCATATTCCAAAAGCTTTTTTATAAAGTACTTTCCCTTTTTCCCCCAATAAGACAGTGCCATTGAAAAGTTGGCGCTGGTGCAAATAAGTAAGCACTGAATCGATACGTTCAATTTTGTCCTTATGCTGGGCAAACGAATTTGTACCCACTAGGACCAAGAGCAGGAGTATTGACTTTCTCATGATGTAAGGAGATTAAGCAATTAAGATACTGAAATTTATCAAAGTAAAATCTGCCTCCATGATTTTCCAATAATGAGGGAGTACAAGTCTTTATGGACCCTGTGGATGATGATCCGAAGCCTTATTAAGGATAATGAGTAAAAAAAATGCTCAGCAATGGTGCTGAGCATTTTCAATCTTTCAACGAAAATTAATTATCCAAGCTTAATGTCTTCGCTCAGGAAGGGCTGGTTATAATATCGTTTGCCGGTGGCTTTATACAGCGCGTTGGCCAATGCTCCTATCACCGGAGGAAATGGGGGTTCTCCGAGGCCTGTCGGATCAATTCCGTTTTCAACAAAATGCACATCAACTGCCTTAGGCGCTTCGCTGTGGCGAATCAAACGGTATTTGTCGAAATTTTTTTGATCCGGAGCACCTTCAGTGAACGTTAATCCACTGAACATTGCATGACCAATGCCATCCACAGATCCCCCTTCGCATAAGTTGGTTGCTGCTACCGGGTTGACCACCACGCCACAGTCAACCGCGCAGTGAATCTTTTGTACTCGCGGCTTGCCATTTTCCATGGCCAAATCCAACACATGAGCGACATAAGAGTTGTGACAGAAATAAGCAGCCACTCCGCGGTGCACACCAGGCATATCCTCGCCCCAGTTTGATTTGGTCTTTACCAATTCCAAAACGCCAGCATAGCGATCTGCCTCGTAATCATTGTTCTCACCAACCGGATTTTTCATGGCCCGATCCAACAGTGCAAGTCTGAAGTCGATCGGATCTTTCCCAGCGGCTTCTGCTACTTCATCGAGGAAAGCTTGCTCAACCCCTGCAATGAAATTTGACCTAGGTGCCCTAAAAGCTCCAATGCTGATATTCGAAGGGATAGACCAATCCTCGGCCAGGTAATTGTCTACCGATCCCGCAGGAAAGCGATTGGCAAAAAGCGGACTTTCTGGAATTCCACCAGCCTTGACATGGAAAGCAATAAGGTTATTGTTTTCATCCAGGGCGG
Organism: uncultured Ohtaekwangia sp.; assembly: GCA_964395905.1. GTDB lineage: Bacteria > Bacteroidota > Bacteroidia > Cytophagales > Cyclobacteriaceae > ELB16-189. The sequence goes on from CAYNCP010000002.1 coordinate 120,217, forward strand.
CTTTATAGGTGGCATGATATGCCGGACGGTAGGTTCCGAAAGTCATATCATCTTCACGCGTATAAATCAATTTGACTGGTGCGCCAACCTTTTGAGAAATGACAGCGGCTTCCACGAGGAAATTTCCGTAAAGTCGTCTTCCAAAACCTCCGCCCATTCGGGTCATTTTGATGTCAACTTTTTCCAGAGGTAGTCCCAGTCTTGCTGCAACCGTTTTTTCCATATACTCCGGAGTTTGTATGGGTCCGACCAACTCTGCCTTATCACTTGTTACATCAGCAAAAAAGTTCATGGGCTCCATGGTGTTGTGCGCAAGGAAGGGAGCCGTGTAGGTACGTTCAATCACCTTGGCAGCATTCTTGAAGGCAGCTTCCGGATTGCCGTCTTTTCTTACCACCCGGGCAGGCTTAGTAGCATGCTCTTTCATTAGCTGAACGTGTTTGCTTGAGCTTTCCAAACCAGCAGGAACTTTAACTGAGGTTGTACCTCCCTGGAAGGTCGACATGGTAATATCATGGTCACCGAAAGGCTCCCATTCCAGTTGCAAGGCTTTGCGTGCATTCATTACTTCCCAGGTAGTGTTGCCCACCACGGCCACCATCTCCGTGAATGCACTGGTATCGCTCCATTGCCTGGCATAATCATCATTAAAAGTCTTGAAGGTGAAAACATCTTTAATTCCAGGCATGGTCCTGGCGTGCGAATCGTCAACACTCTTCAACTTCAATCCAAATGCCGGGGGATGGGCGATCATCGCAATTAACATTCCCTCTTTTCGGTAGTCTAAACCAAACAAAGGTTGACCGGTAACAATCTTTTTGCCATCCACATTTTTCTTGGAGGTGCCTATTATTTTAAAATCCTTTGGATCTTTTAGTTCTACCTCTTTGGGAACCTCAAGTTTGGCTGCGGCCGATGCCATCTCACCAAAGCCTGCTGACTTGCCACTGGACTTATGATGAAGCATACCGGCCTCAGTGGTAATTTCACTCGCTGGAACCTGCCAGGCAGCAGCTGCAGCTTCGCGCAGCATGCTTCGTGCCGTAGCGCCTGCCATACGCAGTCCTTTCCAACCCTGGCGTATAGATTGACTGCCGCCAGCCAATTGCCGAGTAAAGATATCAGTGTTAAGCGGAGCTTGTTCTACAATTACATTCCTCCAATCCACATCCAGTTCTTCCGCCACAATCATTGGCATGGAAGTCTTTACGTTCTGTCCAATTTCAGGATTGGGTGACATGATAGTAACTACACCGTTGTCTCCAACTTTAAGATAGCCATTCAACTCAAACCATTCTTTCGGCATAGCAAGGGCATCTTCCGGATTGGATTGGCAGGAACCCAACCAACTGAAGCTAAGCATCAGGCCACCACTCGCGAGTGCTGATGTTTTCAAAAAAGTTCTTCTTCCTATCGATGTTTTTATAAGTGTCATAATCTTGGATGTCTATAAGGTTGACGCTGTTTTAATAGCTTGCTTGATTCTAACATAAGTACCGCAACGACAGATGTTGCCATTCATGGCGGCTTCAATCTCCTCGTCACTTGGACTTGGATTGGATTTAAGCAGCGCAGCAGCGCTCATGATTTGTCCTGCCTGACAGTAACCGCATTGAGGAACGTCTTGCTCCAACCATGCTTTTTGAACGGGATGATCTCCGCTTTCGGACAACCCTTCAATGGTGGTAATTTCCTGCCCTGCGGCTGAAGTAACCGGTAACACGCATGAACGGGTGGCCACACCATTCACATGAATAGTGCAAGCACCGCACATGGCTACACCGCAACCGAACTTGGTGCCTTGTAGATCCAGGTGATCGCGCAGCACCCATAGCATTGGAGTGGTAGGATCAACGTCTACTTCTTGCTTTTTGCCGTTAATGTTAAGATTGAAAATGGCCATGATGGTCTTGATTTTAAATGATTGAATTTATCCCGCTGAATTAAGTTAGGAAGGTAATAAATTCTGGTGGATAATAATTGCAAAATTCAATCAATGGATCATGCAGACAGGCTAATTATCCGTATTTCTCGATCAATACTAATGCAGACGGTAAAGTTGCGCATCCAAATGTATCGGTCTATTCCCTTTTGTACACCAATTTGCCCCCGACAAAAGTTTGCATAATTTTTGCGTCTTTGATTTTTGCAGGGTCCATCTTAATCAGGTCCTGATCTATGATTACAAAATCTGCCAGCTTTCCAGGTTCCAAAGTTCCCTTGATATTTTCATCAAACGATGCAAAGGCAGCATTCACGGTGTAGGCAGTCAAGGCCTGCTCAACAGAAATTTTTTGTTCGGGCACCCAGCCATTCGGATTTTGATCATCTAAAGTCTTTCGGGTAACGGCAGCATATATTCCCATCAAGGGAATAGGAGGCGCCACGAACCAGTCGCTTCCAAATGCGACTTTTGCACGGGCGTCAAACAACGATTTGAAGGCATACGTAGTTTTAATTCGATCGGCTCCAATCACTTTTTCTGCCCAGCGACCATCATCAATAGCATGATAAGGTTGCATACTGGCGATAACACCAAGTTTAGCAAACCTGGCTATGTCATTGGGTGCAATGTGTTGGGCGTGTTCAATTCTGAATCTTCTGTCTTTAACTCCATTTTCATTCCCCACTTTTTCATAAATATTTAATAATGTATTGATGGCCCTGTCACCAATGGCATGCACCATCAATTGCAAGCCTGCGCTATCGGCACTCGATATCCAGTTGTATAAATCGCCTTCACTGTTCACAAAAAAACCACTGTCTTTGGGTGCATCTGTGAAAGGCTTGAAAAAGGCTGCCGTATGTGAACCTAGTGATCCATCCACAAATCCTTTGAGTCCACCAATCTTTAGCCATTTGTTTCCTTTGCCATCACTTTTTATTTTTTGTGCAAGGGCAGGCCATTGATTGAGGGGCATCATGGCATAAATCCGTGTGATCAAGGTGTTGTTGTCTCGGGCACGTTCCAGACCATCCAGGTATCCCGCCATGTGATGAACAGAAGTGACACCGTGAGAAGCAACGTAGTTCATGGCCGTGGCCAGGGCTTTGTCTATCTGTTGGTTTGTCGGAGGAGGAACTTTCTCAAAAATCATATCCATGGCGTTGTCTTTAAACACTCCTGTCAATTCGCCTTTGTTATTTCGAACAATGGTTCCCCCTTTTACATCGCGCACAGATTTTGATATACCTGCCGCTTTCAATGCGGCAGAGTTTGCCAGGGACATATGACCATCCAGGCGGGTTACCCATACGGGATGATCCGCTGTAAATTGATCAATCCATTCCTTAGTGGGCAGTTCTCCGCCCCAATTCTCGTGATCCCAGTCACCACCCAAAATCCAGGTGCCCGCGGGCACCGTTGCCGCAAACTCTTTGATTCGCAATGAGAATTCCTCCGGTGTTTTCGCATCCCTGAGTTGAACCGATGAGAGATTGAAGCCTCCTGTCAGGAAATGAACGTGACTATCAATGAAACCGGGCGTGATAAATTGACCCCTGGCGTCAATCAATTTGGTTTGCTCTGACTTATACTTTTGGATTTCGTCATTGGAGCCAACTGCAATAATGGTATCACCCGCAACAGCCAATGCCTCAGCATAGGGTTGCTTTTCATTGCCTGTCCAAATGGTGGCATTCGAAATGATTAGCTCTGCCCTTGTCAATTCTTGTTGGCAGGACAAAAAAGATAGCAGAATAGCTGCGCTTGCAAGACAAGTCTTCCAATTGAAATTATGAAATATTGGCATGGATTATTTTTATTAAGGATTGTCCAATTTCGATCATTTTAAGTTGAACTGAATTTATTCAGGCATTTTTTTTATAAAAATGGGTCTTCAAATTATGGATATTTCAACTAAATTGATATTCTCAAATCAAAGGTGGCCATAATTAACAAACGCTATGAATTTTACTGAAATAATTAATCTGTTCCGACAAGGAAAGGCTGGTGCTAAAAGCCACATGAAAAACCTCATTGAAATGGCGGCTGTGGATGGTCATTTTGAGGCGGTTGAGTATGATCTCCTCAAAGCAATCGCCAAAAGAAACGGAATCTCTGAAGGTCAATTAAAATCGATTCAATCCAATCCGGAAAAAGTTAAATTTGAGGTGCCTGCTGATGAAAAGGAAAGATTCTATCAATTGTATGATCTGGTTCACATGATGTCCATTGACAACGACATTCATTCAGAAGAGACCAAACTGTGCAATCTGTTTGCCATCAAATTTGGGTATCCAAAAGATAAAGTGAATGATCTGGTGGAGGCCATTCAAGGCAATATCACTCACGGCCAAAATCATCAGGAAACAATGACTCGTGTTACCATGATGCTGAATTGAGGCACTCATTGTGCTCCTTCAAAGAAGTAAGCTTCCTGTTTTTTTTCAATAGACTATATTAATATTAGCTGCCGCGGTATCATTTTTTATGATGACGGACTCAGTAGATGCATGGTAATTGTTATACTTTAGTGAAATGAGAAAGATGGCATTGCTTTGTGTGTTGACGGTCACCCTGTCAGGTGCAGTTGCTCAATTTAAAAACATCAAGTTAGCTGAGCAGAAGAATGATGGTCGTCCTATGGTGGAACCTAGTATAGTTGTTAATCAAAAAGACGAGAAGAATATTATTGCGGCTTACAGTTTAGACCGCATCAATTACACTTTTGATAGCGGTGAAACCTGGAAAGAGACAACGGTGACTTCACCCTATGGTGTATATGGGGATGTGGTTTTGGAATCGGATAAAAAAGGCAATGTTTATTTTATGCATCTGTCGGATCCAAGTGGCGAAGGACGAAGTAATGAAGCTTGGCTGGACAGAATTGTTTGTCATTTGTCTTCTGATGGTGGGAAAAGCTGGGATGAAGGCCATTCTATTGGTCACAACCCACCAAAGGATCAGGACAAGCCCTGGGTGGCCATTCATCCGAGAAAAGGAACTTTAGTAGCCACTTGGACACAATTTGATCAATACGGACTTGACGATCCTGCCTGTCAATCCAGCATTTTATTCAGCAGTTCCTCCAATGGGAAGAAATGGAGTAATCCATATCAGCTGAATCAAAATCCTGGCGATTGCATCGATGGCGACAATACCACAGAAGGTGCTGTACCTGCAATAGGATATGATGGTAAAATATTTGTGACATGGTCCAATGCCGGCACCATTTACCTGGATCGATCTTATGATAATGGAAGCACCTGGTTGCGCAATGATATTCCCATTGCCAAACAACATGGCGGCTGGGATATGGATATTCCGGGATTACGCAGATGTAATGGAATGCCGGTATTGAAAATTGACAATAGCACAGGCAAAAACAGCGGAACACTTTTTGTTTTGTGGGCCGATCAAAAGAATGGCGAGGAAAATACTGACATTTGGTTAATACGGTCGCCCAATCATGGCGACAATTGGACTGCACCTTATAAACTCAACCAGGACACAACCTCCAGACATCAGTTTTTGCCATGGATGACGATTGATCAGTCTAACGGATATATTTATATAGTGTATTACGACAGGAGGAACTATGATGACAATCGAACCGATGTTTACATGGCTTACTCTGCAGACGGATATTCTTTTCAGGAAATAAGAATCAGTGAAACGCCATTTGTTCCGACTGCAGATACCTTTTTTGGTGACTATACCAATATTTCTGCTCACAATGGGATAATCGCGCCTATTTGGGCCAGGATGGATGACGGCAAAACCAGCATTTGGACCACCATCATCAAACAAGAGGATCTCTTTAAGCCAACTGAGCCCGCCAAGAAGAAATAGTTTCTATTCAGCCGGAACCTTGCCGGCTATATCTCTGAAAGCGCGAACGAAGTTTTCTGCCATTTGCGCTCCTGAAATTCCAAACTTATGGTTGACTATATAAAATGGAACGCCAGTGATGCCACGCTGGCGATTGAGTTCTTGCAGATACGCTACTTCAACCATTCCCTCATCAGTATCCAATAAGTTTTTCACTTTAATTGGGTCCAAACCAGCTGCCACTGTGATATGGATTAGATTTTTGGATTGGGTCAGATCAATGCCGTCCTCAAAATAGGCTTTGAGCAAAGCTTCTTTTACGGCTGCCTGGCAACCCTCAGTCTTGGCGAGCCAAATGAGGCGGTGGGAGTCTTTGGTATTGGGAGACTTGGTTTGCTTTTGGTAATTAAACATTAGCCCTTCGGTGGCAGCCACTTTTGTAACATTATCAGTCAGCTCTTTATAGCGGGCTGCTCCACCAAACTTGGCAGTCAAGTAGGCTGCTTGATTTTTTCCTTCTTTGGGCATACCGGGATTTAGTTCGAAAGGCAAATAGTTAATTTCAAATTCAAACTCATCCCTCAAGGAGGCCACCGCTTTCTCTAGTCGTCTTTTTCCGATATAGCACCAGGGGCAAACTATATCCGAAACCACATCAACCATGATCTTTTCCATTCTTTATTATTTGATGAATAGCCAACAGCAATAGTGCTCTCAATAGTTCACCGTTCCTGGTTGGATGGTATTTATTAACCTTTATTGTATTTTTGTGTTTTCATATTGAAAACAGCATAATTAAAGCATACCATGGTAGAAGAAAAGGTTAAATTCAAAGTAAAAGACATTAAACTGGCTGACTGGGGCCGTAAAGAAATTGAACTGGCCGAGGCTGAAATGCCCGGTTTAATGGCCATCAGGGAAGAGTATGGCCCTAAGAAACCCTTAAAAAATGCAAGAATAGCGGGTTGTCTGCATATGACCATCCAAACTGCCGTTTTGATTGAAACATTGACTGAGTTGGGTGCGCAGGTTTCATGGTCATCGTGCAATATATTTTCCACGCAAGATCACGCTGCTGCCGCCATCGCCAAGGCGGGAATTCCTGTTTTTGCATGGAAAGGCATGAATGAGCAGGAATTTGATTGGTGCATTGAGCAAACATTGCATGCCTTTGAAGGGGGAGAGCCATTAAATATGATACTTGACGATGGTGGCGATCTCACCAATATGGTGTTGGATCGTTTCCCGGAGTTGGTCCCTGGGATCAAAGGCATTTCTGAAGAAACCACCACCGGTGTTCATCGATTGGTTGAGCGCATGCAGAAGGGCACTTTGCCCATGCCAGCCATCAACGTAAATGATTCAGTGACCAAGTCAAAATTTGACAACAAATACGGATGTAAAGAATCCTGTGTTGACGCGATCCGCAGGGCAACGGATGTAATGATTGCAGGCAAAGTAGCTGTTGTGGCCGGATACGGAGACGTTGGAAAGGGATCTGCCGCTTCACTTCGTGGCGCAGGAGCCCGTGTTATTGTTACTGAAATTGATCCTATTTGTGCATTGCAGGCTGCCATGGACGGTTATGCGGTGAAGCGCATGGACAATGCCGTGAAAGAAGCAGACATCGTGGTGACAGCAACAGGAAACTTTAATATCCTTGTTGAACGACACTTCAAATCCATGAAGGATAAGACCATAGTTTGTAACATTGGCCATTTTGACAATGAGATTGATGTGGCCTGGTTGAACAAGAACACGAAAAAGGACACCATTAAACCACAGGTGGACATTTATACCCTGGACAATGGAAATCAGATTATCCTGTTGGCCGAAGGCCGTCTGGTTAATTTGGGTTGTGCGATGGGCCATCCTTCATTTGTGATGTCCAATTCCTTTAGCAATCAGGTATTGGCGCAGCTGGAGTTGTGGAACAACACAGATCAGTATGAGAACAAAGTGTACATGTTGCCTAAGCATTTGGACGAAAAAGTAGCAGCCTTCCACCTGAAGAAAATTGGTGTAGAGCTGGATACGCTTTCGAATGAGCAAGCAAAGTACATTGGTGTAGAGCCAAAAGGTCCTTTCAAACCTGATTACTATCGTTATTAATCAGCAATAAATCTTTTTTTGAAGCCCATGTAATGGTAAATTGCATGGGCTTCCTATTTTTTTAAACTAACTCAAGATGAAAACTTTTTTAATCTTGGTAGCCGTATCACTTGGCATAAGCGCTACTCCCGACAGTAAGCTTGAACTTGTCTGCGTCAAAAACAGCAAAGCCAAAAATACCTGCTACTACAACTTTAAGGTCGATGGCAAGCAATATCAGTTTATGGATATTGGTTGCAGGTACAGCCGGGAAAGGGTGTTGCAAAAAGTGGAACAGGGCACCATCGCCTTAGGTAAAGACTGGAAGGTGCCCTGTTGATTGCTTTCAGTACATTAACCTGGCTTTGAGTTCTTTAGCGCGAAGCTGAGCGCGAACCAGATGATGTAAGAAAGTACGTATATAAACAGGCCGTACAAGGTGGTAATCATCGAAACTTTCAATCCACCTGCAAGCATGGCTGAAGATACACTACCCATGGCTTCGATGCCCATGAAGGCCTGATAGAGGCCAATCAGCTGACCCAATATGCCAATAATCAATGCAAAAAGACCCACCGACTTGACATAGGATATCTTTATCCGATCATGATCACTTTTAGATCCTTTTAAAACTGGCAGGCCGTTAAAAACAGCTACAGCTATCATAGCCAATAATATCAGTGTCAAAATGCCCATAAAAAGGGGTCCTCCCATGAAGTACAATTCCATCATAACTTTAAAACTAGGTTGAGTCAATTATTATGCATCAAAATTAGGAATGAGAGGAGACCCGAAACAAGGTCATATCCATCTGTAAATCCGTTATCCATCGATTTAATTGATGAATAACCATTAAAAAAAATCATTTTTGTAATTGATGAACAGGCGGATATCATATCATTTGTGCTTTTGGGCGCTCTCCATCTTATTTCTGACTTTTTATTTTGGACGACATAACGAAGAATATGATAAGGCTTTTTACTTTGCCTCGTTCCTTATGCCTGTAGTGATGGGCACCAGCTATTTCTTTAGTTACTACCTGATTCCCAAATTCTTGTTACCCGGTCGATACGGCAAATTCTCGTTGTATTTTATTTACCTGATCATTATTTCTTTGTATTTGGAAATGCTGGTGGTGACGGCATCGTTTGTCATTTTGGCCAATTATCAGTACGACAAAATGCTGCCAATTACCGTGGACGCGATTTCTATGGGCATTACGTTGTACTTAATTGTTTTTGGGGTGGCTTTCATCCGAATGATTTCGGTGCTTCGACAGCATGCAGAAGAAAAAAATCAGTTGCAAAGTGAAATTGCTAGGAATCAGATAGAAACCATCACGGTGGTGGCTGATCGAAATAAAGTCCCACTACCTGTATCAGAAATACTTTTTATAGAAAGCCTGGCAGACTATGTAAAAATTATTTCGATAAAAGGAAGTTTGGTTACGAAGGAGAAAATCAGTTCGTTGAACGATCGATTACCAACCCACTTTATTAGGATTCACCGCTCTTATATGGTTAATAAAAATCACATTCAATCCTTCAACAAGGAAAAGGTGGTAGTCGGGAATGAGGAACTACCTATCAGCAGGTCATATCGAAGGTCAGTTGAAGAGATGATGATGAAACGTTAATGAAAAAGCACCTAAATGAAAGAGGCTCAAGCTTGCTTGAGCCTCTTTTTTTATGACACTTAAAAAAATTAGAATCTTACGTTTACGGCTAGGTTGATTAACATACCCAGCTGACTGAAATGATATCCATCGTATGTCATTTGAGAATAACGCTGATTAAATGTGATCAGGTTAGATTCATTTTTCAATACGACAGGATCTGCCAGCAGGGCTTCTCCTGTAGGGCCGTCAGCTACAAATTCCCACTCAGGTACCACATTCAACAAGTTGTTCAGGTTCAATGTGAAATTTACCTTTTCAGAAGCAGCGTAATTGATACTTAAGTCAGTTACCACCTTTGGAATAAATTCAGTTCTCAAGTCGGAATTCATACCCTGTTGTTTGAAGGTAGTTTTACCGAAGTAAGTATTATTAAGGGAGAATATGAATTTATTCACACTATAATCTACACCCAGAATCCATTTTGTTTTTGGTCTTGACGTAAAGAAAAGTGCTTCTTGGGTGGCATCTACAACTGATTGACCTGAATTGGCAACGAACGCAGGGTTGTTGACCGCACCGTCTCTTTCGTTTTCGATGGTATAGTTACCTGCAAGGTTAAATCTTAACGGTCCTGATTTGTAGTTAGCCACCACATCAATTCCTGATGTACGGGTATCAATAGCGTTAACGAAAAAACTGATATCAGATAATCCCTGGAAAGCTGGACCAGCCGGAGGGATAATCTCATTGCTTAATACAATTCTGTCTTTCACCTGAATGTTGTAGTAGTCAACAGTGAAGTTGAAATTCTCATTGGGTCTTGCGCCCAAACCTACAGTTAAGTTGGTGGATGTTTCAGCATCCAATTGCGGAATTTTCAAGAGTGTGGCTTCCCTTGAAACATTGCTCACCAGACCACCCACCTGGATACCTTGCCCTGGGATGAAGCTATACTGTGCTTTCTGGGTATAAATCTGATGCAAAGTAGGTGCCCTAAAACCGGTCGATACTGATCCTCTGAGGGTGATCTTATCTTCCATAAATTTATAACGTGAGCTCACTTTCCAAACGAAGGCACTTCCAAAGTCGCTGTAGTTTTCTACGCGCGCTGTACCGTTTAAAAGAAAATCTTTAGTTACATCAAAAGCCAAATCGAAATAACCACCAAAGTTGTATCGATTGAATTTTCCGGAATTCTCTGGTCGGTTACCAGCAAAAGAGTCAGCACCACCACCATCGTATGACGACAGTTCACCTTCAATTACCGTAAACGTTTCGGACCTGAACTCAGATCCAAATGCAATACCGATTTGGTCAGAAACTACTTTTGAAATATCAACGTTACCGACCGAATGATTGAATTGCGTTCCGCCCGGATCAAAAGACACCTGACTATTTTCACGATACAGGCTTGAACTGGGAACCATCTCACCTGGATCAACAATACCATCTGTGTTGGCGTCTATCCATTGTGCGGGAGAATAAACAAAATTTCTATTGTGTGAATTTACCACCCTGTACGTTTGACGGTTGCCACCCGTTGTAAAGCTTACGTCATAAATCCAACCGTTTTGTTTGGATTTAAAACCGACCGTTCCATTGTAATCATTGAGGTCACCATCAAAAGTAGGCACATAACCATTGTACCCGCCAGCATTGGTTGGGTGATCGCCAGGGAAGAAGTCAGCCAAATACGGAAAATCTGCAAGGGTCCTCCAGTAAGGAGTTCTGTAATTGGCAAAGCTGTTTACTTTTTTGTAGACATAGGCGGCATTGGCGTACACGTTTGTATTTTCATTGATATCAAATCCTCCATTTACTAAAAATTTGGAGGCGGTAGTCTCAGGAGATCCGTTGATATTGCCTGCATCAGGTTTCATGGCCAAGAATGTCTGTACGTCTGCCAGTGCTGCGCCAAAGTCGCCAGCTTCACCGGCAGCATCCACTGTACCTGGTCTGTTGGCCAGATTAACTTTGGATAAATCAACGGTGTAATTCAAAAAGCCCTTTCCATCTCCAAGACTGGTTCCATTATTCAAACTCAGCCCCACTGTTTCGCCATCGCCTTCTGAAGTCATCCCGGTTCTCAAAGTAAATGATCCTCCGTCTGTACCATCATTAAGTATGATGTTCATTACGCCCGCAATGGCATCAGAACCATATTGAGCCGATGCACCATCTCTCAGAATTTCCACTCGCTTGATGGCATCGGTTGGAATGGCTGAGATATCTGCTCCTGTTTCTCCACGACCGGGAGAAGTTTGGGTATAAAGCAGTGCACTTAAATTTTTACGTTTTCCATTGATCAAAATCAACGTTCTGCTGGGGCCCATGTTCCTGATTTCATACGGGTCCAATAACGAAGTCGCATCGTTAACCGGAGTTTGCACGGTGTTGAATGAAGGAACGCGATATTGCAAGGCTTTATCGAAAGTCATTTGACCGGTTGATTTCAAGTTGTCACTGGACAAAATGTCTACGGGCAACGGGGTATCGGTGACCGATCGGGGCTGGGTACGCGAACCTACAATAATGACTCCTCCCAATTCAGTTACGTCTTCTAAAAGTGTAATGCTAAGATTGCGATTTTCACCTGCAGCAAGGGTGATGTCTTGTGTTTGCGAGACATATCCAATATAGCTGAAGGTTACTTTGTGTGTGCCTGCAGAAAGAGACAGGGTATATCTTCCGTCTGTATCGGTGACGGTTCCGATATTGGATCCGGCACTTACGGTGGCCCCGATTACTGGTCCATCACTACTATTTACAACGCCTGATAGCGTTTGTGCCTGTACAAAAGCAGGCAGGGCCAATAGCAGTAATAGCGCATATGCGTTTTTTACTATTCTCATAAGTTATGTTGGTTATTTGGTTTTTGATTTACTGATCAGCCGTTGCTGATTCAGATTCTTTTCGTGAAAGGAATCTTCAAATTCCAGTGATTTTGACAGGTAATTTTCTTTTCAGGTAGAGTTATAATACATAGGTTTTACTTTGGTTAAATGGCAAATTATAGAAATGTACGGTTAAAAAGTCATTTTAACTAACTGGGTGCAGTAGATTCTTTTTGAGTGTGAATCCGTTATTTCCCGGCCATTCCTTTGCTATGTCTAAGACTTTTCCATTGTCATAACAATTAAGTTTAATTTGAACAAAAGTATTTCTATACCCGCAGTCTATACCGCTTTAAAACGGTTGGAATACAATCGGTTGGGTGAAATCCACCTTTGGAAATGGACCAGGATTCGGAAGCGAAAGCATATTGGTTGAGGAAACTCCCCTGGCCATCATGAAGGTGGTGCTGACTAAATTGTAACGCTGATTTTAGCTTGTATCACGCAGATGCAACCTTTGTTATACAGTTCATCCCAAATCTATCATCCATTATTCACTGCGGAGTGCATTTACCGGATTACTTAAAGTTGCATTTACGATTTGTATGCTGATGGTTATCACTGTAATGAACAGGGTAATAAGAATCGTGTATAGAAAAATCATGAAATTGAGTTGCAGGTGATAAGCAAATCCGTTCAGCCATTGCTTTGCAAAATAAATCACCAAAGGAATAGCTGCCATATTGGCCACCACTACCAGCAACAAAAATTCCCTTGAAAGCAAAGAGGCAAGGTTCCACATGCTTGCCCCCAGTATCTTTCTGAGGCCAATCTCTTTGGTTTTGGCTGTAATCAGGAATGAGACCAAACCGAACAAACCTATTGCAGCTATCAAAATGGTGATGACGGAAAATAGGGAGAATACTTTGGCAGTTTGTTGCTCTTTGGCATATTGATTGGCAAATGTATCACTCAGGAAAAAGTAGCTGAACTCATTTTGAGGAAAGTAGGTCGTCCAAACACTGCTTAAGGTTTCAATCAGATTTTTTGTATCAGCGGCAGCAAATCGAATGGCGTACAGATAGGAATACTCATTGTTGAAATCAATGGCACTGGGAGCGATTTTATTTTGAAGCCCAAGGTCATGGTAGTTTTTGACTACGCCAATCACAATGCCTGCCGGACGCTGCGATGGGCTGACAATTCTTTTGCCGATGGCATTTTCTGGTGTTTCCCAACCCATCTGTAATACGGCCTCTTCATTGATAATCAAACCATCTTCATCTGATTTTCTGTCGGGATCGAAATTGCGACCTGCCAGCAAGGTCAGGTCCAACGTACTTATGTAGTTTTCATCCGCAGCAATGTATTGCATCTCTACCAGGTAATCTCCATCTTCCTTGCCCTCCGGGTACGCCCACTGTCCGCGCCAGCCAGATACGGCTGGAAGTGCATTGCAAAACGACACTTCTTTCACCACGGTTTGTCCTTTCAGTTCGTTCAAGAATCCATCGTACGTATTGCCGTCCGTCAGTTGGGTACGGGCCACATTGATCACCAACACTTCATCGCTGGTGAAACCCAGCTCGCGACTTTGCATGTATTGCAATTGATTGATAACAATCAGCGTGCCTGCTACCAGGCTTACCGAAATGATAAACTGTGCCACCACGAGTACACGCCTCAGTTGAACTCCCTTAGAGCTGGTGTGCATTTTTCCCTTCAAAATTTCTGCTGGTTTGTAAGCGGAAATCACCCATGCCGGATAGTAGCCTGCGCATAACGCAATGAAAGCCAACAGCGCGAAAATACCGATGATGATTTGGGCATCAAGCAAGGCAGCCATGGTATAATTTTTGGTGAGCAATTGATTGAACATGGGCAAGAACATGCCAATGATTGCTATGGCAATTACAAATGAGAAAAGCGTAATGACCAACGACTCACTTAAAAACTGACCCACCAATCGCGTACGCGAAGAGCCCACTACTTTCTTGACCCCTACTTCTTTGGCCCGGTAAACTGAGCGAGCCGTGGCCAAATTGATAAAGTTGATGCAGGCCAGTATGATGACAAACAACGCGACACCACTCAACAAATAAACCGTAGTGATGCTTCCCAGAGGGCCCATGCCATTGCCGGCATTTGATTGCAGGTAGATCTCTTTCATAGGTTCGAACCCTATAGCAGCTTTGACGCCCCATTGTTGCATCATTTCACCAGCATACTGGTTATAGAGATTTTGCGCTTTTTTGAAGAAGTCCTGCGCATTGGTGTTGGGTTTGAGCAGCACATAGTTGCGCATATTAAAATTGCCCCACCCGGTAGTATAACTAAAGTCAGGAGATAACTTCTCAAACGATGCGAATGATGGCAGCAAGTCGGCTACCATGTGCGAGTTGGAGGGTATGTCTTTCATCACACCGGTGATATGAAATTCTAACGTATCGTTAAAAATCAAAGTCTTGCCTAAAGCAGACTGACCGGGAAAATATTTGGCCTCCATCTTTTCCGAGATCACGATGGAGAAAGGTTTTTGTAAAGCCGATTCGGCATTGCCCTGAATGAGCGGAAATGAGAACAAGGTGAAAAATTCGGGGCTGACGAAATGTGCCTTTTCACGCACTTTCTTTCCTTCGAAAGTTACCATCAAATTGCCGGCACTGCGGGTGTACAATACTTGCTCCACTTCCGGAAATTCACGCCTCAATATGTCACCAATGGGCCAGGCATTGGTTTCGTTTCTTCCCCCCTGGCCCTGATCACTGTTGAAGATGGTAATCACCCGATAAAGCCGGTCTTTATTGGCATGAAACTTATCGAAGGATAGCTCATCCAGTGCATACAACATGATTAATATTCCGGCCGAAAGGCCCAACGCCAACCCGACCAGGTTGATCAGGGTGTAGCCTTTGAATTTCATCAGGCTGCGCAGGGTTATTTTTAGGTAATGTTGGAGCATAAACAGGATTGATTTGAAGTACCAAATTCAGTGCGCCCAATGCGTGTACATTAATTATGCCATCAGAAAACAAGTTAATTTCTGACGATTTCTATAATAGCATGTCCTAAATTGGATTTTTTGTTTCAAAAGCGGACGGAATTAGTGGAAATGGAAAACAACCAATGAATGGTAGATTGTCTGCCCCTGTGGTCTGCAATACCCAGCCAAATTTACTCTCACGGATTCATCAAATAAAAAAAGCCACTCATCTCTGAATGGCTTTTGCTCTCGCTTGAACCTGCCTGCGACCGGCAGGCTTGAACTAAGGTGAATTGATGCTCTCCCTCTTGGACTTGAACCAAGGACCCTCTGATTAACAGTCAGATGCTCTAACCAGCTGAGCTAAGGGAGAATAATACTGCCGGGATTTCTCAAATGGCCAGATGCTCTAACCAACTGAGCCCTGCCTGCCGGCAGGCAGGTAAGGGAGAATGCTTCCTGTTTTAAAACGGGAGTGCAATATTAAGGGTTTGAGCCCTAAATCACCAAGGGTGACTCCAAATTTTCCTAGTATCTGGCTTCTGTCCCAAATTCGATACCAGGGGCTTCAAAAAGAGGGCCTCCTTTTGGAAGCCCATTTTCTTTTTGAATTACCTGGTTGCTCCCAGATAAATAGAATTAAAAATCAGTTTGTACGTATTTCGAGACTGACCGCGAAATTGTGGCCTGAAGCCAATCAGAATGACATTTCCAGCTCCATGTTTCACATTCATCATGGCGCCTTTGTTTTTTATCCTGCTTTCGCCCAGTGCCCAACCGCTCATCAATAAATCTGAGCTGGCGTAAGTAGCCGCAGCAACAACATCTGGCCTCGGAACGGGTAGCTTTATCAACTCATTACCTCCTTCAGCTTTGCGTGAAGGTACGATCGTTTCGAAAGCA
Source organism: uncultured Ohtaekwangia sp. (assembly GCA_964395905.1). Lineage (GTDB taxonomy): Bacteria > Bacteroidota > Bacteroidia > Cytophagales > Cyclobacteriaceae > ELB16-189. Next base: position 136,419 of record CAYNCP010000002.1, read on the forward strand.
CGGCTCCGCGAAAAAGATGCCGCGGCCTCCTCCCTCATGCCAAAGGCCAATGGATCTTTGTTGTTTACCTTCATCCGGATAATTGAACCGGGAATAAAGAACGAGCTGGAAGAAAATCCTTTGGTAATGTTTTCAACGGGCAGCCCAAATTCATCAATGGCCAGGTCGCAGGCCTGATCAAACATGATCAGCACGCCTCCGTTAGACACATAATTTTTTAGAGAAAGGGTTCCTTCCAACCCGATACCCCCTACATAAGGTTCGGGCATGGTGCCCGGGCGATGACCTATCAAGATTTCTTCAGGGGATTGAGAAGGAAAAATGACAGCTGAGTACCTGCTCAAGTCTTTCCCTTTGATATCCTCATTGTGCAACGTGTCCAGGTCAAATTCAAATTGCTCCAGTACCCAGCGGGTCCATCCCTCGTCTATGTTGGCGTCCCAGGATTTGTAAAGCCCAACTTTCACCTTCTTTAAGTCTTTAACTCCTGCAGGCTTCGATGAAATACCTGTAAAGCTTAACCCCAGATCCTTGCTTAACCCGGAGATGCGGCTTTGCGTTTCACTTCCTTTTTCGATGACAAAGGTGCCTGGTTCAAAAGTATTTTTCCCGTCTATGAATGAAGTTTGCGCAATGGCGATTTTTTCTCCATTTTTTTGAAGCCGGTTGATTGCTGTAGCCGTTTGATTTTCCTTGGGGTCTAATGCAAATCCAAACCCTGCGCTACCGGAAACTTTTCCTTCACCTACTTTCACATTTGCAGTTACTTTCTTCGTCTTTGCTGTAAAGGAGGAGGTGGTTCTGTCTACCTGCACCCCCATTGACATAGGCAATGTCCAGCCGGTGAGGTCATACGGTGCGATGGGAGGTCCGCCCGGATACTGATACAAGTCAGGATAGTTTTGTTTTTCCATCAAATCTGACAAATAGGGTCGGAAGGGCTGTGCACCATACATGATGTACGTTCCTGCTTCATACTCCTTGTCACCCACTTTAAATTTGCCTGTTGCTTCTTCTACCTCAATGCCTCCCAACAGCATAATGTTGATCAGGTTAGCAGCCTCTTGTTTATCCCATTGATCTTTGGGGACAATATAAGCGAATGCACCCTTGGAATCTTCAATGGCGTCTTTACCCATCGAATAGATGTTGTAGAGCAGCTCATCGTGTTTTTCTGAGGCCAGATCAAGCACGGCCATGGATGCCTCTAACATGTAGTCAACTGCATCTCTGAAGTGGGATTCTCCGCCTTTCCACGGATAGGGATAGAAAATTTCCGTTCCGTCCACTGTTTTTGAAATGCCATCGCGTGCCGATCTTCCTCCGACTGCTTTGGGAATGGAGTCGGGCGGGTAGAACCTTGGAGTAGGCGAAGTGTGTGCGGTCTCTGTAAGAATTCCAATTTGATTATGATAATACGGGGCGGTTCGCATGCCACCGTTCCACCACATCTCATAAGTGGTCATAGAGATGGCTCCCGGCATTTTCTTCATGGCAAAGCGATTGGCCATAGCTGTACCTACCAGGTTAACTCCCGTAGTTACGCCTGGGTGTATTTTCATATTCACCGGGCTTCTGAAGGGCGGGATAAAAATCCTTGCCCAGGCAGGAGAGGACTGATGATGGTTGTGCACAATCTGCGGGTACCATTCATTGTACAGCACATTCATCACCGCCTTGGTTTCTGGCATGTTGCCCATGAACCAGTCGCGGTTGTTGTCATGTCCCACGTATTCCTGATAGAGAATAGGAGGTCCTGAGGTTTCATAAATAGTGCCCAGGTTTTTTCGATACCATGCGCCTTCAATGTCGAGCCCGTCCGGATTAATCACGGGTACAACAAGCGTAACTACGTTGTCACGTATTTTTTTCATTTCGTCTGACTCCTCAGCGGCAATGCGGTAGAGCAGTTCGGGCGTCATCTGCGCATGTGCTTTTTCCGAGGCGTGCATTCCGCCATCAAACCATATGATGGCTTTCCCTTCCTTGGACAACTGTTGTGCCTCAGCCTCCGAAAGTCGCGCACGGGCCATTTTCTCGCTGATGTTTTTCCACTTGTCAAGCGATTTCATATTTTCTTCGCTTGAAATGAAAATCAATTTGATAGGCCTGCCACGAACTGACTTTCCTATTTCTGTCACCTTTACACGGTCAGTAGCTGCATCCAGCTTTTCATAGTAAGCCAGCATTTGATCGTAGGTGGCCATTTTGTAATCAGCTCCGGGTTCGAAGCCAAATGTTTCGGATGGCTTTGGAATTTGGCCGAATGTGGTGCCTGTAATCACCATAAAAGCCAGGCATATTATTTTAAACTTCATCATTTTGAATTTTCATTGTTTACCAGCGCAAAGTATGCAAATGATGAAGGGCTTGCCCAAGGAATTTGATGACAAGGATATTTACGCCCTGAACGGAAATACGAGGCGGAATCAGTGGACAAGACAATCGGCTATTTCCTGAATACCGCTATACATTCCATTTCCACGCGTGCCCCCAGCGCAAGACCAGACGTGCCAAAGGCACTGCGAGCAGGCTTGTCGTTTGGAAAGTATTGAACATAAACTGAATTGAAATCCTGCCATTCGCTGATGTCGGCCAGCATGACGGTGCATTTCACCACCTGATCCAGTGATGATCCGTTTTGCTCCAGCAAGCTTTTGATGTTTTCAAGCATTTGTTTTGCCTCGCCCTTGATTCCACCTGGTGCCAGGGTCATTGGATCTTCTGGCATACTTCCAACTTGCCCGGAAAGATACATGACATTACCTACAACCACCATTTCTGAGAATGGGAGATCTGCTTTCTTAAATGCTTCAGACGTAATGAATTTAATATTTTCATCGCCTTGCTTTGTTTGGCAAGAAAGCAACAGTATAGCAACCAGTAGTGATGATGTTATTTTCATGGGTCTTTATTTTAAATGAATTAAATTATTTTCCTTTGTTAACCGTTTCGTAAGCAGTAACTACCATATCCTTCATTGTACTTTTCTTTACCTTATCAAGCTCAATTGTTGTCCAACCCTGCTTGCCCCAGGCGCCTTTTACAGGATAGATAATATTCACGTTGAAATCACAAAATACGAATTGATCAATTTCACTCAGCTTCACCACCACACGCTTTGATTTTAAATCCATCGTTGCAAAAATTTTTTTCTTCACCCGAAAAGAGGTCTTTGCAAAATGAGGTTCTTCAACCGCATGGGGAAGTGATAAGGCCAGTTGCCGAACTTCTTGAGTGCTTACCATTTATCTCTGGTTACAAAAATCCAGGGTAGTTTGTAAAAGAACTGCTGACAGGTCATGAACGGAAGAAAGATCAACCCATTCCTTCTGTTGATGGATTCCACCACCTTTTGGTCCGATAATCACCGTTTCAATACCTGCTTCCCCAAAAAGCGCCGCGTCTTCCCACCAGGTATGGCCTATAAAGTTGTGCGAACGTGAATTTTGCATTGCCTGTTGCAATGATTTTACAATGGCAGCTTCGCTACTTATTTCATAAGGATTTCGCCAGATTAATTGCTTTATGGATGATTTGAACTTTGGATCTACAGCACCTAATTTTTCCAGGATTTCATTAATCTCATCATACACCTGCTTTTCTTTTTCTCCTGGCAAAGTTCTGCGCTCAACCTGGATGGAGCACTGGCCTGCGTAAATGAATAAGCTTTGACCACCTTTAATTAATGGAACATGCAAAGAGGCATCGCCACAAAGCGGATGTTTCTTCCTATAGGTGAGGCTTTTCGATAAGGCACTGAGTTCGTTGAGTACCAAACCCATTTGCAAATTAGCATCAATACCTACGTGATGTTGACCGCCATGAGCAATTTTTCCATGTGTGATAATTTCATATATACCAAAGCCGCGGTGTCCCAGACAGATTTGAAGTTCTGTTGGCTCGGTGACAATGCAAGCATCTGCCTTTACATTTCGAAGTAGCTGTTGCGTACCCACAGACTCATATTCTTCATCTGCTACGAAGGTAAGGTGTACATCGCCCAAAAGAGCATCCCGACTTTCGGCTATTGCTTTCGCTACTCCAAGCATGGCGGCAATGCTGCCTTTCATATCGTAAGCTCCTCTGCCAAAAAGTTTACCATCAACTACCTTAGGCGAAAAGGCGTCTATCATTCCTTCCACACCCACTGTATCCATATGCGCATTGAGGATCAGAGATTTGCCATTGCCAGTGCCATTCCATTTTCCGATTACATTAGCCCGGCCGGGTGCGAATTGATCCATGGAAGTCGCAAAACCACAGGATTGTAGCACTTGATGGATATAATTGCCAATTTCAATTTCTCCCATTCCCCCTTTTTCCAAATTCGGATTTACTGAATTGATTTTTACCAAATCAATAAGTGTGTTGGTAATAAATGTAGAATCGATCATGAGTCAATGATCCAGGGTCATCAAAAGGAAGAATATTGAAATGTAAACTTCGGCATAAAGAAGAAAAAGTGCTACCGGTCATGCTTACATTGATGCGACTGGTGCCTATCGATCAAACAAAATTGAGTAATCAGCCTGCTCTATACCTCAGAAGGAGGGATATCAACAGCGGTAGTGGGTGTACTTATGGTGCCGATGAGGACTATTCTTCCTTTTTTCCTAAATTTCTACGTCAATTAGCAGTTCATCTGCTATAGTAGCTAATCAGGAAAAAATTTACAAAATGAGAAAATTGGTAAGCATGGTGTTGATGACCGAACTCTTAAGCCTCGTCTCTGTATTGAGCGATGCTCAGGCACTACCCCCTCAAATCAGATTACGCGAAACCATGGAGGGTATTTCAGATCCCGGTGGCGTGACGCGGGGCGAAGTGCTTTATGGTGTTGAGGTGCAACCAGGAAGAATATTGGGAGATTATTACCTCGATTCAAAATGGAACAAGGGTTCATTGCTGGCATACGGTAGCGATAAGGTGATTGATGGCTATTACATAAAGTATGACATTGAAGGAAATTCAATAGAGATAAAAGTAGGAGCGCAGATAAAACTCATTTCTGTTAACAAAATTGAAAGTATCATTTGGCGTGATTCAATTACGAACTACACAAGAGCATTTGTGAATGGAAAGGGCTACATGGTAAATGGCGAAGAGATAAATGGGTTAATTGAAATTCTGGAGGATGGGATGCTTCCCTTGGTCAAAAAGACGACCATTTGGATCAAACGACCGGATTATGTAATGGCATTTGATGTAGGCAGCAAGGATGCACAAATTAATAAACGGGATAATTTCTACTATGCTAAGGGAAAGGAATTATTCGAAATCAAAAAGAAAAAGGATTTGCTTGCTGCGTTTGGCGATCGGAGTGAAGAAATGGCAAAATACATCAAAGTAAATCGCCTGAACATAGGCGATGAACGTCACCTGCGGGTGCTATTTCAATATTATAACAATCAGATGGAAGCGAACGCCAACTGATCTTACTTCATGAGCGAATTATACAACCGCAAGCAAACCCACGCATCCGTGGCTGCATAACTAATTTGCCTGTCAGTGTAGGTGGGAGCCTCCCAGTTGCTGGTTTGGGCGCTTTTTGAAATCCGGAAACCAAGTACCAATCCGGCCAACTTCTTCACACTTTCTACCTGTAGCCCTTTACTTTTTGCAATGGTGGATAACTCCACGAATCCGTCAGCATTGAATCTTTGAAGTCTTTGAAGCGCTTTGATGTCGTCCCTCAATCCAATGCCTGCTTTCAGGATTTCATCATTTTCCAAAAAAGACACCATCTCTTTGGTTACACCTGTGTGATTGAGGCGGAAAAGAAAAACTTTTTGAGGGAGTGCAAGTTGCATCAATGACACATCATACCGCTGTCCTTTGTGAAAACTGGGCCGGGTTTCAGTATCGAAACCAACTACTTCGTGACTTTTAATTTCATCAAAGGCCCTGATTACTTTTTTGGGTTCGATAATTAAATTGACTTCTCCATTGAAAGAAGCTAATGGGAGCGAGTTGATTTCCTCCTTCGTAATGGTCAGGCGTGATGCGTTATGTTTTTGAAAGTTCACTATCGTCAAATCTGCGTATTTTGTAGTTTAAGTACGCTTGCAGTACAGTCATCAGTGGGCTGATGATGCAAAAGAAAGTAAAAGGCGCGTACACCATGGTGGCCACTCCGAGAACACCAGCCTGGGTTGCACCACAGGTATTCCAGGGCACGAGCACAGAAGTTACTGTGCCCGAGTCTTCGAGCGTGCGGCTAAGTAACTCTGGTTTATATCCTCTTTCCCGATAGGTATTGGCAAACATTCTGCCTGGAACGGCAATGGCCATATACTGATCGGAGGCGGTAATGTTGAAAAACAAACAGCTTGCTGCCGTTGAAGTGACCAATGACCCTGTATTGTGTGCAAATTTTATGATCTCATCCGCAATGCGATGTAACAAACCGGAAGATTCCATTACACCGCCAAATATCATCGCACAAAGAATTAACCAGATGGTATTTAGCATGCCTGCCATCCCTCGCCCGGTTAGTAAGTCCGTAATCATTTGATTATCTGTCTGCACATTAATAGTCGTTGTCATGGCGCGCATAACAGCGATAAAAGATGATTTCAAATAGTTGTCATCTATTCCTGAAATCTGATTTACCACCTGCGGCTGAAAAATCACCGCGCAAAGTCCGCCCAGTAATGAACCAACCAGGAGTGCCGGCAGGGCTGGTACTTTTTTGACAATCAGGTAAACTACTGCAACAGGAACCAGGAACAAGAGCGGATTAAGGTCAAATGATTTTTCGATGGTAAGCAAAACCGCATCCGTGTTGGTAACTGTACCGGTGGTATCCAGCATGAATCCCCACACCAGGAATATAATTAGGGTAATGGTGATCGATGGAATGGTGGTGACCGCCATGTATTTGATATGGGTAAACAAATCGGTTCCCGCCATAGCGGGTGCCAGATTAGTGGTATCTGATAGGGGAGACATCTTATCACCGAAATAGGCACCTGATACTATTGCGCCCGCAATCACACCTTCGTCAAGGCCAAGTGCTTTTCCAATTCCAAGGAGCGCTATTCCAATCGTGGCCACAGTAGTCCATGAGCTACCAGTAGAAACAGAAACGACTGCGCAGGCCATACAGGCTGCGAATAAAAAAATAGTTGGATTGAGAATCTTAAGACCATAGTAAATCATGGCAGGAACGATTCCACTCAATAACCATGTGCCGGACAATGAACCAATCAACAACAGAATAAGCATGGCGCCCATTGCCGTGTTAATGCTTTTGAGCATGCTTTTCTCAATTTCTTTCCAGGAGTAACCTAGTCGGATGGAAACAATGCCCGCTACGGCAGCTGCCAGCAGCAAGCCAATTTGATTAGGACCATTGGTGGCATCGGTGCCCAGCACGAGCACATTAATTGCCAACAGCACAATGAGCACAATGATGGGAGTCATTGCCTGCAAAAGACTAGGTTTTTTTTTGGTCATTCAGCGAATCTTATGATGGACATTAGCTGGCTAAAGATTTCAAGATAATAATATTTGTTGATTCACCCTTTTCCGGGAAAATTTATCTGATAGGAGTACGATGATTTCCAGTGCCTGAATGAGCCCATTTGTTCACCGATTGGACAATTCATAACTTACTGAGAAATATGCCAGCTATGTTTGATCCAGCCCTGATTTTAGAAAAAGCTAAGAAATCTTCTTTTTATTTAAGTCTACTTAACTTCTCTTTGAATCGGATGATTCCATTCAATAAGCCACATGGATTTAAAGTGGTGGAATTGGAAGACTACCGCCTGAAAACGACAATCCCGTATCGCCCAAGAAATTTCAACCATATTCGTGGGTTGCACGCTTGTGCTTTAGCCACGCTCTCCGAGTTTACCACTGGATTCTTGTTGGTAACAAAATTGGATGCAAAAAAGTATAGACTGATCATGCAAAAGCTGGAGATGAATTATCACTATCAGGGAAAAATGGATGCGTTTGCTGAGTTTGTAATCAGCGAAGCGTGGCTCAATGAAAAAGTATATCATGCCCTGGAAAAAAATGAAGCCGTTGTAGTTATATGTGAAATTAAAATCCATGACAAAAATGGCAATCACCTCACTACAGGACTTGTTCATTGGCAAATCAAAGACTGGAGTAGCGTAAAGACGAAAGTGGCTGCCTGATTTGCGCATTAAGATGGGTGAGCGTTTCAATATTAATCGACATAAACCGTATGAATTCATCCAGGGCAATTGCCCTATTGGGTATAAACCTTTGTATGATCCCTCGCTTTATAGCACACTAATACATAGGGCGCTTCAATCCCAGAGCAATTGGCGATCGTATCATATCATACGAAGAGATAAAAAATATGTGATTGGTTCTATTCATTTTTGCAACAAGGAGGGGGTTGCCAAAAGTCCTTATTCTGCTCCGTTTGGTTCTTTTGAGTTATGGAAAGCAACACCGGCATCCTTGCTATTTGATTTTATTTTATTTTATGAAACTGATTTAAAGAAACTGCACATTAAGCGAATTTTAATCAAAAGCTTCCCGGAGGGTTATCAATCGAAAATGCACAACTTAATTACCGTTCTGCTTTTCAATCATCATTATTCGATTGGAAATGCTGAACTGGGCGCCTTGCTTAAAATTGATGAAGATCTATTTGTTAATCAGATCGATCCCTGGGAAAAAAGAAAATTAAAACAGGCATTCAAAGCAAAGCTTAGATTTGAGACCATCCCAAATAAGAAACTGAAGGACGCCTATCAGTTTATTTTGGCTTGTCGAAAAGAACGAGGTTATGAGATCAGCATGTCATTTGATCAACTGAAAAGAACCGTACAAAAGTTAGATCAATATTTTTATTGCTTTGGAGTTTATCACGAAGATAGATTGATTGCAGCTTCAATTTGTGTAAGGGAGAATAAGCATATTCTGTATAATTTTTATTCAGGTCACAGCAAAGCATCGGATTCATTGAGTCCAATCGTTTTCCTGATTGGTGAATTATACAGTTGGTGTCAGCATCACAAAGTAAAGCTTCTTGATTTGGGCACCTCTGCGTTGGGAGGAAAGCCGAATTTCTCGCTCATTGATTTCAAGTTGCGACTGGGTGCCATACCTTCCATGAAGCTCACTTTCGAAAAAGAGTTGAAATAATGGATGCCCCACTGGTTTCAGTGATTTGCCTTTGTTACAACCATGAGAAGTTTGTCAGTCAAGCTATCCTTTCAGTGATTAGCCAGTCGTATCCGCGAGTTGAGATCATTGTGGTGAATGATGCCAGTACGGACAAAAGTGCGGCTGTAATTGATGCGCTGTTGCGTCAATACCCTCAAATCACATTTATAAACCTGGAAAATAATGTGGGCAATTGCAAAGCATTCAACTTGGGATTTGCCAGGTCTAAGGGCGAATACATCATTGATTTTGCTACTGATGATGTTTTACTGGAAACGAGAATACAAGAGGGAGTCGATGCCTTGGAAGCTGCTGGAACCGACTATGGCATCCAGTTTTCTGATGCAGAGCTCATTGATGAAAATGGTGAGAAGGCAGGTCTTCATTCTGACAAGCACCCGCATGCATCCATTCCATCAGGTGATATTTATTTGGAATTGATTCATCGTTACTTTATTTGTGCTCCAACCATGCTGATTAAAAGAAAGGTATTGGAGCGGTTGAATGGATATGACGAGGCGCTCGCTTATGAAGATTTTGATTTTTGGATCAGGTCCGCTCGTGAGTTCAATTATCTCTATCTTCCTAAAGCTTTGGTCAAACGGAGAATAGTCCCTCATTCGATGAGGAGCTATCAGTTCAGGAAGGGTTCGAGCCAACTCCAATCGACATATTTGATTTGCAAAAAAATAAAAAAACTTAATAAGTCCGCAGATGAGAACATTGCACTGCGCTACCGCTTGAGGTATGAGTTGAAAGTGTGTCTCAAGTTGTTTGAAGTTGGCCTTGCCATGAAGTACGCAAAACTCTTGCTTTCGGTCTAGTCGCTTATTTCCTGTTGTCTTCTCCAGTTACCATGCTGATATAACTTTGGTAACGACTCAGGGCTACCTCACCTTGTTCAACGGCTTTAATAATGGCGCACTCGGGTTCGTTCAGGTGAATGCATCGCGATCCAAATTTACAGTTAAGTCGCCTGTCTCTCATCTCCGGAAAGTAATCTGAAATTTCCTGTTCATTCATATCCATAAGTCCCCACTCTTTGACACCAGGCGTATCAATGATAAACGTGGTGGAGTTGATTTGAAACATTTCAGCAAAAGTGGTGGTATGCGTGCCTTTATCAGAAAAATTGGAGATTTCACTCACCGATTGCTGAATGGCAGTTGAAAGTCTGTTCAGCAGAGTACTTTTGCCAACACCTGAATGACCAGCCACTAATGTGGTTTTACCGTGTATGATATCTTGAAATGCGCCAAGGTTTTCGTCATGCCAAGCTGAAATACTGATTGTTTTAACATTTATCGATTGATACAATGATTCCAATCGGTTTTGCTTTTCTTTTTCATCGGGGCTAAGCAAGTCAGATTTATTAAAAAGAAGAACCTGTGGTATTCGATACGACTCAGCGGAAACCAAAAATCGGTCAATGAATCCAAGCGAAGTGCGAGGTTGTTTAAGCGTTGCCATGAGCAGCACCTGGTCAACGTTGGCAGCAAGCACGTGTGCATGACCTGTTTTTTTTACTGACTTTCTTTCAATAATATTTTCTCGCTCTAATAGCTCAGTAATGTGCCCTTCTTTTTGTGTGTTGTCAAACAAAACATAGTCGCCCACTGCGATGGGATTTGACTCTTTGATGCCTTCAAGTCTTAATTTTCCTCTTGCCCTGCAGGTATATACTGTTTGATCTTCACCCAGCACATTATACCACAAGCCAGTAGACCGAATGACCCTCCCTTTCATTTCCTTTGAAGCAATTGGTGGCAGTATTTTATAATCACTTCGGTGGCACCCAAATTTTCGGTAACGTACCCTTTGGTTACCTCGCAAGCGAGCAAATAATTTTCCGGACGGCTCGTCAGCAGTTCATATTTCATTAGAAAATCATGATATTCACCCACCTCAAAGGCACCACCCCTCATGATGAGGTCTTTGGCTTCTTGAAATTTTTGATAATTCCTGTTGCCAAAGAAGATAGGGATACCATAACAGGCCGCTTCCAAAATATTATGAAGTCCCTTTCCAAATCCACCTCCTACGTAAGCATACTCACCATAGTGATATAAACTGGATAGCATACCAATGTTATCAATAATTAACACATCGGACTTTGATATTTCAGAATTGGCTTTTGAATACCTGATAACGTCAACACTTAACGTATTTTCGATTTCATTGATGAACGACTCCCTGATTTCGTGGGGAGCGACAATGAACTTCAATTTTCCCTTTTGGCTATTTATAAATGGAGCGAGTAATTCAATGTCCTCCGGCCAGCAACTGCCCACTACAAAAACATTGTCTGTTCCTTTGAAGGCTTCAGCCAAATCAATTTCTTTTCGCTGACTGGTGATTTGATTTACCCGATCAAAGCGCGTGTCACCTGAAATGGTCACATTATTAATGTTGATGCCATTCAGCAAATCTTTGGATTTATTATTCTGAACGAAAAAATGATTGACTTGGGTAAGCAGGGATCTGAAGAATGATCCATATGCCCGGAAGAAAATTTGATCCTCTCTGAATATGGATGATGCCGAAATCAGCGGGATATGCTGACGAGCTAAGTTTTTGATATAGTTTGGCCAAAATTCATACTTTATGAAGATAGCAATTACAGGCTTGGTTATTTTTATGAATTTTTCCGCATTCGGTTGGGTGTCCCAGGGCAGGTAAAAGACATAGTTCGCATAGGAATAATTTTTTTTGGCTTCGTATCCGGATGGTGAAAAGAAGGTTAATAAAATTTTGTTGCTGGGATATGTTTCTTTCAATCGCTCTATAATAGGGCGGCCTTGCTCAAATTCTCCCAGTGAGGCACAATGTATCCATATCACAGGTGCCTTTTCTGTTTGAAATGATGTTGATAACCGGGAAAAAATATGTTGACGCCCGTTTACAAATGCCCTTGCTTTCGGATTAAACAACGCTGCCAGCCGGGTTAGCCAATCAATAATAATGATGCCAATTGAATAAAGGACGTCCATTTTTGAAGGTTCAGCACAAATATAGTTGTAATTGGGCGGGCAACTGAAATCGGGGCATACAAGGTGATCGTAATCTATATTTTGTTAATTTTAAACTGATTAAACTGACCAACCATGAAAAAATTCTACGCAGCTGTTATTATAGTTTTCATAACATTTTCATTTCAGGCAAATGCCCAGGATGACATCGACAAATTTTTAGAAGAAAGTGTGGAAGATGGAGAGAAACTTATTGGAGCGTACATTTCGCCCGCAATGAAAGCATTCAGTCTGGGGATGAATCAGGGCTGGTACAATACGGCTAAACCACATAAGATAGCGGGTATTGATTTAACATTCACAGGTAGTCTGATGAAAGTGCCTGCTGCAGAGCAGGTGTTCGATGCCGATGCGCTGGGATTAACAAATGTGACCGTGGTGGACCCCGTAACCGGACTTAAGAAGACGGATCAAACAATGTCTACACTGTTGGGACCGGATAATCCCGCAACATTATCCTCTACCAGCACACTTGGAAATACAACCGATGATTTTGAAGCGCCTACCGGCCTGGAATTGGGGTCAGATGTGAAGCTACTAAGGAACAAAATGCCGTCCGCCATGCTCCAACTTGGTTTTGGACTTCCGAAAGGAACCGATATTAAACTGCGCCTTATTCCAACTGTTGATTTGGGTAATGACAGCGAATATAAATTGTTTGGAATTGGTGTAATGCATGATGTAAAGCAGCATATCCCTGGCTTGAAAAACCTTCCTTTTGATCTTTCAGCCTTAATTGGTTATACCAAAATGACAATGGACATTACCCTTGATCCAGGTCAAAGAGGACTATTTGAAGTAAAAGCAACGACCATTCAAGGTGTTATTTCCAAAAAATTATCGGTAGTTACATTTTATGGAGGACTTGGCTATAACATTGCCAAATCCAGATTGGCGTTATTGGGAGATTATGACATCAATGGAACCAACTACACCAATCCGGTGGATCTAAGTTTTGCTGCTTCCGGCATGCGGCTTACCACCGGCATGCGCCTGAAACTGGCTGTATTTACCTTCCACGCAGATTATACCGTTCAAAAGTATAGCGCTCTTACTTTTGGGTTTGGCATTAATGTGAGATAATACAAGAAACGGGATACTGGATACTGAGGTTAGAATCTAGTATCCCGTTTTGTTTTTTTTATTTTCCTTTAAATTCTGCTGGTCGCTTTTCAATAAAAGCCTTCATTCCTTCTTTCTGATCCTCTGAAGCAAAGGTCATGTAAAAATTCTTGCGTTCGAATGCCAGTCCCTCGTCCAACTGTGTTTCGAATGAGCGGTTGATGGCTTCCTTGCCAAGTTGAACCGCAATGGGCGACATCTGCGCAATTTCTTTTGCCAATTGAAAAGCCTCATGCATATACATTTCAACCGGCACCACTTTATTGACCAGTCCATAAAAGTGTGCTTCTTCGGCAGAGATAAATCGACCTGACAGTATCAGTTCCATGGCCTTTGCTTTGCCCACTGCTTTGGTGAGTCGTTGTGTGCCACCTGCACCGGGAATTACGCCCAGTTTGATCTCTGGCTGGCCAAACTTGGCACTTTCCGAAGCGATGATCATGTCACAGGTCATCGCCAGTTCACATCCACCACCTAGGGCAAATCCTGAGACTGCCGCTATAATGGGCTTTTTGGTTTTTCTGATTTGGTCCCAGGTACTGAACTGGTCCAGCTTCAACATATCCACCGCGCTTTTATCTGCCATTTGCTTAATGTCGGCTCCGGCTGCAAAAGCTTTTTCATTTCCCGTAATGATGACCACCCTCACCATATCATTTTTGTCAAGCGCCAACAGTGCGTCCCGCATTTCCTGCATGAGCTGAGGATTCAATGCATTGAGTTCCTTGGGCCTGTTTAATTCAATTAATGCTACGCCAGGCTCCTGTTGTTCGGTTACTTTTATTAATTCCATTGTGTATCAATTTTGAATTCCAAAACTAAGGAATAAGTTAAATTTGGATTGAGGTAAAACAAGGAAAGCCCCACATGGGGGCTTTCCTCTAACCAAAAGGCCAAAATAAATGCTATACTGCTATTTTATACGGTTGTTGGCAATTAGGTAACTGCTTGCATTTATTGATATTTAGCTTAAATCTCAGGTTTATGAAGGTATTATTTGTTTGTTTAGGCAACATCTGTCGCTCCCCGCTCGCAGAGGGCATTATGAAATATAAGATGGAGGCAGCAGGATTGGCTGATAAGATCGTGGTGGATTCCTGCGGTACGTCCAACTACCATGTAGGTGACAAGCCGGATGCGAGAACAAGGAACAACGCATTGAAAAATGGAGTAAAGCTGAATCATCTGGGGCGCCAATTGAATGCCTCAGACCTGGTCGAATTTGATTTTATACTTGCCATGGACCGATCCAACCATCAAAACATCATGAGGCTGAAAAATGCAACACAATATGCTTCGAAGATAAGACTGATGCGCGAGTTTGATGCGGCATCAGGCGATGAGGTGCCTGATCCTTACTACGGGAGCGAGGATGGATTTCAAGAGGTTTTTGAAATGCTCGATCGATCTGTGGATGGGTTTATATCTTATTTAAAATCCCAAAAGTTAATTTGATTTAATCAGCACCTGCAAGGTGGAGCGAGACGATTGCTCCAATATCACTCCTTTTTGATTTCTATATTTTTCAAAGCTATTGGAGTCATAATTTTTAACTGTTATCAATGTCAGTCCTGTATTGTAGAATACTTCAAAACGCTTACTCAGCACTTTGATAAGCGCCATGACTTTTGATTCCTTGAAATCAAGACAAAAGGAAAAGGAGATGGCTGAATTTTGCATCATATTCAATCGCAGACCCTGCGACTTCAGTGAATTGAAAATGAACTCAAGTTGGGACTCATCAATAAAGGTATAATCAGTAACGTGGCATGACACAAGGCACTGATTGTCTTTGAACACGATAAGCGGGGGAAGGTTTTTCACCACACATTCGTGAATGCGCGTGCCGGGTAAATTGACGTTATCGAAATTTTTTACATACAGATTAATGCCCTTGTTGGCGAGTGGCTTAATAGTTTTAGGATGGATAACCGATGCTCCATAGTAAGTCATTTCGGCCGCTTCCCGAAAAGGCAATTCCTCAAACGTAATGGCTGCCGGCAGTCTTTTAGGATCCGCGCTCATCACACCTGGAACATCTTTCCATATGGTTACATCTTCCGCATTTAAGCAAGAGGCGAAAATGGCAGCACTGAAATCTGAACCTTCGCGTCCAAGTGTGGTAGTCAAATGTGTGGGATCTGATCCAATAAAGCCTTGGGTAACCAACACCTTGTTTTCCAATGGAGACTGAAGTTCCTGAATATTTTTTTCAGTTTCTACCCAATTTACTTTTCCTTCCCTGAAAGTGGAGTCGGTACGTATCATTTGTCGAGCATCTATCCATTCACTATTTATACCGATATTTTGAAAGTGTGCATTAACGATGACACTTGAAAGTAATTCGCCTGCCGATACGACCTGATCATACAGCTGGTCGTAAGAGTAATTTTGCTTCAGATGGTCAATAATTTGATTTCGGATTGCCGAAATGACAGCCAGCACGTACTCGGAGTTGTCGACTACATCATCAATGACTTTATTATGGTAACTGAGTATATCGTCAAGTGCCACTTCATAAGATTTCCCGGATTTGGCCAGCGATACAACTTTTTCCAGGGCATTGGTGGTTTTGCCCATCGCGGAGATGACAATTAGAAGTTTTTCCTTTTTAAAGGAGCTGACAATTCGGCCTACGTTGGCGATGGAAGAGGCGTCTTTTACCGAAGCACCTCCAAATTTAAAGACCTTCATAGGCTAATTTTGATTGGTTTCAAACGATTGCGGTGTATATTTGCGACCCTATGGCATTAACGGGCGAATTTAGTTTCAAAAACCCAGTAGCCCACAGAATTAGATATATTTTAAAATAGATGGAGGCATCAAGAATAGGCGAATCGATTGGTATTACACTTGATCGATTTATTAAGAACAATCAAGATCAGTTTCAATTTGCCAGCGGAGAACTTTCTCAGTTATTGCGCGACATTGCATTGGCATCAAAAGTGGTAAACCGTGAAGTGAATAAAGCCGGCCTGATTGATATTATGGGGCCGCTGGGTTCGCAAAACACGGGCGGTGAAGACCAGCAGAAGTTGGATGTTTTGGCCAATATTCGATTTAGCCGGGCGCTAAAGAAAGGAGGAGAGGTTTGTGCATTGATATCAGAAGAATCAGAATCTTTTGAAGACCTAAATAATCATGGTAAGTACGTGATTGCCATTGATCCGCTTGACGGTTCATCCAATATAGACGTAAACGTTTCTATTGGAACAATTTTTTCAATTTACAGGCGCAAGAGTAAGGTGGGCGGTCCCATTCAGGAGGAAGATATCCTTCAAAAGGGAACGGAGCAGGTGGCTGCAGGTTATATACTCTATGGCTCATCAACCATGCTGGTTTACACCACCGGTCATGGTGTAAATGGATTTACTTTTGAGCAATCATTGGGTGAATACTTTTTATCTCACGAGAATATGCAAATGCCTGTGGATGGTAAAATCTACTCCATTAATGAAGGGCCGTCCAATTCATTTCCTGAACAAATTAAAAAGTACCTTGAATTTTGTAAAAGTAGCAATTACACAGCCCGGTACATTGGTTCTCTTGTGGCAGACTTTCACAGGAATTTACTTAAGGGAGGGGTCTATATTTATCCCTCTACCGCCAAAGATCCAAATGGAAAGCTGCGATTAATGTATGAATGCAATGCGCTTGCCTTTATTTCAGAGCAGGCAGGAGGAAAGGCGACAGATGGGAAAAAACGTATTCTGGAAATATCCCCAACCACTTTGCATCAACGGGTTCCGTTTTTTGTTGGATCAAAGCATATGGTCGAAAAAGCAGAGTCTTTTTAGCAATTACTTTTTAGCGTCTTGCTTTTCATCTTTCAGAATCTCAGGGGCATGCTTTCCGATAATGCCATACCATTTGACCAGTTTTTTGATGTCAGAAACATACACTCGATTTTCATCATAGTCAGGCAGCACGGATTTTAGAAAGGCTTTCAGTTCATTGCCTTCGGCATCAGCCTCCAAACCCAGATCATCTCCAAACTCAGCATGGATTTTTTTTAATACTTCCGCCAATGGAGTAGTTCCCTCCTTGGTGTTGGTGTAAATTGAGATTTCATCCAAAATCGAAACTTTGTGGGACCCGGTAGCCACCAGTTTGGTTTTGGCTTCGTCCATTGATTCCATTATCAGTCCTGATTTGGCCGGCTTTAACACTTTGAACAATCCTCCCTTTCCGGTTACTGATGCAATTTCACTTAGTTTCATTTTAGGTTTGATTTTATTGAAGGGCCAAAACTAGTAATTTATAGAAGACCCTTCATGGCTTTATGAATAAAATCCAAGAGCTCTTTGTTGCCGATTTTTTTTTCTGCAGAGGTAACAAAGATAGGCGGAAGATCTTCCCAGGATTCAAGTAATTTCTTTTTGTAGCGTGCTACTGATTTTGCCAACTCATTTCTTTTAAGTTTATCTGACTTAGTAAGCACCGCAGCCAGCGGAATGCCTCGTTCTCCAAGCCAGGTGAGAAACTCAATGTCTTTTTTTTGTGGCTCATGCCGGGCGTCCATTAACACAAATGTGCAATACAGGTTTTCCCGCTTTAGCAGATAATTTTCAATCATGGCTCCCCATCCTTTACGGGCTGTTCTGCTTACTCCGGCATACCCATAACCGGGAAGGTCAACCAGGTACCAGGCATCATTGACTTTAAAATGGTTGATTGTTTGTGTTTTGCCCGGCTTGCCGGAGGTTTTGGCGAGGTCCTTGCGATTGGTAAGCAGATTAATCAAGGAAGACTTTCCTACATTCGATCTGCCAATAAATGCAAACTCTGGCATATCAGGCTTTGGGCACTTGCTTAGTTCAGTATTGCTAATTACAAATTCTGCTGACTTGATGATCATGGATCTATTGACTAAAAAGGTTACGAAATTAGGCTTTTGAGCAGCCCCATGTACCTTAATCTCCTTAATTTTAGGCCTTCTTTCTGGAAGATTTTGCTAAATTGCTAAAATTGAGAGGTAGTTTTTTGTGTTATCAACGACCAAAATCATTTTTTGAGCATGAACAGTATTAAAAGAATACTGATTTTTTCAACTCTCTACATTAGCCTTACCCTCCCCTCACTTGCTCAAATGGAACAAGACAAGGAGCAATCCAGGCTTTATTGGGAGCAAGCTGAATTAATCATGAGCGAGACACAGGCCATGGATGATGCCCGTGATCTGATGGTGGCTGCAGCCAACTACGACACTACCAACGCGCAGGCTAATTTCTCTGCAGGCTACATGTACTTAATTACCACCGGCAAAATAAGAGCCACCAAATTTCTTTTGCGTGCCTATAGAAGCAACCCCGACTACAGATTTGACATTGAATATCAAATTGCCAGGAGTTATCAATACGCACTGAATTTTGATAAAGCCATAACTTATTTTAATCTGTACAAAATAAGATTGGAATCAAGTCCAAATTATAATGGGGAAGATAAAATCCCCATGGAGGATGTGGTTCGTAAAATAAGCGAGTCAGAAAACGGAATGATATACTTAGCCAACCCCTCAAAGCATTCAATTGTGAATATGGGACCAGAAATAAATTCGGAGTTTGACGACTACGCCCCGGTGTTAAATGAGCGGGAAGATGAAATCGTATTTACCTCCAGAAGAAGAGATGGTAACTTGAACGACAATGTTTCGGACGACAATAAGCCTTATGAGGATATCTTTTATTCAAAAAAGACCGGAGACAAATGGAGTCGTGCCAGAAATATAGGTGATCAAGTGAACACCTTGTTCAACGAGTCAAACCTTGCTCTTTCACCAGACGGGAAAACACTTTTTATTTATCGTGACGAAAATGCCGGAGATGTGTATTTCAGTACCCGGCAGGCGGATGACACGTGGACAGTACCCCAACCTTTACCGGGAGAAGTGAATTCAACCTACCGCGAAACCTCAGTTTCTATTTCGAAAGATGGCAACACACTGTACTTCGCCAGTGACAGACCAGGTGGATTGGGCGGATCTGATATTTATGTAAGCACCAAAAACAGAATGGGCGAATGGACCAAGGTGAGCAACATGGGCCCCAAAATTAACAGCGAACTCGATGAAGACAGCCCTTATATCGATTATGATGGAAAGACATTATATTTTAGTAGCGAGGGCAAGAAAGGCATGGGTGGATTTGACATTTACAAAGTGACCCTGGAGGATGAGAAGAAAAACCAATGGAGCGATCCTCAAAATCTTGGCTTTCCCATAAATACCCCCGATAATGACATTTTCTATGTTGGGTCACAAGATAGTGAGCGAGGTTACTATTCATCCGTTCGTGACGATGGCATGGGCTATTCCGACATCTATGTGGTGACGACAGAACCCGAAAAATTCACGTCAGATGAGCCGGTAAAAAAGAAATCAGAACTCATTTCTTTACTTTATGAAGTGAAGGTTGTAGACGCTAAAACACAGGAACCACTGGAAGTAACGATAAGTTTACGCCAAGGTAGTAATGTCATCGAGTCGCGAACTTTAAAACCAGGTGAGTATACTTTTAATATTAAAGATCCTGACCCTAAGACTTATAATCTTTCCGTTGAGTTGGACGGTTACATTTTTCAAAATATGAATCTTGATATCGAAGGAGCTACCGAAGAGGTAAAGATGATAAGCAATAAGATTGAAATGAAGAAATTGGTGAAAGGTGCCACTTCTGTCCTGCGCAATATCTATTTCGATTATGGCACAGCTAAATTCCGTGAAGAGTCTTACGATGAGCTGAACAAGCTGGAAAACATGATGCGCAATAACAACAATCTGATGGTGGAGATTGCAGGCCATACTGATAATGTAAGCAGTGCCTCATTCAACCTGAAGTTGTCTCAAAAGAGAGCAAATGCCGTAAGAGACCATTTGATCTCAAAAGGCATTGACGCTGGACGCGTAACAGCTGTCGGCTACGGTGAAGAAAAGCCCCTTGCGAGCAACGATGATGAAATTGATGGAAGAGAATTAAATAGAAGAGTGGAGTTTGAAGTGATCAATAATTAGAATCTTTTTACCAACTTTGAACCTCCTAAACCAACGGTTGTTTAATCGTTGGTTGTTTTTTTATATGACAGTAGTTCCATACAAGCAAGATAGTTCTTCCAAGAAAAAGCAGGTGGCCATGATGTTTGACAACATCAGCGGCAACTATGATTTCTTAAATCATTTCCTCAGTTTCGGCATAGACATACTTTGGAGAAAAAAGGCCATTAAAATGCTGCGTACACTGCAGCCGAAGCAGATTTTGGATGTGGCTACAGGCACCGGTGATTTTGCCATTGAGGCATTATCGCTGAATCCGGACAAGGTTATAGGAGTTGATATTTCTGAAGGAATGTTAGAAGTAGGCCGGGTGAAGATGAAAGAAAGGAAACTGGATCATCAAATTGAATTGCTTTATGGTGACTCTGAAAATCTGCCTTTTGAAGAGAACAGCTTTGATGCCATTATCGTGGCATTTGGGGTTAGGAATTTTGAAAATCTGGAAAATGGGCTTGCTGAGATGCTTCGTGTGGCAAGGCCTAATGGGAAAGTGGTAGTATTGGAGTTTAGCAAGCCCAGGAAATTTCCCTTTAAACAGTTATATAACTTTTATTTTAGGTACGTTTTACCTAAAATCGGACGTTGGGTCTCCAGAGACAGTTCAGCTTACACTTATCTGCCTGAATCTGTTCAGGCCTTTCCGGACGGTCAAGGTTTTATCGACATTCTAAACCGGTTGGGATATAAAAATACAGCATGCAAGCCACTCACATTTGGGATAAGTTCATTATACATCGGCACAAAATAGTGCTGCTTGGCCTGCTTATGCTATCGCCTGGTGCCTTTGCCCAAACGTTCAAATGGGCACGACAGCATAATCCAAACTATGACGAGCGAAGAATCAGCTATGGTTTCATGATTGGCATCCATACTTCAGCCTACCAGGTGAAGTATTCAGATAAATTTGTGACCCAGTCTTTTGATACGGTCCATTCCGTACTCACTCCATTTGCGCCTGGCTTTTCTCTGGGTTTTCTCATTAACCTGAGGCTAAACAGTGATCTGGATTTGCGCATCATGCCCAAAGCAGGGTTTTACGATCATCAGCTGGAATACAATTACACAGATGAAACCACGCAAACACAGCTGACAGAAACCACCATGGTGGAATTTCCCATTCTGTTGAAATACAAATCAATGCGAAGGGGAAATGTGCGTATGTATATGATTGGCGGAATTACTCCATCTATTGAGGCTTCTGGTAAAAATGACATACAAGCTACCACTGAGGTGCTTGATATCAGGCAAACTAACCTATCCATAGATGCTGGCATTGGTTTTGACTTTTATTTTCCGCTTTTCAAATTCTCTCAGGAAATTCGATTTTCAAGGGGCATTGCCAATATGTTGGGTCCTGACCCAAGCTCTTTTAAAGAACCGATCACTCGGGTAAATACAAATACAATTTCAGTTTATTTCATTTTTCAATAGGATGACTCCAAAGAGAATAGCACTTATTACGGGTGCCACTTCCGGCATTGGCGAAGCCACTGCAAGGCTTTTAGCTGTACACTCATTTAAATTAATCCTCTGCGGAAGGAGGAGGGAACGGCTCGACAGGTTGCAAAAGGAATTATTAAAGTCTACGGAGGTTACTACGTTGACTTTTGATGTTCGCCATCGAGGGGAGGTGTCACGTGCAATAGGGTCATTGAGCAAGGAATGGCAGCAAGTGGATGTTCTGATCAACAATGCCGGCAATGCGCATGGATTAGCCCCAATTCAGAGTGGGAGTGTTGACGATTGGGATGCCATGATTGACATCAATGTGAAGGGCCTGCTTTATGTATCTCGTGCCATCCTGCCAGGCATGGTGGAAAGAAGTGCCGGGCATATTGTTAATCTGGGGTCTATTGCGGGTAAAGAAACTTACCCGAACGGAAATGTTTACTGCGGCAGCAAGTATGCGGTGGATGCCATCACCAAGGGCATGCGCATCGATTTGAATGCATATGGAATAAAAGTAACAGCAATCCATCCGGGGCTCGTGGAAACTGAATTTTCATTGGTTCGATTTAAAGGCGATGAAGAAAGGGCAAAATCGGTGTACCAGGGCTATCAGCCGCTGCTTCCGGAAGATATTGCTGATTTAATACTATTCACTTTAAACAGGCCAGCCCATGTAGTTGTAGCCGACCTGGTGGTGTTTCCAGTTGCGCAGGCCAGTTCCACGATTGTGAAAAAAACCTTATAATAAGATTACTTTTTCAAGAGCAGCATCATTGATTTCATGTCCGCCTTTAAATTGGATTTGTGTAGGCACTACCTGCAGTCGTTGACTGAGCATCTCCATCTCTTTCTTTTTGTCTGGTGAAATAAACGGATCGTCCTTTCCATAGACCGCCAGTATCTCCTTGTTGGCAAAAATATTTTTTCCATGCTCAAAGTTCATATCGGCTGGGAATATGCCGGCCCACAAAATAAAGCGATCAAATCTTGCCCGGCCGCTGAGCGCCCAACGGGTAATAGTAGCTGCACCTTGAGAAAATCCTAAAAGCGTAACGCGGGCATTATTGATTTTATTCAACTCGTAGTCATAAATAGACTGCAGGTAGTTGATATAATTTTCAATATCCATTTCTCTGTTTTCCCGGGTCATCCAGGTTGCCCCCACCCGGTTGGTGCCACCGGCCATCCTGGTGGGTATGTCTTCCAGGTAAAAACGGGAAAGGCCTTCAGGGGCAATAACGCATATACCTTTACGGGATAGTAATTCAAACTTCTTGATAAAGAACCGGGCCAATTGACCATAACCATGAGTAACAAACCATACCTCCGGTTCGGCCTTTATCACTTCACCAAGCTTGAAGTATCGTGCCCGGTAGGTAAACTGAAGCGAAAGCTCTTTCATAAGGCGTTTTTAAATGAGAAAGCCGCCACATCCACATTGGAAATGGCGGCTGCCTAATATAATGGTTGGATTCAAATTATCTTTTAAATCCCAGCGCGCTGCCTCCGCAATAAGTGGCTGAGCCATCGAAGGTATATTGAATGTAGTAGATGCCTGTGGCGTTGCAAGGATATGCGATGGCTGAAATGAATTGATCATTCACTTTACTGCTGGCGACTTTGTTTCGCTTGCTGTCATACAGGCTTACCACCAACCCATCAGGACTGTTGCCATCGGCACAAAGATTAATCATGTACTGCGTTCCTTTGGTAAACACATAGGAGTACTCAACTTTTTCTTTATTTCCGCCATCTCCGTCTATTTTATAGCTTTTTAAAAAATTGAACCCGCTGCTTAATTTAGGAATGCAAGCATTGCTAAGATTGTCGGCATCACATTCTGCATTGAGTCCGGTTGAGCCATAGGCTGCCGAAATGATCATAAGAATTAATATTATCGTCTTTTTCATATCCTGTTCGCTATTAGCTAATGATTTTATTTCTAATTGAGTTGGTCGCTGACATAATATTTTTTACATCATCTTCTGTTATGTCAATGGTGGTGGTACTGTTGTCTTTGATTACGGCTACCCCGTCTACCACTTCCATCGTTGATTCCTTATAGGTGTAGGTGATGTTAATATTATTGAAGGCCGCCTCCAATTCCTTCAGATCCTTCAATAACGATGCCATATTTTCATCATTCTCGTAAAATGAAAAGAGAAGAAGGATCTGTTCCAGCGTTATTTTTTGCTCCCCAATCTTTTCGCGAAGGTCCTTATGATCCGGGTTTTTCATAGCCAATTGGCAGGTTACCTGCATGGCCTCTATCCAGCCACCTGTAAGCAGCAATACGCTTAAATTAGAACGGTTCTGCTCTTGCAGGTAGTGATTAATCGAATTGAAGTTTTGTGTGGTGATAAGCAAAAGGGAATCCAGGTTTCTGCTGTTAGTGGCCAGTCGCGCAATGGTTTCAATGTCAAAAAATTGACCAATGTTCAATTGGTTGGCAAGTGATTTTATGGTCGTCAGGTACTTGATTCCGTCCTTATTTTGCTCATAAATATTGGTGTACCCTAAGTCTGTACCGTATACCCCCAGATTGAGTGCCATTTTGTAGTTTGTGTTGTACTTGGATAGGTTGTCGGGTGTATTCAACAGGCTGGCATTGTACTTGACCTTGGATTGCTTAAGCAATACAGAAATCTCCAACGGGCTTGGGATTTGACCCAATATGCTCCCGATTACTTCCTGGTCAATGGACGGCCCCTGGTTGAGGGTAGAATCTAAGCTTTCTTCAAATGCCTTTTCATCAGGTTTTTTCCCTGAACCGCATGACATTAATACGAAGGCAGCTAAAGCCACAAATAGAATTCTCATAATTGATCATTTAGGGATACCAAAATAAATAATTAAGCTGGCACTTACCAAAATTGGCAGGTTTACTTTGACTTTGACACTGCGAATTTACCAGATGAATTGACTAATTTTCTCAATAGTTCAAAATAAAGAAACACATAAAGTAATGCCGTCATTAGCCAAATGGCCATGGAATTAAATAGGAAAGTGCTGAACTGAATTCCCAAGAAGTGTTTTTGCGGAAAGAAAAAGCCGGTTCTATAGTCAAGCGCGTGGAGCGGACTTGGATCCTGAAATACAGGGTCTATTAGCTGAATTACTCTGCCCTGGTGAATGACCAATCTCTCCTTTGTATTCACGTTCCTCACCAAATCAGAAAGACTTTCATTAAAGTAGAGATTTTTCTCCTGATTGAGGTCGAAGCCTTGTTTCTCATAAAATAACTTTTTCTTATCTGAGATAACAATTTGCTCGTTGTAAACATCCTGATAATGTCTTCGGTAATCCATAATGTAGGTTTGAAGTTGTTGACCAAACTCCTTTGTGTATCCGGCAACAGTAAGGGAGATTGCCAAATTACCATCATTCAGTTTGCCTTTAAATGGATCATTGATGATCTGACTTCTCAGGATCTGCAGATTTATGGCCATCTGATTTCTTACTGAATCTGCCTGGTTATCAAAATTGTCAAGTATGAATTGATTTCTCGCTTGTAACTCATCGGCTACATAGGCAGACTTGAAGTCTGCCTTTGATGCCTTTTTCTCATATTCATAAAACCCTTGCTCGTAGTTGTTGTCCATGAATTGTTCTACTGCTAATGCTTCATAGGCCCACCTCGAAGCCATCATATCCGCCACTATGGGTACTTTTTCTTTATTGCTAATTACACTGTGTAGCTTGTCAAAGCTAAACAGCACACCGCTCAAAATCATTTGTGGAATCAGCAGCAGCGGAATGAGCACGTAAACAGTAACAGCCGAGTTAAATGCAGAAGATATGTTGAGGCCAAGCACGTTGGCCATGCAGGAAGTGGTAAACAAAATGAACCAAAAAGATAGCGTAATTCCCTTGATCTCTAAAACCAAATTTCCAACCAAAACGAATAGCAATGTTTGAATGGCAGAAAGCAGGAACAGGATGCTGATTTTTGAAACGAGGTAACTATTCCAGCTCAGGTTGAGGAATGATTCTCTCTTTAAAATTTTCCTGTCCCTGATTATCTCTTCGGCACTTACGGTAAGTCCCATAAACAGGGCTACTATTATACTCATTAAAAAAAATGCAGGTAGATTTTCATTGAATCTGAATAGATAGCTCTGACCGCCAGGAGCGCTCTTATACCGGATAATAAACGAAAGTATCAATGCCAGCAAGGGAGCCTCCAGTAAATTGATGAGCAGATACTGCGTATTGCTTATTTTAGACTTTAAGTCACGCGAGGCAAAGATGAGGGTCTGTTTTATTCTGTTTGGAATCCTGAGCGACTGGGGTGGATCTTCTTTTTCATCGGCAACACGTATTATTTTAAATTTGTTTTTATACATGTCGTGCCATTGCACGGGGGTGACTTTTCTCTTGTTGGTCGGTTGACCGTACTCATCAACTACTTTCGCTTCAATGATGTTGAATATTTGTTCCGGGTTTACGTTTCCACAGGTTTCGCATTGACCTCTTTCGCTATGTACCTGGTGGGTGGCTCTCTTAAAGTATGAAACGGCATCAACGGGGGCACCGATATAAGTTGGATAGCCACCTGTATCCATTATGATCATTTTGTCAAACATCTTATAAATGTCTGATGATGGCTGATGAATGATAACGAAAACCAACTTCCCTTTTAAAGAAAGTTCTTTGAGCAAGTCGATTACATTTTCAGAGTCGCGGGAAGATAGTCCTGATGTTGGTTCGTCCAGAAAGAGAATAGCTGGCTCCCGTATGAGTTCAAGTGCTATATTCAGTCTTTTTCGTTGACCGCCACTTATTTTCTTGTCAAGTACAGATCCAACTTTTAAATCTTTTCTGGTTTCAAGCCCCAGATTTTCGAGTACGGAATGAACCCGATTCCTGATTTCAGTATCCGACAAGTTGGCAAAGCAAAGCCTGGCGTTATAGTACAAATTCTCAAAAACAGTCAGTTCTTCAATCAGGAGGTCGTCCTGGGCAACATAGCCAACCACGCCTTTAATTTTGTCCTGGCGTGAATGAATATTGTATCCGTTGATGAGTATTTCTCCTTTGGTTGGCTGCTCCAGCCCTGCCAGCACATTGAGCAATGTGGTCTTGCCTGCACCGCTGGCCCCCATAATGCCTATCAGTTTCCCCGGACCCTCAGAAATGATTATGTTTCTTAGCCCGATTGCCCCGCTTGAAAATTGATACTCATCAACAACTGCATTAAAAGAAAGCTTCGTAGTTTGAATTTCCTCATTGAAGTCGGCAACAATATCACTATAGTACAGCGCACCTCCTGCTTGTAATTTAATGGTGCTTCCATGTGAGAAAAGATAAATGCGATTGTGCTGCATCACAAATCCATTTAACAGGTGTGAGTCATCACCCAGGTATTGTGCAAAGTAAAGTTCCACACTTGGCACTTTTAGAAAAAAAAGATTGCCGTCAATTTCCGTCTGAATGTGCTTTTGTTTTTCGGCAGATTTAGTTGCTAAAGAATTAACCACGAGTATGTCAGTAAAGTTGAGTTCTGCCATGTTGGTGGTTATCACAAAGGTCTCTATCAATTTGTATTCGGCAGCGCTGATGTTAAACACAGTGGAAACCGTATTGATAATCTCCATTCGCTGTGGCGTAAAATTATTATCGGCACCTACCAGTTCAAGCAACTTGATCAACACAATCACCTTCTGCTTTTGCGTAAGCGTGCGATTTATTTTTTTGCAAATACCCAGTGTTACAATTGAGTCTTTTACGGATGGAGTGGTGTAAGTAGTTATTTCCCTGGCAGCGTTGCTTTCATTGAATTCAGAATACTTATCGTAGCGATCAAGATATTCCTGGATAGAAGCTTGATCCAGTTCTTGTTGGAAAAATCGAATCACATACTGCCGTTCCTTGATCGTCACCCCACCATCCTGCTTGGTGATAATTGCAAAAAGTTGCGTTAGTGCCTTGAGTATCTCTTCACTCATATGTATTTATAAAAATCGCGCTGCTAGTTATGTATAAACTCAAATGGAACGCTGACCAGTTCAGCAAGTTCCTCACCAATTTCTTCCATGTCTTCATCATCTTCCTTAAAGTACCAGTTTACTTTTGCTCCACTTATTTTTTCTAATAAGGTAATGATATCCAATACAGATTTTGAAGATTCCGTGTTAAGATACTCAAATTTAAATGTAAAGTAGGTTGCAGGAAGCGGGTCAGATGCGTATTCCTGCAGCCATTCCGTCACAGGCTGGTAAAATGTTGCCGGGTTGTCGCATAACGACCGCCCGCTAATTTCAAATAGACCCTGGCGTGCATCAAGATTCACTTCAGGTGTTTCATTGGTAGCTGATATATGTAATGGATTCATTCGTCTTTATAATAATATATGAATGAAATCAGACGATCAAAAGGCGCTTATTGACAATATGAATTCAGCCATGATCTTTCGGTCCAATTTAGAGGATTATGCGATATAAATAAAGAAAAGGAAGGGTAGTTCTTGTTGGGTTAAAAAATTAAATCAGATTCTCCTTATTGAAGCTGTACGGCAAAAGGAAGGAGGCGGACGGAAAAATTACCCAATTCGATTCCTTGGTTAACATTACAATTTGAATCGGTTTTTTTTGAGTGGCCTCAAACTCCGACATGACTTGCCGGCAGGCCCCACATGATGTGGCGGCTACCAGGTCTTTTTGATTCTTTTTGTGTGCTACTACTGCTATTTTCTTAATGCTTTTATTAGGATGAGCTGCTGCGGCAGCATAAAGCGCCACCCTTTCGGCACACATGCAAAGCGGATAGGCAGCGTTTTCATGATTTGCACCGGTAACTACCATGTCATCTTCCAGGATGATGGCGGCACCCACATAAAACTTTGAATAGGGGGCATAGGCGTGATGAGCAGCATCTTTGGCTTTGTGGACAAGGTATTTCGACTCTGAATCGAGACCTTCAATGTGCTCGAATGTTTGCAGTCCTTTCATTGGTGAAAAGGAAGTACCCTATTAAAAATAATAAAGCTTCTTGTTCCTAAAAAGTATTTGGTCATAATTCGTTTAATTTGGCGCCAGATTTAAAGGGGTCGGATTCTTTTACTTAAGATCAATAAGAGGTCGAATCAAAATAATATGAAAAAATCAATCCTGGTGTTGGGTGCAGGCAGGTCTTCATCAGCACTCATTTCCTATCTATTGGAAAATGCTGAAAATGGAGGTTGGCAGGTAACTGTAGGTGATTACATGGAGCAGGCGGCAAAAGACAGGATTGGCCATTCAAAATTTGGCACAGCCATCCGATTTAATATTGAGGAAACGGAATTGTGCAGCGAGGCGGTGTCAGCAGCAGATGTTGTCATTTCATTGGTTCCTGCAGATTTGCATCCCCGGGTGGCTGAGCTATGTTTAAAGTTCAACAAGCACTTGCTTACAGCAAGCTATGTTTCGGATAAAATGCAATCCTATCATGAGGATGCAAAGTCCAAAGGTTTGTTGTTCATGAATGAGTGTGGCCTCGATCCCGGGATTGATCACATGAGTGCCATGGAGGTCATTGACAAGATCAAAGAAAGGGGAGGCAGGATATTATCCTTCGAATCCTTTGCAGGTGGACTGATTGCCCCTGAAACTGATCCTGACAATCCATGGCGCTATAAGTTTACCTGGAACCCACGCAATGTAGTGATAGCGGGCCAGGGGGTGGCCAAATTCATTGAGCAAGGGGAATACAAATTCATTCCCTATCAGCAATTATTTAAACGCACCACCAATGTTCACATTCATGGGTATGGAGATTATCAAGGATACGCCAATCGAGACTCCTTAAAATATATCGATACCTATGGATTGAACGGTGTAAAAACCATGGTTCGTGGAACATTGCGCAATGAAGGATTTTGTGCTGCCTGGAATGTTTTGGTACAGCTGGGGTGCACCGATGATACCTATCAGATGGAAGGCGTGGATAAGATGACGCACCGCGACTTCATTAATGCTTTCTTGCCTTACTCTAAAGTAGACATGCTGGAGGGAAAACTGGCCAATCGATTTGGTTTAGACGAATCTGGATTTGAGATACAAAAATTGAAATGGTCTGGATTCTTCGAACAAGAAAGAATAGGCTTGGACAGAGGCACACCGGCTCAAATACTGGAACATATTCTGAACAAGAAATGGAAATTAGAACCGGTGGATAAAGACATGGTGGTGATGTGGCATCGCTTTACTTACGAAATTGAAAATGAAAAGAGGGAAATTCAAACTCACCTCATCCTTAAGGGAGTGGATGCAGTGCATACTGCAATGGCTAAGGGAGTGGGTTTGCCGCTGGCCATTGGGGCTAAACTTCTTTTGAAAGGCAAATTAAAGCAGCGTGGTGTGTGCATACCAGTGGACAAGGAAATCTATTTACCCATTCTTGAGGAATTGGGAACGCTCGGAATTCATTCTGAGGAAACGGAAAAGTTGGTTACGGGTTAGGCACGTTGTTTTCATACGCTTCGTCTACCTTCAAATTACGACTTTGGGCGGCCTCTACAGCAAGCTGATCGCATCGCTCATTCTCAGCATGACCAGCGTGACCTTTGATCCATTTAAATTTGGGTTTGAATTTGTGATGCAATGGAATATATCGCTTCCATAAATCGGGGTTGGCTTTCTTTTTGAAATTATTTTTCTCCCAATTCCAAAGCCAACCTTTCTCAATGGCCTCCACTACGTATTTCGAGTCGGAAATTATTGTAACCGGAATCCCATTTTTTTTAATCGACTCCAACCCTGCAATTACTGCCATTAACTCCATTCGGTTGTTGGTGGTTAGCCGAAACCCTTCACTCAATTCCTTCTCGTGCTTACCATATCGCAGAATTGCCCCGTATCCTCCGGGCCCCGGATTCCCCTGGGCTGCCCCATCGGTAAAAATCTGAATCATGAGCGTTTAATAAGAATTTATACAGTACCCAGGTTTGACTTGAAAATTTTAACAGCAATAGCCAGCAGGATGACGCCAAACACCCTGCGCAACACTGCAAATCCGGATTTACCAATTACCCGTTCCAGCCATCCGGATAATCTCAGTACGATGTAAACAAAAACAAGGTTAACTAAGATACCGATGAGTACATTAACCTCAGCATACACAGCCCTGAGGGACAAAATGGTGGTTAATGTGCCGGCTCCTGCAATTAGCGGAAAGGCAAGTGGCACTACGGATCCGGAACCGCTGGACTCAGGATCATCTTTAATGAGCGTGATGCCGAGAATCATTTCTATGGCTACGATAAAAATAACGATGGCCCCGGCCAATGCAAAAGAGGCAACATCAAGTCCGAAAAGCATAAGTATGGATTGCCCCAGGAAAAGAAATAGTACCATCAATACCGCTGAGATGATGGTTGCTTTCTCTGCATAAATTCTTCCATCTCTTTTCTTGATAATTATGATTAGAGGAATAGCGCCCAAGATATCAATGACAGAGAACAGGATAAGGGTGACGGAAAAAACTTCGGTAAAACTGAATGAACTCATGTCGGATAAGTTTAAGCGACAAAAGTAAACAATTATCAGGTGCGGGAGTCAGGCCTATTCCTTCTTTTGAAAGTCAAAATTGTAGGTAAGGGATAGCTGAAAGGTATGATTGTTTTCCGCGTCAACTGCATTGCCTTTAATGACGAATTGATTGAGGTAGCCTACCTGGACATTGGCGTGTGATGAGAACATATAGCCAAGTGCTCCATACAATCTGTTTTGGTCTAAATAGTTTAGCCCAAAATTGGAACCATACTGTAAGAACACTTCATCATAAGCACATAAAAAAACAGCTCCTTTTTCCATTGCAGTTTTATTGAGTGGGAGATTTACCAAAAAGCGATAACGCGCGCGGCTTCGATAGGTATAGCCGTCCTTTGAGGAAGTGCCATCACCGTTGTCGCGCCTGTTTTCGAGATAGCGTTGTTCCAGTCTGAATCTGTGGTTGAAGAAAAATCGTCCCGATGATTGCGTTAAGATCAATTGTTCCCAAATGCGATGTTCATGAAATTTGAAAGCGATGGGCTGGTCCCCGTAAGGAAAGCTGACAATGAAACCATAACCGCCTGTTACCATAACCGTTGGCGATAATTTATAATCCAATCCTATCCGGGAGAGCGACTGTTGCCATTCTTGAATTACGTCATCTCTTCGCCATTGGTATTCGGTATGCAGGCTTAATTTATCGTTAAGCTTGTGATTGCCAAAGTACATGTACCAGCCATGGTTCTGCGTAGATATATTTTTTTGTGACCAGACGGTAGTGGCCAGGCAAGTCATTGCAACTGCGGCAAAAATTGATTTGACTATAATGGTTGGCTTTAATGCCTCAATGTTATGTTTCCTGGTAGTCGATTCCTCCATCATCATTTTTCATATGTTTTCCATTCTCATGTACAAATGAGATGCCTCAATGTTTTTTTATTTCAGATCGTTTTTAGGAAGTACCGAATGGCTAAGGCATAGCCTTCCATGCCAAAACCAGTAATCAACCCAACACATTTGGAAGTAATAAGGCTTTTATATCTGAATTCTTCACGTGCATGAAGGTTTGAAAT
This sequence comes from uncultured Ohtaekwangia sp., assembly GCA_964395905.1. GTDB lineage: Bacteria > Bacteroidota > Bacteroidia > Cytophagales > Cyclobacteriaceae > ELB16-189. The sequence continues at coordinate 168,769 of CAYNCP010000002.1, forward strand.
ATGTACTTCAGCTACTTTAGTGGTAATAGCCCCTATGGCATCGTGAATGGCAATGGAGGTGTGAGTATAAGCCCCTGCATTCAATACAATGCCATCGTAAGAAAACCCAACTTCATGAAGTTTATTGATAATCTCCCCTTCTACATTGGATTGGTAGTAGTCAATGCTAACATCCGGGAATTTCTTTTTAAGAACCACCAGAAAATCATCAAAGGATTGATCTCCATAAATCGACTTTTCGCGTGTTCCCAGCAAGTTCAGGTTAGGTCCGTTGATGATCTGAATTTTCATTTTGGAAAGATAGCGGCTGCGTACCTATGAATCAATAGTTGTACATCCACAACGCCTACTTGTTTCTTGAATGGTGAATCTTGAATTTTGAGTATGTGGGAGCAGCACATCAAACATTTTAGTAATTACCTTAAATTGGAAAGGTCACTTTCTGGCAATTCCATTGAAGCATACGTACGGGATATTGAAAAGCTCCGTCAATTTACGGAAATGACCCACAAAGAGGTCTCTGCCGTAAAAGTAACGGGCAAACACCTTCAGGGTTTTCTGACTTATGTCAACGAATTGGGACTGAGCGCACACAGCCAGGCACGCATTTTGTCTGGAGTGAAGGCTTTTTACAAGTATTTGTTATTCGAGGAAATGATTGACAAGGATCCCACGCAATTGATCGAAGGCCCCAAGTTGGGTAGGAAGTTGCCGGACACGCTGAGTTACCCCGAAATAGAAAACCTGCTAGGGGCGATTGATATGTCGTCACCGGAAGGTAGCCGCAACAGAGCCATGCTTGAAGTACTCTACAGTTCGGGATTGCGCGTATCTGAATTGATAGAATTGAGAATAAACAACGTTTACTTCGATGTTGGGTTTTTACGTGTAATCGGGAAGGGCAACAAAGAGCGCCTGGTACCGATTGGAAAAGATGCACTTAAGTTTTTAAAAATTTACAAAGATCAAATCAGGGTTCACATCCCTGTGCAAAAGGGATATGAGAGTTATATGTTTTTAAACCGGAGGGGAAGGAAACTTTCTCGGGTGATGATCTTTACCATCATCAAGCAATTGGCAAAGCGCATTGGCTTAAGAAAGGTGGTAAGCCCGCATACCTTCAGGCATTCCTTTGCTACCCATTTGATTGAGGGTGGGGCAGACTTAAGGGCAGTTCAGGAAATGCTTGGCCATGAATCCATTACCACTACCGAAATATATACGCACCTGGACAGGGATTATTTAAGGCAAGTGATCCAGGAATTTCATCCGAGAAGTTAAAGCATTACCTTTGTTGACTTGTTCAGCTTGATGTATAAATTTTTTATCCGGCCCATTCTTTTTCTATTCGATCCCGAGGCCATTCATCATTTCGTTTTCAAAACACTTTCATTCAAAGGAAAAATACCCGGTTTCAAAGGCCTGCTCAGCATGTTTTTTGACTATCATAATCCGATTCTTGAAAAAGAGGTTTTTGGAATCAGGTTTGCAAACCCGGTTGGTTTAGCTGCAGGATTTGATAAAGATGCCAGGTTGATCGATGAGTTGGCCTGCTTTGGTTTTGGATTTATTGAAATAGGCACTCTTACTCCCCGTGCCCAGGTGGGCAATGAGAAACCTCGCTTATTCAGGCTACCTAAAGATGGCGCATTAATCAATCGCATGGGCTTTAACAATGAAGGACTCGAAGCGGCTGTTGCGAGGTTGCGAAAGAGAAATTCGAAAGTGATTATAGGCGGAAATATTGGAAAGAATAAAGACACGCCCAACGACAAAGCGTTTTCGGATTACATGTTGTGTTTTGAAGCACTTCATCCGCATGTTGATTATTTTGTAGTGAATGTAAGTTCGCCCAATACACCGGGTCTCAGGGAACTTCAGGACAAAGAACCTTTGAAAAGGCTGCTTTCCCATGTGAAGGGACTAAGCCGATCCAAAGAGAAAGTGAAGCCTGTGCTGTTGAAAATTGCTCCCGATCTAACCACTTCACAATTGGACGACATTGTGGAAATTCTCACTGAGACTAAAACGGATGGCGTAATCGCGACCAACACCACCGTCAGCAGAGATAATTTATTGACAGCCACGGAGGAGGTGACGGCCATGGGGGCCGGGGGACTAAGTGGAAAGCCCCTGACATTGAAAGCCAATGAAGTCATCCGCTATTTAAGGGAAAAACTTCCTCATCGTTATCCCATTATCGGGGTTGGGGGAATCATGACAACGCAGGATGCCCTGGATAAGCTGGATGCAGGAGCGGATTTAATTCAGATTTATACCGGTTTTGTTTATGAAGGGCCGGGATTTGTCAAAAAGATAAACAAAGCGATTCTTAGGAAATAGCATTTACTTTTTTACAGTAATGTACCCTGACAAAGCTTTCCTGCCACTCTTGAATTCGATTTTGTAAAAGTAGATACCTGTTGTGACATCATCACCGTGCTTATTGATCCCTTTAAATACGCGGGTATCGTTGTCATAGTTCTCGACCTCAAAAACAAGATCACCCCAGCGGTTGTAAATGGTCACCTTGTTTTCTTTGGTGTCTGGTAGTGTTTCAATATTTTGAATGATCCACTTACCGTTAAACAAGTCTCCGTTTGGTGAAATGCCGTTGTAGATGATGACATCTCCATCCACATTGATTATAAATTCTTGTTGGGTGCAGACATTAACCATGTCACATGCTTCTATTGTAATTCTATCTTGCCCTGCAAATGAAACTGCAAAATAATTGATGTTAAGAATACCATTGGTAATCGAAGCACTGGCACCACTAATTGGTTGTATTAAAATCTTTATTGAATTTGGATCCAGGTTACCATCAACATCATTGATTAATGTATTTAAGTCAAAGGTTGCAATTCCCGCTATTGTTGTTGAGGTGCTTGCCGTTGCAATTACCGGAGGGCTGTTGCTACAGCTTGAACCGCCAATTGTGGCTACCACGGGTGTTCGGGTACTTTCGCATATTCCATCATTGATGGCTACATAATAAGTAGTCGTTGAGCTGATCACAGGAGTTGTAAACATAGAGTTGACTTGACCAGGAATAGATGTTCCTCCAGTTGGCGTATCATACCAAACATAGTTGCCATTTATCCCACCGGCAGCACTTAGCGTTACGGCTCCTGCACCGCAGCTAATGCCATCGGTGGAAGTTGGAGCGGTTGGAGTTGCATTGATAGTGGCGACCACAGAAGTACGTGTGCTTTCACATGTTCCATTGTTGATACTGACATAGTAAGTTGTTGTACCTGCAAGTACAGGAGTTGTGTAGGAGCTACTGGTTTCCCCAGCAATGGGGATTCCTCCAGATGCAACGGTGTACCATCGATACTGTCCATTGGTGCCGCCCGTAGCGTTGAGGGTTACTGTACCTGTATTGCAGCGCGAAGCATCGGTAGTTGAGGGTTGCGCAACAATCGTGACAGTTGCGGTCACTGCCGTTCTTGAACTCTCACACGTTCCATTGTTGATGGCAACGTAGTAGGTCGTGGTAACAGACAGGATCGGGGTAGTGAGTGAACTATTAACCTGACCTGCAATTGCAACACCTCCGCTTGGCGAGGTGTACCATCGATAGTTTCCGTCAGTAGAGCCGGAAGCTGTAAGTGTTAACGCTGCCGGGCTGCATGTTGACGCTGATGTGGTTACAGGAGGTGAGATTCCCGAAGGTATTTTGGTGGCAACAACAGGAACTCTTGGACTTTCACAAACAGCATCGACCAACGTCACATAGTAGGTTGTGGTGGCGTCAAAACTTGAAATTGTTAGGGATCCATTTGTTTCACCGGCAATCGGTGTGCCACCGGATGCAACAGTGTACCATTGATATTGGCCATTGCTTCCGCCACAGGCTGAAATGGTAATTGTATCTATACAACTGGAGTTGTCGATAGCGGTGGGAATAGGAACGCAATTGTTATCAACCATTGCGATTCCATTTTGAAGCAAATTGTTCCAACGATCGAAATAACCTGCTACCAATACCCTGTTCCCGGATGTAGGAGCAATACTGGTAACTAGAGAATTTGCGCCAACACCTGCATCAAAGAAATTATCCACGCTTCCATCAGGATATAATCTTGCGATAAAATTTCTTGGGCTGCCATTGTAATTTTGAAACCAACCACCAATTAAAATTTTACCTGAGGGATCGAATAGTATTTTATAGATTCCAAGGTCAGTACCTGTGCCATCATCAAAGGTATTGTCCAGGGATCCGTTGACGTTTAGCCTTCGCAATTCAGTTCGATTGATGTCGTGAACAATTTTTCCGTCTGGCTGAATGGCAGTAACATTGACATTACCTGCCGTTGTAGGAACTGTAAAACCTGAATCTATACTTCCATTTGCATTCAGTCTGACGATGGTCTGGACGGAAGCGGCATTATAGGTAGTAAAAACCCCTCCAACCAGGACTTGGCCATTGGGCTGGATTTGAATTGAATTCACCGAACCATTAAATCCCGTACCAATACCAAAACTACCATCAATAGAACCGTTGGAATTCAATCTGATTATTCGGTTTACCAACGTGCCATTGTAGCTTGTGAATGCCCCGCCAAGGACTATTTTATTATCAGATTGAATAGCTATAGCATTTACATTATTATTAAATCCGGATTGACTTGAGTTAAAAGTCGCATCAATGCTTCCATTTGAGTTGAACCTCACGATCCTTCCATAATTGGTACCTGCTATATTAGTGAATCGCCCAACAAGAAGAACCTTGCCATCAGACTGCAAAGCAATTCTGTCACCCCTTCCGGAAAAAACTGTAAACGGCCATTGTGTAAATCCGGGATCAAGAGATCCGTTGCTCAGCAATCTGCACATGTTGTATTGAGACCCACCAGTTTCAAAGAAATTGAGTAGAATTTTTCCGTCTGGCTGAACGATCATGTCATCAATTTCTGAATAGTTGGATGGACTGTTGGCTACAGGTGAAAATGTATTCTCTAAAGCACCGGGCCCGCTATTGCCAATGTAAACTGATGATGTAAAGACGTCTGAGGCATAGGTGCCTGAGATTTTGCATCGATAGTTGCCTTTTCCAAATCCTCCAGTCGTATTGATACTAAGGGTGGCTGTTGAAGAACCAGAATAGCCACCTGTATCGGAAAGGTCATCGTATACACCTGTTCCTTCATTAAATACCTGCCACCTATAAACCAGGCCAGGATTTCCTGAAGCAGATGTCGCCAAAGTCACAACGCCACCATTACAAGTGAAATTTTGAGATACCGGTTGAGTATCAATGACAATTGGTGGCGTAAGTGAAACGTTATCCAATCGGTTGGTCGTGTTTGCGTCACGATACAGGCCCCTGATTTCAAGGTTGGCGATGTCTGAAAGAAAACTGAGCAGTTGCGCCTCCGTTGCCCAAGGGCCAGAAATGCTGTTTGTTGTTTTCCAGTAACCCAGTGTATTATTTAGCGCCACATTGTAGCTGCCCCAGGAAGGTGGTGCCGGTGGCTGATTTGAAACGGATGGAAAGTAATAAAGGGAAATGCCGCTATTATTGGTGATGATGACCTCCGCGTAGGAGTTGGGAAGACCGGTCGAACTTTGTTGGATTTCGTAGTGGAGCGTTCCGTTGTAGTATGAACTTTGATTTCCTCGATAGGCCAAAGGTGCTACAAAATTGAAAGGAACATAGAAGGTGGTCATGCCAAGCACAATCACGAAAGGAGTCCCGAAGACATGTCCACCCGGATTGCCACCAGTTGAACTATAGCCAATTGAGCCATCGGCATCGTTAGGCGTTGTCCATCCCTCAGCATTAGCGTTATAAGTACTTGTGATCTGGCCATAAACCATACCTGTGGTCCATACACCAAAATTTATAAACATGATGAGTGATAGTAATCGCATGCAGTTGAAAGATAATTTGGACCCAATGATCAATAGTGAAGATAGATTAAGGTCTGTATAGTTTTATACGTTTTAACCCTTTTAATTTATTGCTTAGTTTTGTGGCAGATTGAAGCAATGGCGCAGAATTCATACAAGTCCAATACGTTTAAGAAATCAGATAAAAAGAAAAAGAATGGAGGTTCTAAGTTTTCTTTTTCCTTTTTCAGCGATCCTCGGCTAAAGCTGGCATTTGGATTTTTTCTGTTGATTGCCTCATTGTATTTGGTTACAGCATTCATTTCATACCTGTTTACCGGCAAGGCGGATCAAAGTGTGGTGGAGGCATTGGGTGAAACCGGAATCCTGAGCTCAGGTCAGGAGGTGGAAAACTGGCTGGGCCTGTACGGTGCCATTACCTCTCACTATTTCATATTCAGATGGTTTGGCATCTCTGCATTTTTCATCCCGCCCATGCTGTTTATCCTTGGATTCAGGATGGTGTTTAAAAGAACTCTACTTCCACTTTTCTCCGTTTTTATTTTTTCTCTTTTTTCCGGTCTGTGGTTAAGTCTGCTGCTGGGATATATTACCCATAGCATTTCGGGTGTTCATGAGGTCAATTTTTTGAGCGGAGGACTTGGATATGAATTGGCAAAAATAGCGGATGGGCTATTGGGGTGGGGAACTTTTCTTGTATTGGTGTTTTCGCTTTTCGTCTTTATCATTTACTTCTTCAACGTCACTGCCATCAATGCATTTCAGTTGAAAGATCCCAAACCCATGGGTAACGCAGCTTTAGCTGATGACATTAAGCCAACGTACCTGGATGATCAGGACAATTGGAAGGCGCAATTGGATGAAGAAAATGAAACGGAAGTAAGTCAGGCCAGTGAGGAGATTACCGAAGAAGAAACTCCTGAGGAAAGCCCGGAGATTGTTTTGTCATCTGAAGTAAAAAAACCCGTAAAAGATCCAAAGGCGGAACCTTCGTTTGTCGTTGAAGAAACTAAGGAGATGGATGTGATTGCTGGTAGGCTGGTAGCTGAGCATGGCGTCTATGATCCAACCATGGACCTGAGTAAGTATAAATTTCCACCCCTCGAATTGCTGGATGAATACGATTCAGGAAAAGTTCAGGTAACGCAGGAGGAACTAACACAAAATAAGGACAGGATTCTTGAGACATTAACCAATTTTAAAATTGGAATCTCCAGCATCAAAGCCACCATTGGTCCTACGGTAACTTTGTATGAAATCGTGCCAGAGGCTGGAATTAAGATTTCTAGAATCAAAAACCTGGAAGACGATATAGCGCTTAGCTTGTCGGCTTTGGGCATTCGAATCATTGCACCCATACCGGGAAAAGGAACAATTGGCATTGAGGTTCCCAATAAGAACAGAGAAATGGTTGGCATCCGCCAGGTGCTCAGCACGGAGAAATTCATGAAATCTGATAAGGAGCTTCCCATAGCCCTTGGTAAGACCATTTCAAATGAGGTGCTTGTAATAGACCTGGCCAAAATGCCTCACTTGCTGGTGGCAGGAGCTACAGGCCAGGGAAAGTCAGTGGGACTTAATGTCATTCTTACCTCCTTATTGTATAAGAGACATCCGAGCCAACTTAAGTTTGTCCTGGTTGATCCGAAAAAAGTGGAGATGTCACTTTTTAGCAAGATTGAAAGGCACTACCTGGCCAAACTCCCCAATAGTGAAGAAGCCATCATCACCGACACACGCAAAGTGGTGCATACGCTTAACTCGTTATGCATAGAGATGGAGCACAGGTATGAGATGATGAAAGATGCGGGTGCCAGAAACCTGAAGGAATACAACACGAAGTTTGTTGCCAGAAAACTAAACCCGCAGGATGGTCACCGTTTTATGCCTTACATTGTTTTGGTGATCGATGAATTGGCTGACTTGATGATGACAGCCGGAAAAGAAGTAGAGACACCGATCGCCAGGTTGGCACAATTGGCCCGTGCAATTGGCATCCATTTGGTTGTGGCCACCCAGCGGCCTTCCGTTAATGTCATTACGGGTGTGATAAAAGCCAATTTCCCTGCCCGGCTTTCATTTCGCGTGACATCCAAAGTAGATTCTCGCACCATCCTCGACACGGGAGGAGCGGATCAGCTTATCGGACAGGGTGACATGCTGCTTTCTGCCGGATCTGATATCATCAGATTGCAGTCTCCATTTGTAGATACGCACGAAGTGGAGAAAATATGTGAATTCATTGGCAACCAGCGTGGATATGACTCGGCTTATCTGCTTCCTGAGTTTGAAGATGACGAAGCGGGTGCGGCAAAAGTGGACCTCAGCGAAAGAGATGCCCTTTTTGAAGACGCTGCCCGATTGATTGTGTCCCATCAGCAGGGGAGCACCTCATTAATTCAGCGCAAGCTCAAATTGGGCTACAACCGGGCCGGTAGGCTAATTGACCAATTGGAAGCAGCAGGAATTGTGGGAGCTTTTGAAGGTTCTAAAGCCCGGGAAGTATTAATTTCGGATGAGGTAAGTTTGGAACAATTATTGAATGATTTAAAAGAGAAACATAGTCCTTCATAAACCGTCTTCAACCAGAACTAATGAAAAAGAGCCTATTCACGCTATTATTTGTAGTTTTTGTACAGTACCTGTTTGCCCAATACGACCCCAAAGCCCTGGAGATACTGGAGGCCATGAGCAATAAATACAAAAATTTATCCTCCTTTCAGGCCAACCTGACCTCATCCCTCACCAATGAAACAGATGGAATCAATGAGGAATTCACCGGTAAAATCACTGTGAAGGGAGATAAATTCAAGTTGGAAATAGAAGACCAGGAGATCATTAACAATGGCACTACTGTGTGGACTTACCTGCCTTCAGCCAAAGAGGTAAATATCGACAATGTGGACCCCGACACCGATGAGATGAATCCCTCCAGGTTCTACATCATGTACAAAAAGGGCTATAAATACTTATACCTCGAAGACCAGACCGATGGTGGTGTGCTGTGTGAAGTCGTAGACCTGGTGCCTGAAAAGAAAGATGCGCAGTACTTTAAGATAAGGATGAACATCAATAAAAAAGACAAGAGCATCCAGAGCTGGACCATGTTTGACAAATCAGGAAACAGATACAAATACTCCATCAGTAAGTTTCAGCCCAATGTAAAGGTGGACGACTCATTTTTTACATTCGATCCCAAAAAATATCCGGGAGTTGAAGTCATCGATCTCAGGTAATTCGGATCCAAATATCGTTGGGAGGGCGTTTATAATACCAGGGGCAGCCCTTTTTATTGGTTCAGGCTGCTTATTTTTGTTTCATGACCCGCGCTGAACTCTTTGAACAAATAAAAAGCAAGCAATCTTATTTATGCGTTGGCCTGGACACAGACTTGGATAAAATTCCGAGGCATCTGCTTAAATATGAGGATCCCGTTTTTGAGTTCAACAAACAGATCATTGATGCCACTAAAGAATATGCCGTGGCTTATAAACCAAACACAGCATTTTACGAAGCACTTGGTTCGCATGGATGGAAGAGCCTTCAAAAAACCGTAGACTATTTCCCCAACGACATTTTTGCCATAGCCGATGCCAAACGTGGAGATATTGGAAATACATCTGCACTCTATGCCAGGGCTTTTTTTGAGAAAATGACTTTTGATGCGATCACCGTGGCCCCTTATATGGGTAAGGACTCAATCACCCCTTTTCTGAAAGACCACAAGTGGATTGTCGTGCTGGTGCACACCTCTAACCCTGGTAGTGCCGATTTTCAACTTTTGGAGTCAAAGGAAACGGGAAAGAAATTTTACGAGGAGGTTATTAACCAAACACAAAAGTGGGCCACACCAGATAATTTGATGTACGTGATCGGAGCAACCCGGGCTGACAAGATGATGTCTATCAGGGCACTTGCCAGGCAACACTTCTTCCTGGTGCCCGGTGTGGGTGCACAAGGTGGTGATCTGGCAGAAGTGAGCCGGTATGGTTTCAACACGCAGTGCGGCTTGCTGGTGAATTCCTCGAGGAGCATCATTTATGCTTCACAGGGGGAAGATTTTGCCGAGAAGGCTGCTTTGGAAGCAAAGAAAATACAAAGTGAAATGAAAATACTTTTGGATAAGTATCTTTAGGTATTCACACACCATGCAGGAGTCATTCCTTCATTACATATGGCAATTTCAATATTTTGACAAGAAGGACCTCAAAACTTCACAGGGAGAGAAATTGGACATTTTTAAGCCTGGGCTTCTGAATGGTGACTCCGGAGCTGACTTTTCCGATTCAAAAATGCGAATAGGAGAAATGGATTGGGCAGGAAGCGTAGAAATCCACACCAAATCTTCAGGCTGGTACGACCATCACCATGACAGCGACCCAGCTTACGAAAATGTGATCTTGCATGTGGTCTGGCAAGAGGATAAACCAGTGTTCCGTCAGGATGGTACTCCGCTGCCCACCCTTGTGCTGGAGAACAGGGTGGATGGAAACTTGATCGAACGCTATCGTATCCTGCTTGAAAACCCGTCTGCTATACCATGCGAAAAACAATTCAATGGTGTGGATGAATTGATCATCCACTCCATGTTAGATAAGTCGCTGCTGCAACGATTAGAAACAAAAGCGGCCCAAATACTGCAGTTGCTACACGATGTCAAGCATGACTGGGAGGCAGTTACTTATCAATTAATGGCCAGGAATTTTGGATTCAAAATTAACCGAGATCCTTTTCTTCAGTTGGCCAATTCAGTCAGGCGAAATATTTTGTTAAAGCATAGCGATAATCTTACACAGGTTGAAGCTTTGCTTTTTGGCCAAGCGGGATTTTTGGATTATGGCATCAAGGATGAGTACTTACAGCTTTTGAAAAGGGAGTACAAGATACTTTCAAGCAAGTATGGATTGGAAAATCAAAAGGTGAGTGGTGAATCATGGAAGTTTCTCAGGTTGCGGCCCGCCAATTTCCCCACCATAAGAATTGCCCAGTTTAGCGCATTGTTTTGTAAGAACAAGGATTTATTTTCTAAACTGACAGAATCAGAAAACGCTCAGCAATTGATCGATTTGTTTGATGTGAGCACTTCTGAATACTGGCATCACCATTATCGATTCGGCCGAAAAACAGCCAGGTCGATTTCAAAATTAGGGATAGAGAGCATTAATAATATTATCATCAACACCGTTGCCCCATTGCTGGTGGCTTACGGGAAATCTCAGGATGACCAGCACTACGTGGACAAAGCGCTTATGTACCTTCATAAGGTGGAGGCAGAGAAAAATAAAATTACAAAATCCTGGGGCGAATTGGGCTTGACTGCCAGGGATGCGTTTGACTCTCAGGCAATTATTGAACTGAACAATAATTACTGTTTAAAGCGAAGATGTCTTGCATGTAACATAGGGATTGCCATCCTCAAGCCAGTTGTAAAATGATGGCGGTGATTTCAGCAGCAGGCTTATGTCTATTCATTTTTATTATCATTAAGGTTTACCCGTCACAAAGTAATATCATTAAAGTATTTTACTTCCCCGCCCTTGGCCTGAAAATTATCAGTGGTATATCACTCGGATTGATTTACACCTATTACTACTCCGTTGGGGATACATTTGGTTTTTTTGATGACGCGCTAAAGGTAGCTGCACTTTCTCATGGCCACATTTCTGATTACCTGAACTTTTTACTTGTTGGCAACAATCAATCTCCGATCGTAAGTGAATTGATCAATACGCAGGAACGATCCCTGTTTCTGGTAAAAATATTGAGTGTGGTATCCCTGTTTTCGTTTAGCAACTACTGGATTGCTTCATTTTATTTATCAGCGGCTTCTTTTCTCGGTTCGTGGTATCTGTTTACCAAAATCAGCTTGATTGATAAAGATGCGATTGTCTCATCTGCCATTTCTTTTCTGTTGTTGCCTTCATTTCTGTTTTGGAGTTCAGGTATAATCAAGGAGAGCCTTGCTGCAGGGTCAATCATGTTTCTATCCGGAGCATTTCTATTTATGATCAAAAAACAAAAACTACATTACTGGGAGTGGATCGTTGGTTTGATTTCCGCTGTGATACTATGGAACTTGAAGTATTACTGGGCCGTGTTGTTCATTCCAGCAGCCATCACATCGTTGGTTGTCATTAGGTTCATCAGTCCTTGGATTCCAGATCGGTTTCGTGCTGCAGAGACATTGATCTGGACCCTCGTTTTTCTTTCAATGATACTTTTGGCCAGCACCATCCATCCCAATTTTTATTTGAGCAGAGTTTTGCAAGTCGTGGTCGAAAATCATGATGCCTATGTCATCGTGTCTGGCGACAAACCATTTGTTGAATTTAACTTACTGGAACCAACCTGGAAAAGCGTTTTAATGAATAGCCCCTGGGCGCTTTTTTCGGGACTATTCCGTCCTTTTATTTTTGAGGCATCAACGCTGTTTCAGGGAATCGTAGGCCTGGAAAATATGTTGTTGCTCTTGCTGACCATTTACAACCTGAGGTATCTCTCACTATTTTGGAATTCCGATGAACGGCACATGATTTTTGGCCTGATGGTGTATATTTCATTGCTTGCAATCTTCCTTACGCTTTCCACTCCTAATTTTGGCACCCTATCGCGATATCGGGTAGGGTTTCTTCCGTTCTATTTCTTTTTATTACTGTACTATCCAATTAAGAATTTCAAGCCGCTGAAATTAACATAGTCTTAACTCGGAACGGACAGTTCCTTATTCTATTTTTGTATATGCAGAATCCTGTGATAATTTTTGGTGCCAATCACATTGGCCGCCAGGCAAAAGAAATATTTGAACGCAATAATGTGGTCGTGTATGGCTTTCTTGATGATAATAAACAATTGCACAATACTGAAGTTGATGATGTGATGGTGCTTGGAGGCACCGATGAAGAGGAATACTTAAAATTGATTGGCAAAAAATGCGAATCATTCGTAGCCTCAGATGATACCAAACTTAAGAGGAGCATCCTGAAAATGCTCAACCAAAGTAAAAAGAATCAACCCACAAATGCGATTCATCAATTGGCATCAGTATCATCACGAAGTGAAATGGGTCATGGAAACTTAATTGACAATAACGTGATCCTTAGCGTGGGATCAAAAATTGGGAGCCATAACATTATCAGTGCCGGAAGCCAGATTGGTGTGGGAGTTACGGTCGGAAATTATGTGCAAGTAGGGGTTGGTTGTCATATCGGTAATGACGTGAGCATTGAAGATGAAGTATTCATAGGCGCTGGTGTAACCGTTGTGTCTGGTGTACAATTGGGTAAGGGAGCCAGAGTTGGAGTAGGGTCGGTAGTGATTGCTTCAGTAGCGCCCAATGAAACCGTCTTTGGCAACCCTGCTCAAAAAATAAAGCCATAAGCCTTGCCCAAAATATCGGAAACAGATCTGATCCTAAATACTGACGGCAGTGTCTATCACCTGAATCTAAAACCCAGACAGATTTCGGATAAGATTATTACCGTTGGCGATCCCAACAGGGTGTATGCTGTCAGCAAGTATTTTGATAAAATCGATTTTGAAATGAATAAACGTGAGTTTATTACGCACGTTGGCGTTTACAAAAAGAAACGTATTACCGTTATCAGTACAGGAATTGGTACCGATAACATTGAAATTTTTTTCAACGAAATAGATGCCTTGGTAAATATTGATTTGAAAACAAGGGAGCCCAAAGCAAAAAAGAGAAAACTGAGAATTGTACGGGTCGGGACTTCCGGAGCGTTGCAGGAGGATTTGCCTTTAGGAGCCCATTTGGTGTCTGATTATGCGGTCGGGTTCGACAACCTCATGAACTTTTACCTGCTCAAGCATTCCAACAATGAGGTGACCATCGGCAATGAAATTGCCAAAGCAGTTGGTTTGAATTTTGAACCTTATGTTGTCAGGGGAAGCCAAAATTTATTGAAGAAAATTGGGCATGATATGATTGTGGGTAATACTGTTACTTGCCCCGGTTTTTACGCACCACAGGGAAGGTCACTCCGTCATGCCATCCGTTTTCCTAAACTTTTGGAAGACCTGAATTACTTTCATAAGGATGATTTCTGGCTCACTAATTTTGAAATGGAGACCTCAGCTTATTATGCATTTGCACGGATGCTGCGACACGATGCATTAAGCGTCAATGCCATTGTGGCCAATCGCATTAAAAATGAATTCATGAGTAACCCAAATGGGGCAATTGACGAGCTGATAAAAAAAGTATTGGATAGAATTTAATCTATCGTCAGCCGGGTAATAACAGCTAACCTCAGGCTTGTGTCATGCTCTCCATGCGCAAAATATGCCTGCTTGCGTTAAACGGATCATCGTTGTAGAAGCCAGAAAGAATGCGGTGTGCAATCTGTTCCATTACGAGCGCATCATCACTTTTCCCTTCCTTGCCAGTCCAGAACACACGCTTGGGATGCTTCTTCATATCTTCGATGTAAGCCTTGGCATGCCGATATTGCTCCTGAGTAAATGTGATCGTAAAGCAGGTTTGAACTTTTTGAGTTTCCATATGAAAAAAATTACAATAGTTGTGCCATTTTATAAGCACTATTTTACGAAAAAACGAATGTTTGAGGCAAGTGCCCTGACCGCTTTCGGGCAAGATTGTTCGCGCTTGGGACGTTAATATGATGTTTCATCTACCCCACATCTTCGCTAATTTGCAGTCAAATGAGAGAGATAGAGCAGCATACGTTATCCAATGGAATTAGGATAGTACACACCAGAATTACCACCACTAAAATCGTGCATTGTGGGATCATGCTAAACATCGGAAGTCGTGATGAGAACCCCGCCAATCAGGGGATAGCTCATTTCTGGGAGCACATGGCATTTAAAGGGACAAGAAAAAGGAAGGCATTCCATATTTTGAACAGGCTTGATTCACTTGGAGGTGAACTCAATGCCTTTACCGACAAAGAAAAAATTCTGTTCTATGCTTCCATCCGTGATGTGTATTTTGAAAAGGCCGTTGACCTGCTGACCGATATTACATTTGATTCTGTTTTTCCGGAAAGTCAGATTGAACGTGAGCGCAATGTGATACTGGAGGAGATGGCTATGTACCTGGATGATCCCGAAGATACCCTGCACGATGAGTTTGATCACGTCATATTTGCCAATCACCCGTTGGGGATGAATATCTTGGGAACACAGCAAACTGTGAAATCATTTAGAAGAAAGGATTTCAGGGATTTCATCAGAACTCATCTCGAC
>CAYNCP010000003.1:0-7397 GCA_964395905.1 uncultured Ohtaekwangia sp.
CGCAGGCTTCAGCCAGCGCATGCCTGTGCATGCCTTTGCGTCTATGCGCCTTTGCGGTTAATAACTAATCACCAAAGCCGTAAATAGTTATGATCCCACTGGTTCGTGATGACACGAACCTTGGATTGTAGATACTATCCACGCTTTGGATTACCATAGCCAGGAGATCGCGGTAAGAAATCACAAATTAATACCTCCCAAACAACCCCTTTAAGCTCCACCACCACCTGCGTGGGCTTATGGTGCGATAACCGACATAACCAACTGTAATACCGCCTAGCATCACTACGTCCGCTTTCATTTGTACATCAAGCTTGTTACCGTCATTGATATTTATCTCTTTTTCTACCGGTTCCAAACCAATAAAAGAAAAGATAAGCGTCTCTGTTTCTTTTGGATTTTTAAGATCGAGAGAAAAAGAACCATCAACCATTGTAATTGTACCATTGGTTGTCCCACGCTGCACTACGTTAATGCCTGGCAGTGATTCTCCATCCTCAGCGGCTACCACTTTTCCTACAACATTAAATGAGCGATTTTCGTTTTTACTTTCCTTATCCTCATTTGCATATAATGCCATTTCGGCTTTCTTCTCTTTGCGAGATTGTGCCTCGGCCAGGCGAGATGAAAATACCAATAGTGCACTCAGGAATAATGATAAGAGGCTTGTATAAGTTCGCACTGGTTTTCGCTCAAGGGGATATTCTGTAAGTTGGCTATTTCTGAATCGGCCACACACATTACTTGGCTTGGTAAGGAAATATGCTTTGATCCGCGTTTCGCTCCAGTTGGTGAAGTCAATCACATCTTTCTGGCAAGAAGCACAATGGCCGGTGAGTGTAAATCCATCTGTTGATTTTGGAAATTGCTTCCAGTCTTCATGGCAGGGTCGATCAACATCAACTTTTAGCATCTTTTTCATTACTAACTAAGTTCAAAAAATTGCCTGGCAATTCCTTCACCCTGTCCACGGGAATTTTCACGTTTATAATCTGTGACTTTTTAGTTTTTCCCCAATTATGAGGTAAACCTTATAGTCTGTTATGCTTTAATCTAAACCCAAACACGATGGAAACAAAGAAAAACCCCAATGCTGATTTGGAGAAGTATCGCAACCTGATCCTGGGAGTCAGCTTCATCATTACCTTATCGTTGATCATTACTGCTTTTGAGTGGAGGTCTTATGGTATTCAAAAGATTGACTTGGGAGGTCCTTCCACCAACATCTTTGATACACTGATGACTGCGATCCCTGAGAAGAAACTGGAACCACCAAAGCCCATTGAGATTGTCCCTAAATTGATTGAGGTGAAAGATGATGAGAAAATTGAAAAGGATGCAAGCATTGATATGGATCCGGACATCAGCAAGGAACTACCCCCGCTTACTTTTAAGATTGTACCACCAGAGCCTGAAGTAAAGGAACCTGATTACTTTGATATAGTAGAATCATCAGCAGAACCCATTGGTGGAATGGAAGCTTTTTTTAAGCATGTTTCCAAAAACATCAAATACCCGCCCCAGGCGAGGAGAATGCAAGTGGAAGGAAAGGTGTTTGTACAATTTGTCATTAACAAAGACGGTTCGCTCACAGACATCATAGTAATTAAAGGCATCGGAGCAGGTTGTGATGAAGAAGCGGTTAAGGTGTTGGAAAGCTCTCCACGCTGGAAGCCCGGCAAGCAAAGAGGTGTACCTGTCCGCCAGCGCATGGTGCTGCCGATAACGTTTCAGTTGGGATAACGAATGAAAAAATAGTCGTCAGACCATTCTCAGGCTCTTGTAGGGAAATGGTCAGACGACTATTCCTCATCAGAGTCACTCGAAGAGGACGCTGATGCCAAGAAAATGATTTCCCCTTTGCGTCATTGCGCCTTTGCGGTTAAATAAACTAATCACCATAGCCGTAAATAGTTATGATCCCAGTGGCATCACGCTAAGACCTTAATATTAGTGTTTGTATGGGGCGTAACGAGAAGCTACGACCAGTCAGATTTTAATAAGTGTAACCTGCATGCCAGATAAATCGTCTTCATACAAACACACCAACCATGCCTACCCAACGCACCTCGGAAAAAATTCTCGGTAGCCTCTATTTGACCTTCATGGCCTCGTCCATCGCAGGATTCATCATACTGGGAGATCAACTGGGCCAACCTGATTATTTGATTACCCTGTACGAAAACCGGAAGGCCGTCTCCCTGGGGGTATTGCTTCACCTGATCAACGATGTATCGGTAGTAGCCATCGGCATTTTGATGTTCGGCCTGTTTAGAAATGCAAACGCGCTGGTTGCCACCACCGTGATGGCCACCCGTGTGATGGAGGCAACCATACTCATGATCGGCAAGGTGGGTGTGATGCTGTTGCTGACCATCAGCAAGGAATACGTCAATGCAGGTGGGAACGAGACTTACCTGGTCACTTTGGGTACGATGTTCAAAAAGTGGAATGCCTGGTCGTTCGAGATGGCCATGCTTACCCTGGGTATTGGCGGCTTTGTACTCACCTACTTCCTTTGGTCGCGAAAGCTGGTGCCGGCTGTGCTGGCGCTGCTGGGAATGGTTGGTTATGTCATCCTTTTTTCAAAAAGTGTGTTGGCGCTGGCTGGCTATCCACCGCCATTTTATCTGTTCTTTCCCGTTGCGCTCTTTGAAGTCACTTTTCCCTTCTGGCTTATCTTCAAGGGGTTCAAGAGAGCGATTGAGTAGTTTTTGGTGCACCTGCCCCCAGTTGTCCTGAGTTTGTAACTCAGGACGTTCAATGCCACAGTGCAACTCAGGCCTTCTGCTAAACCACCCTGTCCCGTTCTAACTTTTTTCTGATTTCTTCTATATTTATCTCATGGAGCTAAGGAATTGGCTATCACAATATCAACAGTACTTTAAGTACGTCATGGCCCTGGGTGCACTCATGATGACCGTCACCGCCATCTACCTGATTTTCCACCTACAGGAAGTGGACCAACGGATACAGGATCTGAATGGCAAGACGGAAAAGCTGCTGGAGGAATCGGCCATACTCACCGCAAAGTTAGGTAATGTCACATCTGCTTTGGCCCTTAGGCAAGGCATGCTTCAAAAGGCCATCGAGGCCAATAACATAAAGGAGCCATCATTACAAACCAGTAAGCAACCACACATTGATTCTATAAGGATTGAAATTGAGCAAACAAAACATATCCTGGCTTCCACGGAAGCTCAAATTCAAAAAAGCAGGCAGGTGGTAAATGAGGCCCGCGAGCAAATAGCCGCACTGCAATCTGATCGGAGCAGGGCAATTATATTGGGTAAAGTCTTTTTAATTGCAGGTCTTATGCTATGCCTCCTGGGCCTAACGGCAGTTGCCCTTCCCAAAGCCAAAGTCTGATGAGGAGACATGCTAGTCGTCAGACCATTCGAATGCTCGTTTCAGTGTGACTTAATTCCCAATTGAGTACAAGCATTATTTCACTTGAAGCACTACTCCCTCTCCCTGGGCTTGCCCCTGCCTGCCGCCAGGTATGGTGAGGGACTGCCGGTAACCAATTTCAAATCCTGGATGAGATGGCGCTTTCATTTCTGAAGACTCTCCTTCAGGGAATCTGCGATAAAGGGGTGCTGGCTTTTATAATTAGGCTTAAATTTCAATCTTAACAGAGGGAGCAGCAACCAGCATCAGGCGCGAGCGAAGTGGAAGATGTCAAGGCCTATTTTTGATGCCCCACTGTCAATGACAGGATCAACGCGATCACATTCGATTCGGAGTTGATATTTCCCATCAAACTCAGTGACACGCCCACGGTGCTCCCCGCTTTGGCAACTCCCAGTTCGAAGGCAACTCCCGCAACTCGCTTAAATGGTTCAAGACTCGTCCTGTTGGCGGTGAGTCGATCACCATGCAACGTTCCGATACCTGCGCTGGATATAATTTGTGAGGTTTTATTTTGCGAAAGCACATAGGATAAAAGTATCGCCTGATCATAAAACTTTTCAATGGGTGGCCCAAAAAAGGAGGAGCTGCCATCTCCGCGGTCACCGTCATGCGCAGTAAGGCGAATGGCGCCTCCCCACTTGCCTTGCAGGTAGCTGAAAGCCAATCGTCCACTTACTCCACTTCCCTGGCCCGCCTTTCCTGGTCCGAGACCGAGTTCCAGCCTGGCGCTTTGGTGAAAAAATACGGTATCCTGTGCCACCACGGCCGGGGTAGACAGGCAATAAAGGAACAAAAGTATTCCTGGACCTGATGCTTTCATGTGCATGACCATTATAAATGTATCAGAAAAAAGCTAGGTAAAAAAGAGCCAGAGACCCATAGCGGGAGGTCATCACTCCGACTAGCGCAAGACAGGGCTGGTCCCTTTAGGGACAAAGGGCGAGCGTTGGCACTGGCAACTGGCAACCAATCTTAAATCTTCAATCTTAAATTCCGCGCAGGTCCCTTTAGGGATTAAGGATGCGCGCTGGCAACTGGCAACCGACCACACCCTTTGCGTCTGCGACTTTGCGGTTAATTAGATCTCAAATCCTGAATTATCTCCCGGCTACTGGCAACTAGCAATAAAATTCGACAACTCAAGACTCAAAACTATTTACTAAATACTATTTACTATCTTAGTTCCATGACGAAAAACCCTATAGCCATCTTCCTCCTGGCCCTGGCCCTCGGCACCGGAGTAGGTGTGTGGGTCACCAATACCTGGTTTGCACCCGCAGGACAAAACACACCCGTGCGGCTCGAAGAGGTGCTGGTGGTGAAAGAGCTCCACCTGGTACGGCACAATTACAACGACCTGTTTTTCCTCCATCGCAAAAACGACAAGACCAAAGCCATCCGCGCCATCGCCCAGGTGCCCGTCACCGTGACGGCTTTTTTGAACTTAAAAGATATGCAGTGGATCAAACGCAACGACAGCATCAAGCAAGTGCTGCTGCCCCGCGCCCAACTCAACGACCCCAGCTACGGGGTAGACCAGATGGAAATCAAAGAGACACGTGGCTTTCAACTGCACATCGGTGGCGACCTCTATCCACAGGTGAGCAAGTACTTGAGTGCTATTATTAAAGAGCGCATGGACACCATCCGCCAGCGCGCCATCCAGAACAAGATCTTGCTTCAGGCAGAGGCCGAGGGCAAGCAATACATCGAAGGACTGCTGAAGGGCATAGGCCGCACGGACGTCAAAGTAACTTTTGGAGACGCAGCTGAAGACCAGGCGGTGGCCATGATGACCAAAGAACTTCCCAGCCTGGTGCCAGCGGACCAACCCGCCACCACACCACCCACCCTCGCCCGCATCATTGATAATGTGTTCTACGGTTGGATCCCAGTGAATTAGTATTGCCGCACCCCTCTCCCTGGGGAGAGGGGCAGGGGGTGAGGGATTAAACCAAGAAGCAATCCCTCAACTAAAGCCCCGCCTTATATTCCTTTATATATTTCCTTTTGCATTTCAAAGCCAGGTGATCGCCACTCCGCCTGTTTACCTGCCGAAGGCATGGCTGGCGGATCGCGATGACGTGGTTAGAGCCCCAACTGTCCCTCATCAGGCGAAAGCGCACCCGAACCAGCGCGAGTCTTCCGAATGTGGGCAGGCAAGTTCCCAGTCGTCAGACCACTTGGATGCTAAGTAAACAAGTGGTCAGACGACTTTAAACAAATAACTTGCAGTGTACGCGGTGGACTGGCTGCACCTGACACCACATGAGTTGAGGGTAGCCACCAAAACTTTTGCGTAGGGCATCGACTGGATTGGGGGTAGCCACCAAAACTTTTGCGTAGGGCATCGACTGAATTGGGGGTAGCCACCAACACTTTTGCGTAGGGCATCGACTAAGTTGGGGGTAGCCACCAAAACTTTTGCGTACGGCATCGACTGGATTGAGGGTAGCCACCAAAACTTTTGCGCAGGGCATCGACTGAATTGGGGGTAGCCACCAAAACTCTTGCGTAGGGCATCGACTGAATTGGGGGTAGCCACCAAAACTTTTGCGCAGGGCATCGACTAAGTTGGGGGAAGCCACCAACACTTTTGCGTAGGGCATCGACTAAGTTGGGGGAAGTCACCAACACTTTGGCACCTGGCATCGACTGAGCTGAGGGTAGACACCAACACTTGGCCGCCTGGAGCAAATGAAAAACAGCTGACGCGACAAATATTTTGTGCATTAAAAAAAATATAAAATAATTAATAAGTTTTTTCTTATTTGTGAAACTTTCATATGGTGTCCTTACGTACTAAGCGTATGTTTAACAAATTAACTTAAAAAGTTATGAGTCATGTTAAAAACGCAGGAAGCTACTCTAGGCTAGTAGACATCTGCACCGGGTACGGAGGTAAGTATAACCCTGGTCGTCAAACCCTCCAGCTTAAAGCAATGAGAGCTTTGCTCGCAGCAGCACAAAGTTCATTGCAGGATGTTTCACAAAAGCGGAATGCCCTGAGCGGCATTACCAACGAACGGACAAAGGCATTTGTTGACCTCGAACAACTGATAGCCCGGATCATCGGCACCTTGAAGGCCTCACAGGCATCCGATGAAGCACTTGCCAACGCGCGCTACTACACCCGCCTGATCAACGGGAGGTTAAAAGCGGGCAACGACAGGCCACCGGTACCCAGCGAGGACAACGAAGAAAAGTCCCTCGTGACACGTTCCATTACGCAGCAGAGTTACCTGGCGAAGGCCCACAACTTTGAGCGATTGGCGCAGTTGATCCAGGGACTGGCAAAGTACGAGACGGCCTCACCCGATTTGCAACCACCAGCTTTGCTGGCGCATGCAGAGAAGTTGAAGTCACTCAACGAAGCCTGGTCCAGGGCAAAAGTGGCGCTGAGCCAAGCACGTTTCCATCGCAACGCTTTGTTGTACAAAGGCCCCGAGGCCCTGGTCAACAATGCAGCGGCAGTGAAAAATTATGTGCGCGTAGAGTTCGGAGCCCGAAGCCAGCAGGCTGCTCAATTGAGGGAATTAAGTTTTAACAAAATTCGAGTCAAATGAAAGCACCCGCAATCAATTAAAAACCTCTGTATGATATCTGCAGGGGTTTTTTTATTTAGAGCTCAAGCTGCTCCTGCCTGAATTTGATTGCTTCAATGGGGTCAGGTTTGCCAATTAAAAAATATTCATTCTCGAATTCAGCAATTAGAATACCTAATCTCTCCAGTTCGGCTCCTTCTTTGGTTCCTTTTTTTGCTTCAAAGATTATTTCAAGCCTATCCATAGCCAGTTTGTATTCCTTTTCGGTCCTAATTGGTGTATTCATAACTGTCATGTGGATTATAAGCTAAAATTAATATTTTTCTTCAAAGTCACTCACAGAGGACCCTTAGGCGATAAATTGAGAATGAGAAATGGGAAACCAAAAGACTCAGAGTTCCATTCAGGTGACTCTGAGCGGGATGAGTAAATCCCTTC
>CAYNCP010000003.1:7497-129469 GCA_964395905.1 uncultured Ohtaekwangia sp.
TCCCTGGGGAGAAGGGGTGCGGTGGATTTGCGCGTAGGGGGGATGAGGGACTTAACTAAAGGCCTACCCAAACGCCCACTCCAAAAACTTCGGCATGGGAAACAAAAGGACTCAGAGTCCCTTTCAGGTGACTCTGAGCGGGATGCAAAGACTCAGAGTCCCTTTCAGGTGACTCTGAGGGGGATGCAAGAAGTGTCTGGAATAACCTGGAGTAAGTAAATCCCTTCTCCCTGGGGAGAAGGGGTGCGGTGGATTTGCGCGTAGGGGGGATGAGGGACTTAAACCTACCCAAACGCCCACTCCAAAAACTTCGGCATGGCTTTCGCCCACGTCTCAGTGTTGTGCTTCCCGTCCTTTATCTCGTAGTAGTGAATATCATGATAGGGGCGGTAACCTTTCTTGGTGAGCTCGGCAATCAGATCCAATGTATCGTCAATAGAGTCGATCACGCCATTCCGGTTTCTGTCTGAAAGTTCATCCAGCGTGCCGGTCTGAAACCAAAACTTCAGCCCTTCCTTGTACTTTCCTTTTCGTATTTCCCTCAGGATAAGTTTGTCGCGCTGATCGGAGTAGGATTTGCTGGCGGTACTTTTTCTGCGCCACCAAAACGATCCGCTGAAAGCGCCCACCTTAGAAAACAAGAAAGGATAGTTCCAGGCGATGTCCACGGCCGATAAGCCGCCCATCGAGTAACCGGCAATCACATGATTTTCCAGTTGCACCGGGTAACGGTGCGTGAGATAGGGAAGCAGTTCATGGGTAATGAACTTGCTGTAGGCTTTGGCTTTCCGGCCCCTGCCGAGGTAATCCTTGCGAGAGGCAATTCCATACTCCTGCAACCGGTCCGCTGCCTTTACACCAGCTACAACAATCTTTGGAATGACTGCCCTGGCGGTGAGCCGCTCTACCGTTTCTTTCACTTTCACCGCCTTGTTGTCCTGGCCATCGTTGAGCAACAGCAAGGGGTACTTTTGTTTTCCGCCTTCGTAGCCGGGTGGCAAAAACAATTCCACCTCTACCTCTCTTTCCAGGAGCTTGGTGTAGCTTTCTGTGATCACTTCTGTGGTATATTCGGCCTCTTTCTTGATTTCAATCTCTGTTTTATTTGCCACGAAGCACCATTTTCTTTAGTTTCCAATAAATTGCATGCCGGGTGTAGCCGGCAGCAGCAAGCTGCAAAATTAAGGGATTAAAATTGAAGGCCAACTGGCCCTTGCAACCGGTTGCAAATCAACAACAAGCTATGCACGAGCATCATCACAAATGGTTTTCACAACACCTCAGTCGCGATATAGATGTGCTCGCCTTTGGCACCAGGGGTTATCCGGTCATTCTCTTCCCCACTTCCATGGGCCGATACTACGAGAACAAGGATTTTAAATTGATAGAAAGTGTGGCGTGGTTCATCGACAATGGCCTGGTAAAAATCTATTGTCCCGATGGCATTGACAACGACAGTTGGTACAATAAAAACATTCATCCGGCCGATCGGGTGCGCAACCACATTTGGTATGACCTGATGCTGTTGCACGAATTGGTGCCACTGGCCCAACGCGAAACCGGTGTAAGCAGGGTGGCTACGGCAGGATGCAGTTTTGGTGGCTACCATGCCATGAATTTTGCATTTAAGCATCCTGAAGTGGTGAAGTATGTGTTCAATATGGGTGCTTCTTTTGACATCAAAGACCAGCTGGATGGATTTTATAATGATGATGTGTTTTTCAATAACCCTCCTGACTTTATCCCGGGCGCTCAAAGCCCTTACTTCAACGACATGCAGGTGGTGCTGGGTACAGGCACCCACGACATGTGCTGGGATGCCAACGAAAAGATGGCGGGCATCTTGCGCAACAAAGGCATTCATCATTGGCTGGATGTAAGGCCCGATAGAAATCACGACTGGCCGGTGTGGCGCGAAATGTTTTCGCACTACTTGTCATTAATAAAATAGTATTAACTAAATAATCAGAAGCATGAAGAAGATAGGTGTATTGCATGGCATGGAAAGATCCTTTCCTGAGGCATTGGTAGCGCACATTAATAAAATGGGACTGAAAGATATTAAGGCCGAACCTGTATTGGTGGATATGGTTCAACAGGGGGCGGACGCAGGATATGCGGTAATCATCGACAGGATTTCCCAGGATGTTCCCTTTTATCGTGCCTACCTCAAAAATGCGGCTGCCTCTGGTACAGCAGTCATCAACAATCCGTTTTGGTGGAGCGCGGATGAAAAGTTTTTCAACAACGCATTGGCTACGAAAGTGGGTGTACCCGTACCCAATACTGTCATACTTCCGTCTCATGATCGCCCCAATGATACCAGTGAAAATTCATTTGCCAATTTAAAGTATCCGCAGAGCTGGGATAAGATTTTTGAATACATCGGGCTGCCCGCCTACATGAAACCGCACTCCGGTGGTGGATGGAAAAATGTGTACAAGCTCAATACCATCGATGAATTTTTTGCCGCCTACAAGGAAACCGGTCAGTTGGTGATGATGCTGCAGGAAGAAATTGAGTTCACGGATTATTTCCGCTGCTATTGCATCAACCGGAGCGAAGTGCACATCATGCGCTACGAACCCAAAAACCCCCACCACCTGCGCTATGTATCTGATAAAGGCCCTGCTGCTGTCAAATTGTTGAAGACCATAGAGGAATATGTGCTTGCACTCAACCATGCCTTGGGGTATGACTTCAATACGGTAGAGTTTGCCGTGCGCAACGGCACACCCTATGCCATTGACTTTTGCAATCCGGCACCGGATGCGGATGTACATTCCGTGGGGCAGGAAAACTTTGAGTGGATCATCAAAGCTGCCTCTAAAATGGCGGTGGAACGGGCCAAAGCGCAACAGCCGGGCAAAGACAATCTGACCTGGGGAACGTTTATCACCAATGCCGTATCCGCCAAACCAAAGGCTCCGAAAAAGAAGACAGTAAAAAAGAAATAGAGATTGAGACATACAGCATGGAAACATTTACGCTTGGGGTAGAGGAAGAGTACATGGTCATTGATCCCAACACCAGGGAGTTGACCTCTCATGATCAGAAGATTGTGGAGCGCTCTGAAAAATTGCTGAAGGACAGTGTGAAAGCAGAGATGCACCAGGCGGTGGTAGAAGTGGGCACCACCATTTGCAAAGATACCCATGAAGCCAGGCAGGAGATCATTAAACTGCGGAAACTCGTATCAGGAATTGCACATGAGCTGGGGCTCAGGATCGGGGCAGCAGGAACACACCCTTTTTCCCATTGGAGCCAACAGCTGATCACACCCAATCCGCGGTATGATGAAATCGTAAACGAGATGCAGGAGGCCGCGCGCTCCAACCTGATCTTTGGGTTGCACGTGCATGTGGGCATCAAGGACAAGGACATGGCCATTCACATCATGAATACCATTCGCTATTTCCTTCCGCACATTTATGCCTTGTCTTGCAATTCTCCTTTCTGGGAAGGGCGCAATACCGGATTCAAATCTTTCAGAACCAAGATATTTGATAAGTTCCCCCGCACCGGGTTGCCTGATTTTTTTAATGATTGGGACGAGTACAAGAACTATGTGAACTTGCTGATCAAAACCAAGTGCATCGACAACGCCAAAAAGATTTGGTGGGACGTGCGCGTGCATCCGTTTTTTGACACCATTGAATTCAGAATTTGCGATGTGCCCATGCGGGTGGATGAAACCATTGCACTCACGGCTTTGTTTCAGGCTTTGGTGGTGAAATTGTATAAATTGCGGCTTCAAAATATCAGCTGGATTGTTTACACGAAGGCGTTGATCAATGAAAACAAATGGCGGGCATCGCGCTACGGGCTGGATGGCAAAATGATTGATTTTGGAAAACGGACGGAGGTAGAGACCCGGGCATTGATACTCGAACTGCTGGGCTTTGTGGATGACGTGGTGGATGAACTGGGGAGCCGCAAGGCAATCGATTACGTAAACAGAATTTTAGAAAATGGAAACGGGGCCGACAGGCAGTTAAAAGTATTTGAGCAAACCGGGGATATGAAAAAAGTAGTCGACTACATCACCGATCAGACGCTGGAGGGAGTTAATTAAAAAAAAGGGAATAAAATTGAAAAGTAACATACGCATAGCCATCCTTGATTTATACGATGGCACACCCAATGAGGGCATGCGCTGTATCAGGCAAATTGTAGAGGAGTTTACAGAGGATGTTCACCTGCCTGTAGACAGTCAAGTTTTTGATGTCAGGGGCAAGAATGAAGTTCCGGGAGTAGATTTTGACATTTACATTTCTACTGGAGGCCCGGGTAGCCCGCTTGACAGTGTGGGGTCCGAATGGGAGCGGAAATATTTTGAACTGATTGATGCGATCAAGGCATTTAATACACAGCATCCTGACAATGCGAAACATGTACTGTTAATTTGCCATTCATTTCAGATCTTTTGCAGGCATTATGGATATGCCACAGTCTCCGAGCGGAGGAAGATGTCTTTTGGTGTGATGCCCGTACACAAAACCATGGAGGGCCACCACGACCCATTGCTTCGTTCATTGGGCGATCCTTTTTGGGGTGTTGACTCCAGGGAGTATCAGATACTCGATCCGGACTTTAAGAAGATCGAAGCGTCAGGAGCAAAGATATTGTGTATTGAAAAGTTCAGACCACATGTAGACTTTGAGCGGGCCATTATGGGCATACGTTTCAACGAGTTTATGATTGGGCTCCAGTTCCATCCGGAGGCCGATTCAGAAGGCATGAAAATGTATTTTCAACAGGAAGACAAGAAAGAACTGGTCATCGCCAAGCATGGTGAGAAAAAATTCAGGGAAATGATTGAACACCTGGACGATCCCGACAAAATATTGGCCACCTACCACACGATCATTCCCAGGTTTCTGGCCATAGGTGCACAGGCACAACTTAAAGCGGTCGCCCAATGATTTCCTCCGTTCGAAATGAGTATAATAGATATTTTACAGAGGAAAAGTACCAGGCATTCCTGAATGACCTTGACCAGAGCTTCAATCACAAGATTTCATTTCGTGTGGCGGAGAGTCCGCTGTTTGTGGATGCCGCCTTCAGGGCAAAGTTGATTAAGGCTTCGGATGAAATGATTGATTTCATTGTGGCCAATGCGTTGCAAGACATCACCAAAGATGCCATGCCGCCTGAGCTGCAGGTACCTAATGAGACAAAGCACCCCTTATTTCTGGCACTTGATTTTGCGATAGTAAAATCAGCTGACGGCTACATGCCCAAACTCATAGAAATGCAGGGCTTCCCATCGTTGTTCGGATGGCAGGATTTTTTGCCCGATATGTATCGCAAGCATTTTCGGATTCCGGCAGCAATGCACAGCCATTTGGTGGAGCGGGAAGTTTTTACCAAAGCCTTCACCAAAGTGATCCTCAATCGCCACCCTCCCGAAAATGTAATCCTCCTGGAGATTGATCCCCTTAAACAAAATACATCCATCGACTTTTTGGTGACGGAGCGAATGACTGGTGTGAAGGCGGTGCATATTGAGGATGTAAAAGTGGACGGCAGAAATTTGTACTATGTGAAGGAGGGGAAAAAGATTCCCATTCACCGCATATACAACAGGGTCATCTTTGATGAGCTCATGCGCAGAACAGATTTGAAGCTGGATTTTACCTTGCGCGAGGAAGTAGATGTGGAATGGGCCGGTCATCCCAACTGGTTTTACCGCATCAGCAAGTACACCATGCCTTTCATCAAAAGCGAGTACTTGCCCGAATGCAAATTCTTAAATCATTACACCACCCTTCCTGACGACCTGCATAATTATGTATTGAAGCCGTTGTACTCTTTTTCCGGAAGTGGTGTGATCTTTCACGTGAAGAAATCGGATATCGATGCCATTCCGGAAAAGGAAAGACACAACTTCATCTTGCAGCACAAAGTGCAATATGCCCCGGTGTTGCAGGCTCCGGATGGTTTGGTAAATGTAGAGATGAGACTGCTATTCATTTGGGAGGAGGATAAGCTTCGCCCCACGTTGATGACCAACCTCGTGCGCCTGAGTCGGGGAGAGATGATAGGCGTAAAGTACAATAAAGACAAAACCTGGGTGGGTGGATCGGTCGCTTTCTTTGAATCCTAGGCTGATTGGGATTTAATTTTACTCTGCATTCCTTGTAGAAATCGGGTAATTGATAATTTTTTAAGGAATCTCATGGGGCACATTTCAAATTTTTTCCCATCTTCACGCTCGCATTCAAAAAGCGCTAAACTCTTACGAACTATGAAGCTGGGTATCTTCACCGGCTGCCTGGCGGGCTAGCCGGTTTTTCGGGCAACAATGTGCCATCCTAAACGACCTGAGGTCCATCATTTATTTTATCGTATTCAGCAATGAGAGTTTTAGCAAAGACAGCTTCACTATTTCAATTATTTAAGCAGGCCATCCGGGGGGATGAGCAAAATTTTACCGAGGGCAGCATCAATAAGGCCATATTCATGTTATCCATCCCCATGATTTTGGAGATGGCCATGGAATCGTTGTTTGCCGTGGTGGATATATTTTATGTAAGCCGGCTCAACAATAGCGATGCCGTGGCGGTGGTAGGTTTGACCGAGTCGGTACTTACTATTGTGTATTCCATCGCCATAGGACTAAGCATGGGCGCCACCGCTATGGTGGCACGGAGGATCGGAGAGAAGAATACAAAAGGTGCGGCTGTGGCGGCACTGCAATCTATCTATGTTGGATTTGCGGTGGCGTTTACAATCGGGGCCATCGGCTTTTTCTATTACAAGGATATTCTGATGGCCATGGGGGCATCGGAAGGAATCATTGCCACAGGATCGGGCTACACCCGATGGATGTTTGTAGGTAATTTCAGCGTGATGTTACTGTTCCTGATCAACGCAGTATTTCGCGGAGCAGGGAATGCGGCCGTGGCCATGCGTTCGTTGTGGTTTGCCAATATCATTAACATCATCATTGATCCGATGTTTATTTTTGGGTTTGGATTTATACCAGCGTTTGGCGTGGAGGGTGCTGCCATCGCCACCAACATTGGTCGAACAGCAGGTGTGGTGTACCAATTGGTGTATTTAATCAGAGGGAAAGGTATTCTAAAAATTCACCAGGCACCACTGGCTGTAAACTGGCCAATCATAGGACGCTTATTGAAAGTGTCGGCAGGGGGAACGGGTCAGTTTCTGATTGCTTCGGCCAGTTGGATATTTCTGGTAAGGATTATGGCCACCTTTGGGAGTGCGGCTCTGGCAGGTTATACCATCGCCATACGGGTGATCATGTTTACCATACTCCCGTCATGGGGTATGTCCAATGCATCCGCTACGCTGGTTGGTCAGAACCTGGGAGCTGAACAACCAGACAGGGCAGAGCGATCGGTTTGGAAGACAGGATTTTACAACATGATTTTCCTGGCGTTCATCATGGTGATTTTCTTTTTCTTTTCAGGTCGGATACTTCAGCTCTTTACTGCTGACGAGGATGTGATCTACTATGGCATGCGGTGCCTGCAGATAATAGCATTTGGGTACATTTTCTATGGATACGGCATGGTGATCGCTCAGTCGTTTAATGGAGCCGGTGACACGGTTACCCCTACGGTACTTAACTTATTTGCTTTTTGGTTTCTGCAGATTCCTTTGGCTTACCTGCTTGCGGTTCAGTTTGGCTTCGGTCCTGAGGGCGTATATGCGGCTATCCCTATATCAGAATCAGCCCTTACTATTGTGGGAATAATTATTTTCAGAAAGGGAAAATGGAAGACAGTGAAAATTTAAGTTAGAGGTAAGAAGTACGAGGTACAAGGTACGAGGTGAAAATTGTACCTCGTACTTCGTACTTTTTTCCATTGCATTTATTTCTTCCTGGTCTTTGTTTTTTTACTTTTTGTGGCTTTCTCTTCCCGCTTTTCAAAGGCAGCGGCAAAGGCTTTCTTCAATTCCTGGCCGGCTTTCTTCATGGATGTTTCCACTTCTTTCCATCGCTCCTTGTTCTTCGCTTCTTTTTTAAGGTTCTCCCCAGACTTTTTGAGCTCTTCAAACTTGACCTCAAAATCTTTACGCAAGCGGTCATTGGCATCATTCAATTCCACCACAAATTGGTCCACTTTTTTGCCAAAATCCTTCAAAAACTTTTCAGCGTTTCCTTCTTTCTTCTTTTCCATATCGCATAAATTTAACGTTGTAGCTATTCAAAACTAAATAAAATCGCATGAGTCAGCAAAACGATGCGTTGACCCGCATTCGCCAAATTCTTGAAAACAAGTCGGCTGCCAAACAGGTCACCTACCGGAATTTGTTAGCTGCATTTGAGACGCTGGCACAAGAGTCAAAACGGATTGTGTCCAACCTTCAGGCGGAAGTAAAAATAAAAGCTGAGGACGTGACTGTGGATTTCATAGAAGTGAACGAGCACGAGTTTCAGGTAAAACTTGCAGGGGACTTGCTGATATTTGTGTTGCACACCAACATTGTCACTTTTGATGAAACGCAGGCCGTAATGGCCCAACCCTATTTTAAAGAAAACGAGATCAACCGGTATTTTGGTCAGATCATGATATACAACTTCATGTCAGACTCCATTCGGTTCAACAGGGTAAATGACCCCGGTTATTTGCTGGCGCGCATTCTCATCAATCATGAAAACCGCTTTCTCGTGGAGGGAGAGGGTAGATTGGGCTTTTTGTTTAATCAAATTTCAAATCAGCCTGTGGAATCGAAGGATTTGAATAGCATCGTTCAACACGCCCTGACTACAGCAATTGAAAACGACCTGATGGCTCCGCCCTTTCCTCAGGTGAGGTTTATTACCTTGTATCAAAAGATGGAAAAAACAAGTGAATTGGGGGCAGGTCAAAAAATCGGTTTCAGGATGAATTATGAAAACAAGATCGAGGGATAACGCCTTGGATTTTGTAATTTTCAAGCCCAGCAGGCTGATCATAAAGTGTTAAAGAATTCGCGATGAAAAATTTTTTTAAACCGGCTAAAACCCTTCTTCTTATTTTTTCCATGGCCCTTGTGATGTCATGTGCCTCTTCTTCGCATACCCACAAACACAAAAAACTAAAGAGAGGCAAACCCATTCCTTGTCCGCTAAAAGACTGCTAAAATATGCGTAAGATCATCGTGGCGATAGACGGACATTCAGCCTGTGGCAAGAGTACTACAGCCAGGCAAGTAGCACAGCTATTGGGTTATTATTATGTGGATTCCGGTGCCATGTACAGGGCGGTAACTGTTTATTTTCTGGAGCATCATGTTACCCTCACCAATCCGAAAGAAGTGGCACGGGCATTGACCGACATTAATGTGTCATTCAAAATTAATCCACAGGGCGTCACCGAAACTTATTTAAATGGACTGAACGTAGAGCATAAAATTCGCAAAATGCAGGTGTCTGAATGGGTAAGTAAAGTGAGTGCGATCAAGGAGGTGCGCGAGGCGATGGTGGAAGCGCAGCGTAAATTGGGTAAGCGCAAAGGAATTGTAATGGATGGAAGGGATATTGGAACGGTTGTGTTCCCCGAAGCAGAACTAAAACTGTTTCTCACAGCCGATCTGCTGGTCAGGGCATTCAGGAGGCAAAGGGAAATGCTCGAAAGAGATGAATTGGTGGATCTGGACAACGTAATTGCCAATTTAAAACAACGCGATGAGTTTGACAGTACGCGGAAAGAAAGCCCTTTGCGCAAAGCCAAGGATGCCATCGTAATCGACACCACTAACATAACGATTGACGAGCAGGTAGATGAGGCAATTCGATTGGCTACAGGGCGCATGTTGCCGCTTTCAAAGTAATTTCTTGTCGCATTTTTCCGCTTGGCAAACGGGCAGATTCTTTAAATCTTTTAGGCTTTGCCCAATGGATTTAATTACTAATTTTGCCACGGCCTAACTTAAATAAATTGCCACTGACGCATGGGCAAATTCATTCGAATCAAGAAAGGATTTAACATCAATCTTACGGGCAAACCTGCTCCTAAAGTCTCTCCGGTTCAAAGTGCTGATACATTCGCTATAAAACCTACCGATTTCCCTGGAATGTACCTCCCGAAGGTGCTTGTGAAGGAAGGGGATAGTGTGAAGGCTGGAACACCATTATTCCACGACAAAAGACACCCCAATATTGTGCATGTGGCTCCCGTGAGCGGAGAGGTTGCGGAGGTGAAAAGGGGAGAAAAACGTAAATTATTGGAAATAAGGATTTTGGCCGACAAGCAAGTTGAGCACAAATCCTTCAAGAAATACTCCGTATCGGAGTTGACGCACCTTTCGGCCAGTGATGCTAAAAAATTGATCATCGAAGCAGGGGTGTGGCCCAACATCGTGCAGAGACCTTTCGGATTTATTGCTAACCCTGAGTCAAAGCCGAAAGCGATTCATATTTCTGCTTTCGACTCTCACCCGCTTGCACCAGACTACAGCATCCTCTTCAAAGGACAAGATCAGTATTTTCAGGTGGGTCTGGATGTGCTCAAAAAAATGACCACCGGGTCCATTCACTTAAACGTGCACACCACCAGTGAAATATCAAGTGTGTTTTCGCAAACTTCCGGAGTAGAACTGAACAAATTCTCGGGACCCCATCCCGCAGGTTGTGTAGGGGTGCAGATTCACCACCTTGACCCCATCAACAAAGGGGATGTAGTATGGACAGTGAATCCTTATGGAGTAATTCAAATCGGCAAACTATTCCTCAACGGAATCCACGATGCCTCAAGAACAATTGCACTTGTTGGATCAGAAGTAAAGGAACCTCAATACTATAAGACATTTACCGGAGCTTCGATCAAGAACCTGGCGGAGAATAAACTTACCAATGATCACGTTCGTATTATTTCAGGTAACGTATTGACGGGTACTCAGGTAGGCAAGGATGGTTATGTTGGATTCTTCGATCACTACGTAACGGTAATACCCGAAGGTGATTATCACGAATTCTTAGGATGGATCGCACCTACCACCAAGAAGGTAAGCTTTCATAAAGCATTTGGATTGCTTTCTTTCCTCTCACCGGGCAAGGAATTCAAAGCCGACTCCAATACACATGGTGAGCCGCGGGCTTTTGTGCAAACGGGCATTTTCGAACGTGTCACCCCGATGGATATCCTCCCAACCTATTTATTGAAATCAATTATGGCTGAAGATATCGATGAAATGGAGGAATTGGGTATATATGAAGTGGTGGAAGAAGATTTGGCTTTGTGCGAGTTTGTGGATGTATCCAAACACAAAGTGCAGCAGATATTGAGAGATGGGATTGACTTATTACAGAATAGCTAATTCGAAGTATGAAGTTTCTGCGTAAAGAGTTTGACAAAATTAAACCTCACTTTGAAAAAGGAGGCAAGTGGGAGAAATTCTACTATGCTTTTGAAGCTTTTGATACGTTTGTATTTTCACCCAATACAGTAAACGATGAAAAAGGATCCCACATTCGGGATGCGATAGACCTGAAGCGCTTGATGATGACGGTGATCATCGCGATGGTTCCGTGCCTGCTGTTTGGAATTTGGAATGTAGGGCACCAACACTTTTTAGCGATAGGAAATCCTGGTGCCGCATTTGGAGATAAAATCTGGATAGGTGCCATTCAGGTACTGCCCATCGTAATCGTATCGTATGCAGTTGGTCTTGGCGTTGAGTTCATTTTTGCCACCATCAGAAGACACCCGGTCAACGAAGGTTACCTGGTAACAGGAATGCTGATTCCCCTGGTGATGCCTCCGGATATTCCCCTTTGGCAAGTGGCCCTGGCTACCATATTTGCCGTAATCATTGGTAAAGAGGCTTTTGGGGGCACGGGCATGAACGTGCTTAATGTGGCCCTTACGGCACGGGCTTTCCTGTATTTTGCTTATCCATCCGATATCTCTGGAGATGTGTGGACGTATCTGGGTGATGCCACACCTGTGGCCGGGTTTTCCGGAGCCACACCTTTATCCATTGGTGCTGCTTCGCTCACTTCGGGAGAAAATGTGGTCAACTCATTGAATCATTTTGGTGCCGGATGGGCAGATGGGATTTTCAGTTTAACGAACTTATTCATGGGTGCCATGCCTGGAAGCATCGGTGAAACATCCACTTTGATGTGTTTAATTGGTGGCTTGATCCTAATCATGACCGGTGTTGGCAGTTGGAAAATTATTGTGAGCGTTTTTGCAGGCAGCTATATTGCGGCTTTCGGCATGAACCTTATTGGTGCCAACGAGTTTATGCTGATGCCAGCCCATTATCATTTGGTAATTGGCGGTTTGGCGTTTGGTGCGGTGTTTATGGCTACTGATCCGGTTACGGCTTCACAAACGGAAACCGGTAAATGGATTTACGGGTTTTTAATCGGAGTGCTTACCATCATCATTCGCGTATTCAATCCGGCCTACCCGGAAGGAGTAATGCTGGCGATATTATTGATGAACGTATTTGCTCCGCTTATTGATTATTATGTAGTGAGAAGTAATAAAAAAAGGAGATTACAACGTGCGACAGTCTAACGCTTACATTATCTTTTTCACCCTGATCACCACGGTGTTCGTTGGTGGAACCCTGGCAGTAACCTCAATTTTGCTTGGACCCCGACAGGCATTATCCATAGAATACGATACAAAATCTCAGATTCTTGGAGCGGTTATGAACATCACTGAGAAGGATGATGTCTTGGCTATTTATGACAAGCGCATCAACAGCCTGGTCGTTAATTACAAAGGCGAGGAAGTAAAAACTGACGCAAAGGGTCAGGCATTGGTGGCTGAAAAGGTAGATGTGGCCAAGAATTATAAATTGGAGCCTGAAGAAAGGTTATTTCCTGTGTTTAAGTACGTAAGCGCAGAAGATTCAACAAAAATCGAGGCGTACATATTGCCTGTTTATGGAAATGGTCTGTGGGATAGGATTTGGGGCTTTGTAGCTTTGGATAACGCTATCGAAACCATTAAAGGGGTTTCTTTTGGCCACAAGGCTGAAACCCCTGGCCTGGGTGCAAGGATTTCGGATGACCCTGTGGTGAGCCAGCGATTTGAGGGAAAGAAGATTTATGACAACTCCGGTAAATTGGTTTCTGTGTCCATGGTGAAGGGAGAAAAAGGGGACCCGCTTGATGATCATCATGTTGATGGCATGTCAGGCGCTACGATGACGGCAGTGGGCGTAAATAAAATGTTGATGGAGTATTTAAATTGTTACGAATCATATTTTAATAAGGTAAAGTCACAGCGAGTGGCAGGACTTTAAAATCCAGGATTATGAGTACGGCAGTAGCAGAAGAAAAAGTAATTAAGAAGAAATCGGAAGAGCTTTTCTCTAAAAGGAGGAAAAAGTTAATCAGCGATCCATTGAACGAAGATAATCCCATCACCATTCAGGTGTTAGGGATTTGCTCTGCATTGGCCATCACTATTAAAATGGAGCCAACTATTATCATGAGTTTGGCAGTAATTTTTACCGTGGTGTTCTCCAACTTGCTGATTTCTTTAATAAGGAATTTTATTCCTAATCGCATTCGCATTATTGTACAATTGGCAGTAGTGGCATTGTTCGTTACTTTAGTGAGTGAATTCCTGAAGGCATTCAATTACCCTATGTATAAGGTGCTTGGCGCCTTTGTAGGATTGATCATCACCAATTGCATTGTGATGGGACGGTTGGAAGCATTTGCCATGGGCAATAAACCTTATGACTCTATTTTGGATGGACTGGGTAGTGGCCTCGGCTACGCCTGGATTATCCTGGCAGTCTCCTTCTTTAGGGAGTTCTTTGGATCGGGCTCTGTATTCAATTTCAAGGTATTTCAAGCCATTGGCATTCCCTATGTAAATAATGGTTTGATGGTGGATTCAATTGGGGCATTTATGATCCTGGCCATTATCATTTGGATTCAGAGAACAAAGACAGGATACGTTGAACATTAAGAAAGATAAACCATGGAATTAGTAAATCTGGGTATAAAATCAATCTTCGTAGACAACATGATCTTTGCCTATTTCTTAGGCATGTGTTCGTACCTGGCTGTATCTAAAAAGGTATCAACCGCTATTGGTCTGGGAGCCGCTGTTGTCTTTGTGTTAACTATCATCGTGCCTGCCAATTGGATGGTGCAGGAATACATTCTCAAGGAAAGCGCACTGACATGGATAAGTCCTCAATTTGAAGGCATGAATCTTGAATTTCTTCAATTCATCATGTTCATAGCAATCATTGCAGCCATGGTGCAGTTGGTAGAAATGATTGTGGAAAAAGTTTCACCCGCTTTGTACGGTACGCTTGGCATATTTCTTCCTTTGATTGCGGTGAACTGCGCCATTTTGGGTAGCGCCCTGTTCATGGTGCAACGCGACTACACCTTGGCCGAGGCTGCTGTGTTTGGCACCTCGTCAGGGATAGGATGGATGATGGCCATTGTGGCCTTAGCTGCCATCCGTGAGAAACTGAAGTACTCCAATGTGCCCGATGGGTTGCGTGGTCTTGGACTCACGATGATCATAACTGGCCTGATGGGTATCGCCTTCAAGTCATTCATAGGAATAGCCCTTTAAAATTTTCAGGATATTGAAATTGAAGGCTCCTGATTAACGCAGGAGCCTTTTTTATTTAAATACATAGCTCATATGAAAGATGCATTGAGAAAATTCATTCGGTACTTCTTTAGCGGCACTTTATTCATCGTACCACTTACAGCCACAGCATATGTTATATACGTCAGCTTCAGCTGGCTTGACAGTTTATTGAATCTGACCGTACCAGGAATTGGATTCTTAATTATTATTGCAGCCATCACCATTTTTGGATACCTCACTTCCACTTATGCCTTTCAAACATTCGTGGAAATTTTCGATGTGGGCATGAACCGGATCCCTTTCATCAAGCTGATCTATTCTTCTTTGAAAGACCTTTTATCAGCATTTGTAGGAGAGAAGAAAAAGTTTGACAAACCCGTGCTGGTTACCATTAATAAGGAGAACAATGTATACCAGATTGGTTTTGTGACACAGAATGATTTATCGGATTTGGGTTTAGATGACATGGTGGCCGTTTATTTTCCCCATTCCTACGCCATTTCAGGAAATCACTTTTTGGTGCCAAAAAGCAGCATCAAACCCTTAAAAATTCCAGGCCCATCTGCCATGAAGTTTATTGTATCCGGTGGTGTATCCGGATTTAAAGAATACGGTCAGTAACCCTTATTAAATTAACAATACAGTCCGCACACCGCAGTTTCAGGTCAGATTAAACCCTTGCGTGGCTGGATAGTCTAACCACCAAATACGGTTTAACTCAAACTACGGTTATGAAAAAGGTAATGTTATTAGTGCTCAGTGGTTGGATGGGAATTGCTGTAGCTTCTTTTGGTCAAGACAGGCAGACTGATGCAGTGGTGAGGGCCAATCAGCCTGACCGAATGGATCGTGCGAGATTGGATCGTGTACAGCACGACCGAATCAAGCAGGTGAGACTGGACAGGTCAGATAGGATGCAGCAAAGAATAGAGCAGGCCCGCATCAAGCAAGCTCGCCATCAGGATGCGAGAATCAAGGATGCGCGTCTGAAAGATAAGCGTATCAAGGATGCCCGCCTAAAGGATAAGCGCATCAAGGATGCGCGTCTGAAAGACAAACGGATTAAAGATGCACGGGAAGATGCGGCCAATGACGGAAGTAGACTAGACAGACGCAGATATCACAAGGCCAAAATGAAAAGAGCTCGCTTGGCTAATCAGGTGGGTGATGAAAATTCAGGTAATTAGTAGACGGGTACAAATGAAGAAAGGTTAACTGATCTCAGTTAACCTTTTTTATTGGCTAATAACACCCGATCCAATTAGTTCATCTCCATTATACCAGGCAGCAAATTGACCGGGAGCCACACCTCGCTGGGGGTTGTCAAAAATAATATATAAACCTTCTTTTTCTTTAATCAGCATGGCTTGTTCCAGGGTCTGGCGATACCGAATGCGTACCATATATTGAGTTGATTCACCATTCCTTAGTGTCAAATCTGTTCTTATCCAATGCACCTCACTATTTTGAATGAACAACCCGCTTCTAAAGAGTCCGGGATGATCTTCACCCTGGCCCATATAAATCAGATTATTAAGTGTATCCGTACCAATCACAAACAAAGGTTTGGCAAAACCGCCCAAGTTCAGTCCCTTTCGCTGACCGATAGTATAATAGTGCGCGCCATTGTGTTCACCAACCACGGTCCCCAATTCAGGCTTCAAATCGTAGGATTTGGCAATGGACTTGTAGTCTGATTTCTCCCAGCCATTTTTAAACGCCACAGCGTCAGCAGGTACTTCAATCACTTTTCCTTTCTTAGTTTGGAGCTGCTGCTGCAGAAATTCCGGTAAGTGTACTTTGCCGATGAAGCACAATCCCTGCGAATCTTTCTTGTCTGCTGTGGCTAATCCTAATTTTTTAGCGATGGCTCTCACTTCTGGCTTGGTGAGCTCACCGATGGGGAACAATGCTTTGCTCAGCTGTGCCTGCGTAAGCTGACACAGGAAATAGCTTTGATCCTTATTGGTATCTTTTCCAGCCAGTAGTTTGTAGGTGACGCTTCCGTTTTTTTCAAATTCTCCCTTGCGGCAATAATGTCCGGTGGCCACGAAATCTGCGTTTAACTTCATGGCAGCATGTAAGAAAATATCAAACTTGATCTCTCGATTGCATAGTACATCAGGGTTGGGCGTTCGGCCATTTTGATATTCTGCAAACATGTAATCTACTATGCGCTTTTTGTAGTCAGCGCTTAAGTCAATGGTTTGAAATGGAATACCAAGATGTTGAGCCACAATCATGGCATCGTTGCTGTCATCCAACCAGGGACACTCTTTGGAAATGGTAACGGAGTCGTCATGCCAGTTTTTCATAAACATACCAATGACATCATACCCTTGCTCTTTGAGCAAATAGGCAGCTATACTGGAGTCTACGCCTCCCGACAAACCAACAACTACTCTTTTTGACATATTTGATCTAACCTGGAAATCCGGCTACTGCATCTAAGTGCAAAACTAATCTATTGAAGGTAAATTGTCAGCATAAAGTTCCCCGACTCAAATGCTTTCGCGCAGGCAGGCATCGACCGTTTCATTGAACCTTTGAATAAACCGTTCATAGTGAATACCAGTGCCAGGCCCGGAAAATCCTGTATAAATGGTTTTTACTTTCCCGTCCTTGCCTATAAATATGGTGGTAGGAAAAGACAATACATGATTGAGCATGGGGAGGGTTTGAGCTGCTTGCTCCTTGTTTTTATTGCCGGCAATCACAAAATCGTAAGGCACGGATAGTCGTTCTTTCATTTTGCTTACGCGCCCACTGGCATATACAAAGTCATCCTTGGCTTCATACGCCAGCCCTAGTATCTCCACTCCACGTTCAACATTTTTTAAATACCATTGCGATAAGAATTTCGTTTCATCCATGCAGTTGGGGCACCAGGTCCCAAATATCTGGAGGATGAGCACTTTGTTTTTAAAGGGTTCGTCAGATGGACTCACCAGGTTTCCATCCAGATCCGGAAAGCTAAAATCAATTTTATCATATCCCTCTTTAAGAAAGGTCAATGATTCTGCATCTGGTAGTTTGGCGTTCTCATTCTTGACAGCCGTCCATGTTTCATGCCAATCCTTGCCTGACCAGAAGTCACCAATCAGTAAGCTATCGTTCTC
Source organism: uncultured Ohtaekwangia sp. (assembly GCA_964395905.1). Taxonomy (GTDB): domain Bacteria; phylum Bacteroidota; class Bacteroidia; order Cytophagales; family Cyclobacteriaceae; genus ELB16-189. The sequence goes on from CAYNCP010000003.1 coordinate 25,160, forward strand.
TTTCCGGGCCTTAAATACGAAGGCGTGGTTGCCATCAAAGGTGCTCAACATAAGGTCACCATCCACCACGTTGCCCTGTAAGTACCGATAGTCACCAATAGGAGTTAGGAAAGTACCTGTTACCTCGTTTCCCTTTTGATTGAAAATGCCTACAGCCACCGTTGTGTCTCCTTCGTGCACGAAATTGACATCGTAGGTACCCCTGTAGTCAGCACTTGCATCTTCACTTACCTGTTCAAATCGATGGGTTTGACCATACAGCGCACTGAAAGGGAGACGAAAATCCTTTTCATAGTTTTTAACATAGTATCCAGTCAGCCTTTCTCCATCAATCCGGGCATGTATTTCCGTATCGAAAATATGCATGTACATAATGATTGAATCGTCCTTTATCAGAATTTCATCCAACTCCAATCTTTCATCGTGATTAATCAATACAACCTTTAATTTTTCCCCGTCTTTATAAACTTCAAAATTCATGGGCAGGAACTGACCTTGAACATCTAGTACGCCACGCCAGTAACCTGCTTTGAGTTCATATTTTGACTGGCAAGAAAAAAGAAATGAAAGAGACAGTAGAAACAGAATTAACCTCATATTTTAGGGGATAGCTGAACTATTAAAATCCATGCAAAATAAACAATTGTTTAACGGTTTAAAGGTCGTGGAGCTTGCATCTGTGCTTGCAGGCCCAAGTGTAGGACAGTTTTTTGCTGAATTAGGTTCAGAGGTGATAAAAGTAGAAAACCGAAAGACTGGAGGAGATGTAACGCGAAGTTGGTATACCGCACATGAGACAGGTGAAAAATTGTCAGCCTACTTCTGTTGCGTCAATTGGGGTAAAAAGTCTATCGATCTGGATTTGACAGAGAAAGCCGATAGAGAAATAGTATACAAATTGGTTGCGCAGTCAGATATTGTTATTGCCAGCTACAAGCCAGGTGATGAGATCAAGCTTGGAATGGACTACCCCACCTTGAAGGGCATCAACGAAAAGATTGTTTATGGTCAAATTTCAGGATATGGTTCTCAAAACACCAAGGTAGGTTATGACGCAGTGATTCAGGCTGAATCGGGTTACATGGATTTAAATGGTGATAAAAATGGGCTGCCTGTGAAAATGCCTGTAGCATTAATTGACATACTTGCAGGCCATCAGCTTAAGGAGGGCATTCTAGTAGCGTTGATGCAACGAATGCAAACCGGAAAAGGTCAGTTGGTTGAAGTTTCATTGATTCAAACTGCATTATCATCATTGGCCAACCAGGCTTCAAATTGGCTTTACGCCAATAGCCTTCCAACGCGACAAGGGTCACTTCATCCAAACATTGCACCCTATGGTGAAACTTTTGAAACAAAGGATAAGAAAAAAGTTCTATTGGCCATAGGCAGTAATGGTCAATTTAAAAAACTCTGCAATTTGCTTCAGCTGGATGACGTAGCTGATCGTGCTGACTTTAAAGACAATCAGGACCGGGTGAGAAACAGGGCCAAGTTGGAGGAGTTGATGAAAATACAATTTGCAAAGTGGCAGTCAGGTGACTTGATTTCAATATTGAATTCAAATAATATTCCTGCTGGATTGATTCAAAATGTGCAAGAAGCATTTGACATGAAAGAATCCAGAGAGATTTTGTTGCAAACAGATAACTATACAGGCGTAAAAACTTTTGTAGCTGGCGGAAATGGAAAATGGAACACCTCTACAAGTTTGTCACCACCACCGCAGTTAGGGGAGCATAAAAATGAGATACTTGCGTCTCTAAAACAATGAAGGCAGCCAACATGGGGCAGCAATTTATTCCATGGTAACCGTTGCATTGCCTGTCTGACACTGGCTTCATTCGCACCATCCTGACAGGTTATTCTGAAAAACCCAAGGACATGGGTCCTGGGAAGAGATGCTCATCAAAATGGATGCGTGAGGCCTATTGGAGCTGATTTCCTCCTAACCCCAATAAACCCAGTCAACAAGATATTAAGTGCCTATTAATCAATGCTTTATGCTATTTCCGGTTGGTTAGATATAGATTCTAAACCAACCAGGAGTTGTATAGAAGTGCCTTAAAAAGGCTATAATGTGTCATAAAGTGGGGCAAAGTGGTTGAAAATGTTATAATTCTACCTATGTTTGTTTAGGAGAACCGAACCTGTAACAGGGCGAGGCAAAAGAAAAGACAACCACTAAACGTCATGACTTTCTTCACCAGTGAGTACGAAAGCAAGCTTGATTCCAAGGGGAGGCTGGTATTGCCTGCCCGGATCAAAAGCCAACTGCCCGATAGTAGTGGCAGCGAGCTTGTGATTCGAAGGGGATTTGAGCAATGCCTTATACTCTATCCCATGGTGGAGTTCAAGAAAGTCTTCTCAAAGATTTCAGGCTTAAGCGAGTTCAACGAGGAGTATCGGAAGTTGCAACGCAACTTTTTCTCAGGTACAGCCAGTGTTGAGCTTGACGGCAATGGCCGATTTCTCATCCCTAAAAACATGCTTAGTTATTCACAGATCGATAAGGAAGCGATACTGGTTGGCATGGGTAATAAAGTTGAGATATGGAATCCTCCACTTTATGAGAAGCATATGATCAATGACCCTAGTGAATTGTCAAAACTGGCGCAGAAATACCTGGATGAATAATGAGTGAGGCACGCTATCATCAGCCTGTCATGCTCAGTGAATGTATTTCTGCTCTCAACATCGACCCCGAAGGTGTGTACGTGGATGTGACCTTCGGTGGAGGTGGGCACAGTTTGAAGATATTGGAAAAGATCAAAGGCGGACGGCTAATCGCTTTTGATCAGGATGAAGATGCGAAACGAGAAGCGGAAAAAATAAGCCATCGTTCTTTTACATTTTGTCAAGCCAACTTCAGGTACCTGAAGCAGTTTCTGAAACTGAATCATGTGGCGAAAGTAAATGGCATTCTGGCTGATTTGGGAATTTCATCTCATCAGATAGATTCTCCTTCTAGGGGGTTCTCAACAAGATTCGAAGGCCCCCTGGACATGCGAATGGACATCAAAAGTTCTACTACCGCAGCCAAGGTGATCAATGAATACTCAGAGGAAAGCATTCATAAAATCCTCGGCATGTATGGCGAATTGAAAAATGCCAGAACCGCTGCCAGTGCAATAGTTCGGGAAAGGGCCAATAAAAGAATTGAAACCAGTACGGACCTGGTGGAGGTCCTTAAGCCCATCGCGCCCCGGGGAAAAGATTTTAAATATTACGCACAGGTTTTTCAGGCACTGCGAATAGAGGTGAACAAAGAGATGGAGGCACTAGATTCTTTTTTGATCCAATGCGCGGAAGTAACAGAAAAAGGAGCCAGACTGGTAGTCATGTCATATCATTCTTTGGAAGATCGAATGGTAAAGAACTACATCAATACAGGAAAAACATATGGCGACCTGGAAAAAGATTTTTATGGCAATCCATTAAGGCCATTTAAAGCCATAAACAAAAAGCCGATAAAGGCAGATGAAGTGGAGCTTGAACAAAATAAAAGAGCGAGAAGCGCAAAATTGAGGATAGCGGAAAGACTATAAGTATGAGTGAGAATAAATTTAAAGTAGGACAAAGTAAATCCAACAAGGGAAGTGGCAATAGCCTTTTCTCCATGTTGGAAAAGCGGGTAAAGCTCGAGACTTACTTTGAAGAGGGATTTCCTGTTAAGTACCTCCCCAAAATCCTATTCGTGCTCTTGCTTAGTTTGATATACATCAGCAACACGCATTATTCTGAGAAAACGTTGCGCAAAATCAACAAAACGCAGACGGACGTGGAGGACGTGCGTGCAGATTATACCACGCTGAAAGCAGATTTGATGTTTGCCAGCAAGCAGTCGGAAGTTGCCCGAAGAGTAAAATTATTAGGATTGAAAGAAAGTAATAAGCCACCCTTTAAAATAGAAGTAGAAAAAGGTGAATATTAAACGATCCATATTAATCCGTGTACGCGTTGCATTCTTGTTTGTGTTTCTGTTTGGTATTGCCATTGTAGCCAAAATATCGCACATCCAGTTTGTTGAGGGAGAGGAATGGACCAGGATCAGCGAGCAGATCACTTTTGATTATAAGAAAGTAAAGGCAACACGTGGCAACATTTATTCCGACAATGGAAGCTTGTTGGCCACAGACCTTCCATTTTACAAGGTAGCCTTTGATCCCAGGCTTGCTAAAGACAAGATTTTTAAAAGTGGTATTGACTCACTTTCGATTTTACTTGCTCGCTACTTCAAAGACAGGTCGGCAACGGATTACAAGCGCGTGATTTTGGATGCCAGGTCTGCCAACAGGCAATACCTGGTGCTTAATAGAAAACAGATCAACTATCAAACTAAAAAAATCATGTCTTCCTGGCCCATCTTCAGGGAAGGCCGGTATGGCGGAGGTGTCATTTTTGAAAAGATTGATGTGCGCTATCGCCCGTTTTCGAATTTGAGTCGCAGGACAGTAGGATTTATTAATGAAAATGGAAATGGGGCGGGGCTTGAATACAGTTTCAACGAGGCCCTGGGAGGACAGGATGGCGAGGCCTTGTTTCAAAAAATTGCAGGAGGTACATGGAAGCCTGTGTATGATGCCAATAATATCAAGTCCAAGGATGGATTGGATATTCAAACCACGATTGACATTAATCTGCAAGATGTGGCAGAGACTTCGCTGCATCGTGCCATGGAACAACACCAGGCTGACGCGGGCACAGTGGTGGTGATGGAGGTGAAGACCGGACATATTAAGGCCATCTCCAATCTTACTCGTCAGGGAAATGATTACAGCGAGATTTTCAATCATGCAGTAGGCGGATTGTTCGAGCCAGGGTCAACTTTTAAGCTGGTGACCATGATGGCGCTGTTGGAAGATTCCAATGTGCGATTAACCGACAGTGTGGACACGGGAAAGGGAGAGGTTGTATTTTATAAGAGCAAAGTGAGAGATCACCATGATGGCGGTTATGGAACAATAACGGTACGCCAGGCTTTCGAATTATCTTCCAATGTAGCCATGGCCAAATTGTTGGATAAGAATTTCGGCCTTATGCCATCCAAATTCACCGACTACATTGATGATCTTCATTTGTCCAGGCCATTGGGACTTCAAATTAATGGAGAGGGCTACCCGAAGATTTTCAAGCCGGGTAGTAAAGGTTGGAGTGGAATAACGCTTCCATGGATGGCCTACGGATATGGATTTGAAATCACCCCACTCCATACACTTGCACTGTATAATGCCATTGCCAATAACGGCAGAATGATCAAGCCCATTTTTGTGACGGCCATTTCAAAAGCGGATAGAACCAAGCAGACTTTTGAAACCGAAACACTGAATAGTAAGATTTGCTCAAGCAAAACACTGAGCCAATTAAGAATGCTGCTGGAGGGAGTTGTTGAAAATGGAACCGCAACTAACCTGAAAAATTCGCACTATCGAATTGCCGGGAAAACAGGAACAGCCCAAATACTTGAGCATGGAAAGTATACCAAAAAATACATCACTTCCTTTGTTGGCTACTTTCCGGCACATGATCCTAAGTACACTGCGATTGTCCTGATCAAGAATCCAAAGGGATGGCAACAATATGGCAACAATGTGGCAGGTCCTGTCTTCAAGGAAATCGCAGATAACATCTATTCTCGCGACATTAATTTACATATGGCCATGGAAAAAAAGAAGGTGCTGGAGTTTGGGGTTTTTCCGGTCATTCAGGCGGGCATGCAAGATGAGTTGACCATGCTGTGCAATGAATTGGGTGTATCTAATCATACTAAAACCGAAGAAGATTGGATCCGGGCGGTTAGAAATGGAAACTCAGTTTTGTGGAGCAACAATACGCCTGCAAAAGATCAGGTGCCCAATGTGAAAGGAATGACATTTCGCGATGCTTTGTATTTGCTGGAAACGGCAGGACTAAAAGTTGAATACGATGGTAAGGGTCGCGTAGTAGAGCAATCGATCCTGCCTGGCACCAGGGTAAATAAAGGCAGAAAGATTTATATCCGATTGAGCTGATGAGTGAGTTGAAAGACATATTGTACAAAGTGAACATCACCTCAGCTTCTGGAAACATGGGTGTTGACGTAAAGGGTGTTGCCTTTGATTCTCGTCAGGTGAAGAAAGGATTTTTATTTGTGGCTGTTAAAGGCACTCAATCAGATGGTCATGACTTTATCGACAGCGCGATTAAAAATGGTGCAGTAGGAATTGTGTCAGAGAAATTGCCTGAAACCTTGTCGCCAAAAGTTACATACGTCACTGTTAAGAAAAGTGGCAAAGCACTGGGAGTGATTGTGTCTAATTTTTATGGCAACCCATCCTCAAAAATAAAATTAGTTGGCATTACCGGAACGAATGGAAAGACAACCGTAGCTACCTTGTTGTACAAATTGTTTTCCTCCCTTGGTTATTCTGTGGGTTTATTATCCACAGTAGAAAACAAAATCAATGACGAGGTGTTGGTGGCGACACACACTACTCCTGATCCTGTGCAAATCAATGAACTGTTGATTAAAATGTTGGCATCAGAATGCACGCATTGCTTTATGGAAGTAAGTTCACATGCAGTTGATCAGGGAAGGGTTGAGGGCCTTCAGTTTGCCGGAGGAGTTTTTACCAACATCACACACGATCACCTGGATTATCACCGGACTTTTGAGAGCTACATCAAGGCGAAAAAAGGTTTTTTTGATGAATTGCCATCGGAAGCATTTGCCCTGGTAAATGTCGATGACAAAAGGGGAATGGTGATGCTGCAGAACACAAAGGCAGCTAAAAGAACCTATGCCCTTAAGAAAATGTCAGATTTCAAAGCCAAAGTAATCACCAACTCATTGGAAGGACTTGAGCTGGAAATTGATAATAGAACAGTTTGGTTCAAGCTAATAGGTGATTTTAATGCGTACAATTTACTGTCGGTGTACGCAACCGCTATTTTATTGGGCGAAGATTCTGAAAGTGTCTTAATGCGCCTGTCGGCATTGACGGGAGCAGCCGGAAGATTTGAACTGATTATGCCGGGATCAAAGTTTACAGCCATTGTAGACTACTCCCACACACCGGATGCACTTAAGAATGTGTTGGAGACGATCACTCAGTTTAGAACTGGGCAAGAACAAGTCATTTCCATAGTGGGCTGCGGTGGCAATAGGGATAAACTGAAGCGACCTCTAATGGCTGCTATAGCCTGTAAATACAGTAACAAGGCCATATTCACTTCCGATAATCCACGGAATGAAGACCCAATGGAAATTATTAAGGACATGCAAAAAGGAGTGGGAGCTTCAGATGCTAAAAAGACTTTAGTGATTGTTGATCGGGAAGAAGCCATTAAAACGGCTTGTATGATGGCCAAAGAGAAAGATATCATACTGGTAGCAGGGAAGGGGCATGAAAATTACCAGGAAATAAAAGGCGTTAAATATCCCTTTGATGATAAGGAAGTATTGGAACGAATGCTAAAAATGTTTGCAAACTAATGTTGTACTACTTGTTTGATTATTTGGATAAGAATTACGACCTGATGGGAGCTGGACTGTTTCAATACATCTCTTTTCGCGCAGGCGCAGCTGCCGTATTATCCTTAATCATCACCATTACATTCGGAACTACGCTAATTAATTACCTGAGACGCAAGCAGGTAGGAGAGGATATTCGTGACCTGGGTTTAGAAGGGCAGCTGCAGAAAAAGGGGACACCAACCATGGGCGGCCTAATTATTATCGCTGCGATTTTGATTCCAACTCTTTTGTTCGCACGCATCGACAACATTTATGTCGTGTTGCTATTGATCACCACCATTTGGCTTGGACTTATCGGCTTATTGGATGATTATATTAAAGTCTTCAAGAAAGATAAGGAGGGGCTGGCTGGCAGATTCAAGATTATTGGACAGGTTGGCCTTGGTCTAATCGTAGGACTGGTATTGTTTTTTAACAAAGAGGTGGTGGTAAGACAAGTAAAGCCTCAGGTGGCAGAAGTCGTTTCAACAAATGCTACCAGCTACGAAGATGTGAAATCAACAAAGACAACGGTTCCATTTTTTAAGAACAACGAGTTGGACTATTCTTCACTGGTGCCATTCTTACCCAAAGATTACACATGGATCATTTATGTTTTGGTGGTCATACTGGTGGTGACTGCGATCTCCAATGGAGTGAACATCACAGATGGTATTGATGGGTTAGCAGCCGGCTCTTCGGCTATTATTGGACTCACACTGGCCATTTTTGCTTACCTCTCAGGTCGTGTTGACTTCAGTAATTATCTCAACATTATGTATATCCCCAACTTAAGTGAGTTGGTTATTTTCTGCACCGCATTTGTGGGGGCGTGTCTTGGTTTCCTATGGTACAATTCCTTTCCTGCACAGGTGTTTATGGGGGATACCGGAAGTCTATCATTGGGAGGTATCATAGCGGTGTTGGCCCTGGCAGTTAGGAAGGAAGTTATGATTCCTGTTTTGTGCGGTGTGTTCATCATAGAGAATATCTCTGTAATACTTCAGGTTTCTTATTTCAAATACACTCGGAAAAAGTATGGTGAAGGAAGAAGAATATTTCTGATGGCACCCTTGCATCATCATTATCAGAAAGTAGGCATACACGAATCCAAAATTGTAACCCGCTTCTGGATTGTAGGAATACTCTTGGCCATATTCAGTCTTGCAACCCTTAAGCTCAGGTGATGAAAAGAATTGTAATCATAGGAGCCGGTGAAAGTGGAACAGGGGCAGCTTTGTTGGCGAAAGCCAAAGGCTACGATGTTTTTGTGTCAGAAAAGGGCGCCATTAAGGAAAGTTATAAGTCTGAATTGGCGACTCATCAAATTGAGTTTGAAGAAGGAGCTCACACTGTTAATAAGATTTTAAATGCCGATCTGATTATTAAAAGCCCCGGAGTTCCTGATAAGGTTGAGATTATTCAGAAAGCCAGAGCAAATCACATAGAAATCATTGACGAAATCGAGTTTGGGTTCAGATATCTTAATGGGAAGGTTATAGCCATTTCAGGGACCAATGGCAAAACCACCACCACCTTGCTTACCCATCATTTGCTTGTCGAGGGAGGTGTAAATGTTGCCTTGGCGGGAAATGTAGGGGAAAGCCTGGCGAGAAAGGTAGCTGTTAGTCACCACGACTGGTACGTGATTGAAATAAGCAGTTACCAGCTTGATGGTACAACTACTTTCAGGCCAGACATTGCTGTGCTGTTGAATATCACACCTGATCATCTGGATCGGTATGAGTATCAATTGCAAAATTATATAGATTCCAAATTTCAGTTGGTTTCTAGGATGAAACCTGAAGATCAATTTATTGCTTATACGGAGGATAAAATATTGGGTGTTGAAATCCCCAAAAGAAAAATCACTCCTCATCTTCACCATGTCTCATTGTCTGGAGCTGAATTCGCTGCTGCGAGCTTCAATGGTGCTCGCATGAATTTCAGCATAAATGGGAAAAAGTTTTCAGTAACCCAAAGTGAAACCACGCTGAAGGGACCACACAACCTGATTAATACGATGGCGGCAGTTTTAGCCGCTTGCCTGGCTGGCGTGCCTGTTGATAAAATTAAAAGTGGATTAAAAACCTTTAAGAATGCACCTCACCGCCTGGAGTCTATCGCCAGAATAAACAATGTAGAGTTTATCAATGATTCCAAAGCTACCAATGTGGATGCTGTCATCTATGCACTGGGAAGCTATACCAAGCCATTGATTTGGATTGCTGGAGGTGTGGACAAAGGCAATGATTATGATTTGATTAAAGATCAGGTTAAGGAGAAAGTGAAAGCACTGATTTGCCTGGGAAGAGATAATGAAAAGCTCAGAAAATATTTTTCGGGGATTGTTCCAAAAATCATGGAGACGCAAAGTGTTAAAGACCTGGTGCGTCTGGCCTTGAAAGCCGCTGATGAAGGTGATATCGTATTGCTTTCACCTGCATGTGCCAGCTTTGATTTATTTAAAAATTACATGGATAGAGGGGATCAATTCAGGGAGGCTGTTCTTGAATTGAAAAATGAAATTGAAAACACAGTAGCATCATGAATAAGGTAAAAGAATGGGCTGACAAGAACCTGCAGGGAGATCCGGTGATCTGGGCGGTTGTCTTTGCACTGTCTTTGATAAGCATTTTGGTAGTCTATAGTTCTATTGGCACCCTAGCCTACAAAAGAACAGTGAGTCCTGAGATGTATCTTTTTAAGCATACCCTCATGGTTTTCCTCGGCCTCTTTTCCATGTGGGTGGCCCATAAAATTGATTACAGGTATTACTCAAAAATTTCACGATTGGCACTTTGGGTAAGTGTGCCTTTGCTGATTTATACCTTCACCAACGGAACAACCATCAACGATGCGGCCAGATGGATCACGCTTCCCATCATTAATACATCGTTTCAGCCATCTGACTTTGCCAGCCTGGCTTTGATCATTAACCTGGCCAGTATGCTTTCCAAGAAGCAGCAAAACATTGATGATATTAAAGAATCATTGATACCCATGTTGATTTGGTCTGGCGTTATTTGCGGACTGATCGCTTTGACAAACCTGTCCACTGCCGCCTTATTGTTTGCCACCTGTATGCTGGTCATGTTCATAGGACGTGTGCCCGTAAAATATTTGGCCATGTTGGTCTTGGTGGGCGCTTTGGCAGGTGCTGTCGCGTTTAAGTTTGGTGTTCGGGGCGAAACCGCTAAGAACCGCATCACCAGCTTTATCAATGGAACTGAGCTTCCCTTTCAGGCGAAACATGCGCGCATTGCCGTTGCTACCGGAGGCATCGCGGGAAAAGGGCCAGGCAACAGTGATCAAAGGAATATCCTTCCGCATCCATATTCTGATTTCATCTACGCGATATTAATCGAAGAGTACGGAATGATTGGAGGTATTGTGCTGCTTGCATTGTATCTCATCCTGTTGCATAGAGGTATGAAGGCTGCTTACAACAGTGAACGTGCTTTCGGAGGCTTACTATCCGCTGGACTAAGTTTTGATTTGGTTTGCCAGGCAATGGTCAATATGGGTGTGGTGGTTGGTTTGGGGCCAATCACGGGGCAACCGTTGCCCTTGATAAGTATGGGGGGTACTGCAATGATATTCACAGGCCTTTCTGTCGGAATTATTTTAAGTGTAAGTCGGGGTGAGCGTGACGAACAGTGGCAGCAAGAAAGTGCCGAAAATGAAGACGTAGCCAAAGCAGCGTGACAAATAATCGACCATATCGCCTGATTATCAGTGGAGGTGGAACCGGAGGCCATGTTTATCCTGCTGTGGCTATTGCGTCAGCGTTCAAGACGCGACATCCCGATGCAGAAATATTATTTGTGGGTGCTAAAGGTAAAATGGAAATGACCCGGGTGCCAGAGGCTGGCTATAAGATTGTAGGATTGTGGATCAGCGGGCTTCAGCGAAGATTTACCTGGAGTAATTTTCTGTTCCCATTAAAATTAATTTTCAGCTATTTCAAGGCCAGAGAAATTGTCTCGGCATTTAAGCCAGACCTGGTGGTAGGTACCGGTGGATACGCCAGCGGCCCAATTATGCTGGCTGCTCACAAAATGAAAATCCCATCAATCATCCAGGAGCAAAATTCTTATGCAGGTCTTACCAATAAAAGGTTAGCCAGGAAGGCCAAAATTGTTTGCGTGGCCTATCCAAATATGGAAAAATATTTTCCTGCCAGCAAGCTGGTGCTTACAGGTAATCCAGTGAGACGCGATATTCTCGATTTGGATGCCAAAAGACATCAGGCGCTCAGCCATTTTGCATTTAACGAGAAGGAAAGAACACTATTGGTAATTGGTGGAAGCCTGGGGGCTAAAACCATTAATGATAGTGTGCTTTTAGGTCTGGACAAATTGATTGATGCAAGTGTACAGGTGGTTTGGCAAACCGGTAAGATTTATTACGAAAGCATTAAAGGTCAGGTAGCCAATAAGGACTTAAGAAAAGTGCGGATTTTTGATTTCATCAAGCAGATGGATTTGGCCTATGCAGCGAGTGACGTAGTCATATCCCGGTCAGGGGCATTAGCCATTTCAGAATTGTGCATAGCTGGTAAACCAGCAGTGCTTGTTCCTTCTCCCAACGTAGCCGAAGATCATCAAACTAAGAACGCGTTGGCTTTGGTCGTCAATAATGCTGCCCTGATGATTAAAAACAGTGAAGCAAAAAAGAAGTTGATCGATGAGGCAATCAGGCTTATTTACGATCAGCAGCGATGTGAAAAACTGTCTAAAAATATAAGTGCGTTGAGCAAGCCCAACGCGGCAGAGGAAATTGTAAATGAAATTGAAAAGCTGGTAGTGTGCAATTGAACAAATACGATACGGTCTATTTTCTGGGCATTGGTGGTATTGGCATGAGTGCGCTTGCGCGGTGGTTTAACCGGCAGGGTAAATTTGTTGCTGGATACGATCGCACCCAGACAACCTTGACAGGTGAACTGGAGAAGGAAGGAATTAATATTCACTTTGATGACAATGTAAGTCTGATTCCACCTCAAATTGAACCTGGCAGTACATTGGTTGTTTATACTCCTGCCATTCCTAAAGATCATCAGGAGTTTAATTTTTTGAAGGGAAAAAATTATACTATTCTTAAGCGGTCTGAGGTATTGGGGCTGATTACCAAACTTCACAAGACAGTTGCTGTGGCTGGGACGCATGGCAAAACAACTACCTCATCATTAATTACGCATATTCTGAAGGTCGCTGGTGTAAATATGGTGGCCTTTCTTGGGGGTGTCACCACCAATTATGCTACCAATCTTGTGATGGAAGGTGAGCCTGGAGATAGCACCATCGTAGTGGCTGAGGCCGATGAGTTTGATCGCTCCTTTTTAAAGTTGCATCCGGATGTGGCTGTGATTACTTCTGTAGATCCTGATCATCTTGATATTTATGGAAACCATCAGGAGGTGATTAAGTCGTTTACAGAATTTGCAAATCAGATTCACAAGGGAGGGTTACTTGTAAAACACGAATCAATTAGAGCCATTGACAACGAATTAGATGGTGTTGAAGTCAATACTTACGGCATGAGCCGGGGACAATTTTTTGCCAGTCAAGTTACCACGGAGGGTGGATTTTTTGAATTCAATCTCGTTGGCTTTGCCTCTGAGATCGAAAAAATTAAGCTTGGCGTCCCCGGTTTTCATAATATGGAAAATGCTATAGCGGCTGCTATTGTGGCCAAGCATTTGGGAGTTAAAGATGAGTCCATTAAAAGTGCGCTCGGTTCCTTTTCGGGTGTAAAGAGAAGGTTTGAATTTATTATCAAAAGTGAAAAACTTGTTTTCATTGACGACTACGCACATCATCCCACAGAGATTACTGCTTTTCTCTCTTCGCTGAGGGCTATGTATCCTAAGAAAAAGATTACCGCAGTTTTTCAGCCCCATCTTTTTACCCGCACACGTGATTTTGCAGAGGGTTTTTCCAGCAGTCTAAGCATTGCTGACGAAGTACTGCTAATGGATATCTATCCGGCAAGAGAACTACCCATCCCTGGGGTTTCTTCTGACATGCTTTTCGAGAAATTAACCTGTGATGTAAAGATTAGGTGCAATAAGCGTGATGTGATTCAGAAGTTGGAAGATATGGACTTAGAAGTAGTTGTAACTGTAGGAGCAGGCGATATTGATACTTGTGTATTACCTATTAAAAAAATGTTGAACCAAAAATACAGCTAGGTTATCAGGCGCTATGATAGAGCTGAATGATCGAAAACAAAAATTAAAATGGAATTCTTGAAATTCAGAATCAGAAATGAAGTAAAAATAGCAGTTGCGGTGACAGGGCTATTCTTTTTGATTGCCTTTGGCGAGCGCAGGCAAAGTGGTGTGATATGCAAAGAGATCGTGATTGAAATGGACAATACCAAAGAGAATCACTTTTTGGATGAGTCGGATATTTTGAAAATTATTGAGCATAGCGGTGAAACCGTAATTGGAAAAAACATTGAGGAAATTGATCTGCGGTTGCTTGAGCAGAAATTGGAAAGCGACAAACACATTAGCAACGCTGAGATTTTTGGTGACGTCAAAGGCAACTTGGCCGTGTATGTCAAGTTGAGGCGCCCCATTGCCAGGCTCATCCGGGAAGACGGACCTGATGCCTACGTGGCAGAGGATGGCAAGGTAATGGAAACATCGGAAAAATATTCGGCTCGTATTGTGTTGATAAGCGGGCCCCTGGTGAAGCCCCTGATACAGCAAGGCGATCTGCATGCTTCTGAAGCGGGTGAGCAATTGATAAAGATGGTGGAGTTTATCAACTCAAATCAATTTTGGAAAGCACAGGTAGCGCAACTGGATTTTAACAAAGCCGGGAAGGTTTTTATTTATCCCCAGGTGACAGGCCAGGTAGTGGAGTTTGGAAAGCCTGAAAACATTGAATTGAAATTTCAGAAGCTCATGATTTTCTACAAAGAGATTTTGCCCCAAATGGGATGGACAAAGTACGACAGGATAAACGTGGAATATGAAGGCCAGGTAATAGCTGAATAACCAATGACATACAAACTAAAAAATATCAACCACTAATTAACGATTACAACCATGGAACAAGAGAAAATTGTAGTAGGACTCGACATAGGCACAACCAAGATTTGTGCTATTGTAGGCCGCAAAAATGCCTTTGGCAAGCTGGAGGTACTGGGCATGGGCAAAGCAGAATCCGAAGGCGTCATCAAGGGAATTGTCACCAATATTGACAAAACCGTATTTGCCATTGAAAAGGCCATTAAAGAGGCCAGTGATATGTCAGGTATAGATGTGGGCGTAGTAAACGTAGGCATAGCTGGCCAGCACATACGCAGCTCCATCCACCATGGGAGTATTACCCGCAATTCCAAAGATGATGAGATCAGTATCGAGGATGTGAACCGGCTCACTGAAGACATGTATCGCATCGTCATTCCTCCCGGAAGTGAAATTATTCACGTTATGCCACAAGATTACATGGTTGACTATGAAGAGGGCATTAAGGATCCAGTGGGGATGTCTGGTGTCAAATTGGAAGCGGACTTTCATATCATTACCGCCCAGACCAGCGCCATCAATAACATCAACAAATGCGTACGCAGGGCCGGACTTGAAATTGAAGACTTGATATTGGAGCCTTTGGCCTCCAGCCTGGCCGTGCTAAGCGAGGAGGAAAAGGAGGCAGGTGTTTGTTTGATTGATATCGGTGGAGGAACTACCGATGTTGCCATTTTCTATGACAATATTATCCGTCATACCGCTGTCATTCCTTTTGGTGGAAATATTCTCACTACCGACATTCAGCATGGGTTAATGGTGATGGCCAAGCAGGCAGAATCACTAAAGACACGCTTTGGAAAAGCGATTGCGGAAGAGGCCAGTCCTAATGAAATTGTTTCCATTCCAGGTATTCGCAATAGAACGGCAAAGGAAATTTCTGTGAAAAACTTATCTCATATCATTCAGGCGCGGATGGAGGAAATTATTGAGATGGCGCATAATGAAATACTCAGCTCGGGTTTTGAGAATCGCCTCGCAGGAGGTATCGTCATTACAGGTGGAGGAAGTCAGTTGAGTTGCCTTAAGCAATTGGTAGAGTACATGACAGGTATGGATACCCGTGTCGGCTACCCTAACGAACACCTTGGCAAGAGCAAGATCGAGGTGGTAAAGAGTCCCATGTATGCTACCGCAGTTGGCTTGGTGCTTTCAGGTTTTCGCTCATTGGACGAAAGGGAAGAGCGTTATAAAGAAGCCAGGGTAAATAAGTCAGTTAAAGTAAAGAAAGTTACGTCATCCGATTTTTTCACCAACATTCTTAACAAGACAAAGGGACTGTTGATTGATGATCTGGATGGGAAAAATGAATATTAAAGATTAACCACTAAACAATAATTATCATGTCTGGAACAGCTTACAAATTCGAGCTCCCCAAACACCACCAATCGATTATCAAGGTAATCGGAGTGGGTGGGGGAGGAAGTAATGCGGTCAACCACATGTTCGGACAAGGCATCAAAGATGTTGAGTTTGTCGTGTGCAACACCGACTTACAGGCGCTTAACAGCAGCCCCATACCATACAAATTGCAGATTGGAGCCAACCTCACCGAAGGGCTGGGGTGCGGAGCCAACCCCGAAGTGGGTCGTGCGGCTGCCATGGAAAGCAAAGATCAAATCCGTGAAATGCTTGCGGGCACCAAGATGGTATTTGTCACCGCGGGCATGGGTGGAGGCACAGGCACGGGTGCGGCCCCTGTGCTGGCAAAAATTGCAAAGGATATGGACATCCTCACCGTAGGTATCGTTACGGTTCCTTTCCAGTTTGAAGGGAAGAAAAAATTGGCACAGGCACAGATAGGCATTGAGGCCCTGCGGGCAAGCTGCGATACGGTACTGGTTATCCTCAACGACAAATTGAGAGAGATTTATGGCAACCTCTCCATTGGTCAGGCATTCGCGCAAGCAGACAACGTGCTAACGACAGCGGCTAAAGGAATTGCAGAGATCATTACGCTGGCCGGCTATGTCAACGTTGATTTTCAGGATGTGCGCACTGTGATGCATGATGCAGGTGCGGCCGTAATGGGATCGGCTGAGACACGAGGCGAGAATAGGGCTTTGTTGGCTGCACAGCAGTCGCTGGCTTCCCCGCTATTGGATAACAAAGACATCATGGGCGCCAAGCGCATATTGTTGTCAATTATATCCGGTGAAGAAGCAGAATTGCAAATGGATGAGCTTTCAGAGATCACGGAGTATATCCAGGAGCAGGCGGGAGATGATGCTGAAATTATTTTTGGCCATGGTGTGGATGACAGCATAGGCGATCGGATCCGCGTCACTGTAATTGCTACTGATTTCATCGCTGAGCCAAAAGCCATGACAAAAGTCGAAGAGAAGAAAGTGCACGATCTGGAGCGGTCTCAGAATGTTTTGTTTGATCAAATCGACAGCTCTGTCAA
The DNA here is from genome assembly GCA_964395905.1 of uncultured Ohtaekwangia sp. Taxonomy (GTDB): domain Bacteria; phylum Bacteroidota; class Bacteroidia; order Cytophagales; family Cyclobacteriaceae; genus ELB16-189. The sequence continues at coordinate 42,107 of CAYNCP010000003.1, forward strand.
TCAAAGAGATCAGGAAATTGAGCTCAAGCCCGTCATTGAAGCAAAGAAAGAAGTTGAGCAAAAACCAGAGGTGAAACCCGTTATAGAGAAAAATGAATCAACGCCAAGGGTTGAGAAGTCAACTGAGGAAAAACCTTTGGAGAAGAGGAAAGAAGAACCACCCAAAAAGAAAGAAGAGAAGGAGGAGCGAAGCTACACATTCACCTTGTTTGACAAGACGGAAGAGCCCTTAAAAAACAAAACATTGTTTGATGAAATCGAGGACGATGTGGCGGATGAAGATGATGGAGATGAAAGTTTGTTTGATGTGGTTGAAGATGATGAGTTTGGGTTGGGCGATGAAGTTTCTTCAGATCAAATTTTAAACGAGGAGGGTATGATGGAATACAGAAAAACGAAGGAGCGACTTGAGCAGCAAGCCAGGGAACGCAGAGAAAAGTTGAAAGCCGCTAAAAAGCATGAAATGACTAAAGAGGAATTCAACGAAAAATGGTCTTTGCCTGCTTATTTACGCAGGGGAGTGAAGATGAGCAATGTGCCTCATTCTTCCGAGCCTTACATTTCAAGGTACAATTTGAATGATGACAATAGTTTGCTTGGTAACAATAAGTTTTTACATGACAATGTGGACTAGAGGCTGGATGTTGGTTGTTAGAAACCGGATAGTTGATTCTTGCTACTGGACTCCAGACTCCATTAGTTTGATTTCAGCGTCCGGTATCCAGACACAAGATACCAGTATCCAGTGAAGAGCATGGCATTCCCGGTTCGACAGGTTTTTACTCCATTCGTAGTGGTTGTTGGTTGTAAATATTTTTTGCCGGTGCCGGGATGCCTTTTTTAATGATCCTGACCTAAAAGTCAGATTTTTTTAACTAAAGCCGCCTCTGAGAAGAGGCGGTTCTTTTATATTTGATGCCTCTGCCTGATGACTTTCCTCAAATCACTTGTCGAGAATGCATATCTTAGCTTATTAATCCTTACTCATGTCCAAACGGTTCGTTTTCATCACCTTTCCCATCCTGCTCTTTGTTGGTGTTTACTTTTTAGGACCGGCACCTTCTGCTCCCAAGTTTGACACCACCATGCCAGAGGTTCCCAATGATCCGGCAGAATTGGAGCGCTACATTACTCAGAATGAATTAAAGCATAACGTAAAGCCGGATAATGAAGCACGAATCATTTGGTTTGATAGTTTGCGTGCCAGAACCAAATACAGTGTTGTTTACCTTCATGGCTTTTCTGCTTCGCAGGAGGAGGGTGACTCGGTGCATATTGATTTTGCCAAAAGGTATGGTTGTAACCTTTATCTTCCCCGTTTGGCTGATCATGGAATTGACACCACGGAACAATTACTTTACTTCACAGCTGACCGCCTTTGGAATTCTGCGAAAGAAGCATTAGCGATTGGTGCAAAGATTGGAGAGAATGTTATAGTCCTGAGCACCTCCACGGGCGGAACACTGGCGCTCATGCTGGCTGCAGCTTTTCCTGACCAGGTTTACGCGCTTATCAATATGTCGCCTAATATTGAAATTAATGATCCCAATGCTTACTTACTCAACAATCCGTGGGGTTTGCAAATAGCCAGGTTGGTAAAAGGTAGCGACTATCAGATAATCGATTATAAGCCGGACAGATTGCCATACTGGAATGAAAAATACCGGTTGGAATCCCTTGTACAATTACAAGAACTCATAGAGCAGAAAATGAATGCAGAGACCTTCGAACAGGTAGCACAACCTTCATTAACACTTTATTACTATAAAGATGAAGATAACCAGGACCCGACTGTAAAAGTAAGCGCCATGCTAAAAATGCACGAAGAATTAGGTACACCGGATTCATTGAAGCAGGCTGTTGCCATTCCGGGTGCGGGTGCACACGTGATTGGATCTCATCTGGTTTCCAAAGATATTGAGGGAGTTGAAAAGGCGATTAATGAATTTGCCGAACGGGTGTTAAAAATGAAGACAATCAATTAAAGCTGTCCGTCTTTGCGAGTGAGGCTTTTTAAGCGCCTATGCATGGCCACTATGACCTTGAGTTCTTAAGGAACTGCTCACTTGCTCGCTCCAAATCCTCCGGGGTATCAATCCCCATCGACTCGATATCTGTTTCTGCAACCTTTATTTTATAGCCGTTTTCTATCCATCTGAGCTGCTCCAGTGATTCAGCCAATTCAAGGGATGAAGGAGATAGCTTTGTGATAGCTTCCAGTACATCTGATCGGTATCCATACATACCGATGTGCATGAAGTAGACATGCTTTGATATCCACTCTTCGGGGGCAACATTTCTGAGGTGCGGTAAAGCACTTCGACTGAAATAAATAGCTTCTTGATTTGCATTGGTGATTACCTTCACAATGTTGTTGTTATGGAGAACAGCAGATTTTTTTATTTTCTTAATCAATGTGGCCAACTCTGTTTTGCCTTCCAGGAGAGAAGCCAACAAGTCAATTTGCCTGGGGTCAATGAATGGCTCATCGCCTTGGATATTAATGACATAGTCAAACTTTTCATTTGTTAAACTCAAGGCTTCAGCACATCGATCTGTTCCGCTCACATGATTTTTGGATGTCATCAGCACTTCTCCACCCTTCGTTTTCATGTGGTCAAAAATCTTTTCATGGTCAGTGGCCACTACTACGTGGTCGAGCTTTGTAGATTTTTTTGCCTGACTGTAAACCCATTCAATCATGCTTTTGCCAGCAATATCTGCCAGAGGCTTGCCGGGGAAACGGGTGGAGGCGTATCTCGCAGGAATTACTCCAATTATTTTCATGGGGTCGCCTTTCTCACCTTTAAAGTCGACCCTTCAATTTCCAATACAGTAACGGTATCGCCTTTCTCGATATAATCACCCCTTGAAAAGGCATCATACAGTTGATCTTCTATCATAATTTTACCGCTGGGCCGAAGTACGGTATAGGCGGTTCCGGTTTTGCCTACCAGGTCACCGGTGTTAAAATTGGACGTGTATCCATCAGATTGCGCCTGCGTATCCGTAAGCGATATTCGTTTGAAAAAATTGGACTGGGTAAGTCGTACGCCTCCAAAAAATAACAGCATCACTCCTCCGGTAATTCCGCCAAGAATAGAGAATGAAGCCATAAGAATTTCACTCATCGGCACCATTTCAAAATTAAAGAAGTCGTTATTGATCATTACTAAAATCATTGAGCCAACGGTGAGTGCAATCCCTGCGATGCCCGCTACGCCAAATCCAGGAAGCACAAAAATTTCTACCATGATCAATATAACGCCAATAAAAAGCGCAATGATCTCCCAGTTCTCTGCCAGTCCATTTAAATAATAGGGTACCAAGTACAGGATTAAGGCTATGCCAGCCGCAAGAATAGGAAAGCCCACGCCAGGTGTCTGCAGTTCAAAGTAGATGCCTCCCATAATCACCAAAATCAGGATGCCGCTGATAAAAGGATTGAGAAAGAAAGCAATCACTTTCTCGGTGTTACTAATCTTGAAGTAAATGAGTTCATAGTCTTCCACTTTATTCCTTTCCAATACCTCAACAATGGAAGAAACTTTGGCCTCACAGTAGCCGTACTTAATGGCCTCTTTGGTTGTGAAAGTGATTACTGATCCCTCCTCAGAAATGCTGTCAATCGCAATGCGTTCGTCCACCATACCCTCAGCAATTCTGGGATTCCGGCCATTGTGCTCGGCAGTTGATCTCATGATGGATCTCATATAGGATTGGTACTTGTCTGGAGCAGCTTCCCTGGTGCCCCCGGTGACTACCGTGGCAGCCCCAATGGTGGCTCCCTCAGCCATATAGATACTGTCGCAGGCAATTGAGATCAAAGCCCCTGCTGAGGCTGCATCTTTATTAATAAATACCCAGATAGGCACAGGATAGTCCAGAATCCGGTCCACAATGTCCTTGGCGTCCGTAAGGATACCACCATAGGTGTCCATTTCAACCATCACATAGTCAGCCTTAATCTCTTCAGCATGATCCAGGGCCAGATTGACGTACCTGGACATGCGAGGGTCAATCTCTGCCTTAATTTCCATTACCATGACTTTGGCTTTTTCCTGGCCATAACCAACCACAGCAACCATTATCCACAGCATTGAAAATACGATCTTTAATTTCTTCATCGTTAGTAACCTGATTAACTTGCATAAAGTTAGCCCAAAATTGTCAATTTGAAGCTGACAATTTTTAGTGTAAATACTGGCGCGGATTTCAAGGTATTTACCGGTATAAATATTTTTTTACCTTAGCACCACTATGATAAAATTAGTTTTATTGGTTTCACATTTGGTGTTTGGCACCGAAACTGCCCAGCGAGCTGACTCACTTCGCATAGAAAAAATTGGCGGGCTATCCTTCATCATTCATCAGGTAGACGAGCAGGAAACCCTTTATGGCATTTCCAGGAGATACAATGTCCCCCTGGCTCAGATAATAGAACATAACAAGGAGGCAGACGCGGGTCTGGAAGTAGGGCAGATTTTGAAAGTGCCTTATATACCGGGCAATGTCAGGGTCGTACAGAAAAGTAAGGATTACCATACGGTAGCTTCAGGAGAAACCTTGTTTTCAATATCGAGGCTTTATGGACTTACCGTGGATGAAATCAAGTCGCAAAACCAGATAACAGATAATGCCATCTCGGTGGGCCAGCAACTAAAAGTGAAAAAGACTGCCGATGAAAACAAAGTTGAAAGTCGGCCAGATCAAACTGCAGGTGTTGAAAAGGGATTTCACCGTGTGCAACCTAAAGAGACTTTATTCTCCATTTCAAGGGATTATGGGGTCACAGTTCAGCAATTAAAAGAATGGAATAACCTCACTGGCAGCAACCTCGATATCAATCAGGTGATCAGAGTAGCGACTGCTGATGTGAAGCCAATAGCAAGTAACACGCCAGACACCATCCGAAAGGTAACAACACCTCCGGTTGATTTTAAAGAGACGGTGGTAAAAATATCAGAAAATGTGGCAGGTACAGACGAGGTAAAGGAATCAGGGCTTGCTGAGTTAATAGATGGTACTGAGGGAAATAGAAAATACCTGGCCCTGCACCGACACGCCAAACCTGGAACGATACTTAAAGTGAGGAATGAGCTCAATAACCGCGAAGTTTTTGTGCGGGTGGTTGGTTCCCTTCCTGCAACCGGGGTTAATAGCAATATCATAATTAAAATATCAAAGTCGGCATTTGATCGATTGGGAGGTGTCGACACAAAATTCAGAGCAGAGGTTACCTATTATAAGTAACATTGAATTCCCTGGAATTAAAATCTTTTTTGGATGAAAAGGCAGCACTATACAATCAGCCTGGGTTTATTGAAAATGACCCTATTTCCATTCCACATGCATACCACAAAAAGCAAGATATAGAGATAGCTGGTTTTTTTGCTGCTATCCTTGCCTGGGGTCAGCGCACAACCATCATCAACAAAACCAGAGAGTTGCTGGCCATGATGGGCAACGCCCCACACGATTTCGTTTGTAACCATAGCCAACGTGATTTGATTTCATTTGAGCAATTCAGGCATCGAACTTTTAACGCAACGGATTGTCTGTATTTTATAAAATTTCTAAATGCGCATTACAAAAAACACAGCAGCCTTGAAGTTGCCTTTAAAATGGATATATACGATGGGGATATAGGCAATGCGCTGATTTTCTTTCATCGTTTGTTTTTCTCTTTGGAGGATTTTCCGATGCGCACCCAAAAACATGTTGCTACGCCTGAACGAAAATCCGCCTGCAAAAGAATGAACATGTTTCTTCGGTGGATGGTGAGAAAAGATAACAAGGGTGTTGATTTCGGAATTTGGGATTCCATCAGACCTTCGCAGCTGGTTTGTCCATGCGATCTGCATGTGGACCGGGTGGCAAGAAAGCTAAAGTTGATTAAACGAAAGCAATTGGATTGGGCTACCGCTCTTGAATTGACATCTGCCCTTAGAAAATTTGATCCGGCAGATCCTGTAAGATATGATTTTGCCTTGTTTGGGCTGGGTATTGAAGAACGATTCTAACTATTTCCAGTTGGCAGGATCAAGCCGCCATGATTTCACACGCACCATCTGGCTTTCATTGAGATACTTTTTATCCACAGCTGCTTTGATAAGTGTATTGAAGTCACTTAAACAAACAAGTGGAATTTTGGCTTGCTCAAAATTTTGCTCTGCTAATTCAAATCCATAGGTGAAAATAGCAACCATGCCAATCACTTTCATCCCTTCTTTGTCCAATGCCTGTGCTGCCTTAAGGGAGCTGCCTCCTGTTGAGATCAAATCTTCAACCAGCACAACTTTCTTGCCTTTGTCTATTTTGCCTTCAATCTGGTTGCCCATGCCATGTTCCTTGGGCTTTGGGCGCACATAGATATACGGTAGTCCCAAAGTATCCGCAACCAGGGCCCCCTGAGGGATGCCTGCGGTGGCCACACCGGCCACATAGTCCGCCTCCCTAAAATGGGCTCTGATCACGCTGGATAATGCTTCTTTGATGTAGGATCTGATTCCGGGGTAGGACAGTGACAACCGATTATCGCAGTAGATGGGCGATTTCCAACCCGAACTCCATGTAAATGGGGTCTTGTCATTCAATTGGATGGCTTCTACCTCAAGCAATTTTTCAGCTATTGGGGTGGATGTGGACTGATTAATAGTGATGAACTTCATGCTCAGGCAAAGGTTCGGAAATCGAAATTAAGGCTTCGTATGAATTAAGTCATTCATCCAGCGCAGCAATTTATCAGGATATCACTTCACTGCAAAAAAATGAAGGCCAAAGTCCCCAAATACTTACTGTGGGGCAGCTTTAGGAAAATAATTGGATTTAATAGGGTCCATGCTATTGAAACATTGCTAAATATTTATGTTTTTGCATCTGCGGTAATGACCTAACTGTGCATGAATCTATTTGTTAACGACACGCTTGTCAAGTTGAGAAAACCTGGCTCTGTTCCTTCTGAGGGATCATACAATCATATCATAGACGCCAGGAAGGAGGTGATAGGAAAAGCGCAACTGATCCACCACGTGTGGATCAAGAATGTGACAACAGATGACATGCAGGTTTTACTGACCCTGCTCAATTCTAAGGTCCCGACCAACCTGTTATCCCTGCAGGTAACAACCGAAGACTACGATGGGATCAAAGAATTTATTAAAGGACAGTTTAAGCTGGTGAAGGCAGCAGGTGGATTGGTGCGCAAGAAGGAGAAGTTGCTGATGATATACCGATTAAAAAAATGGGATTTGCCAAAAGGAAAGAAAGAGAGTGCGGAGAGTTATCCTGATACGGCACTGAGGGAGGTGGAAGAGGAATGTAATATTTCAGTAAAGTTGAAGGAAAAAATTTGCACCACCTGGCATACCTATACTATGAATAAGAACAATATGCTTAAGCGTACAAAATGGTATGCAATGACCTTGAGCGATGATAGTAAAATGAAGCCATGTCAGGAAGAAGACATTGAAGAGCTTCGCTGGATGACACAGAAGGAGGTTTATCATGCCCTCGAAAATTCATACAAATCAATTCAATTTGTATTCGAGGAGTACTACCACAAAAGGGAGAATTTGGAAATGGATGTAGACCGCTAAAGTGAATAGGGAAGGTAGGCGGAGACGTCTCCTTTATAGCGATGTACTTCGCGAATAATGGACGAGCTGATTGCGGCAAATTCTGGAGAGGTGATCAAAAACACTGATTCTAGATTTGGGTTGAGGTGCCTGTTTACTTGAGAAATACTATTCTCGTATTCAAAGTCAGTGGTGTTTCTCAAGCCCCTCAGCAAATAAGTGGCATTGTGTTTTTTGGCAAACTCTGCAGTGAGTTCCGCAAATGTGATCACTTTAATGTTTGGGTATTTTTTAAACGTACCTCTGATTTTTTCCACCATCAAATCTATCTCAAAGTAGCGCTTGCTCTTGGTACTGTTAAAGCCTATGGATATGATGATTTCATCAAATAGAGTCAATCCTCGCAATACAATGTCTTCGTGGCCTTTGGTAAAGGGGTCGAAGGAACCTGGAAAAAGAGCGATGCGTTTCATGTATTAGAAGCCTTGTAATCTTGTTAAAGTTAACAATTTACACTACTCAGCACATTAATTTGCCAGTAAGTGTATGGAATACAAATCAAAAAAGTGATGGTCTTGCACTTCATCAAACAAGTAACCAAACTTCAAATGCTTTGGTCTGCCACCGAATGAGACATTTTTAATGTATTTGGAAAACTCAATGAAGTGTGGAGAGTTTTTTCCAATATATCCCCATAAAACAATGCGGCTGGTCTGCTGATCCATATTCATTGCATTAAGCACCAGCATGATATATTTTACGTAGTCAGAGAAATGTTGGATAACAAACTGGTTGTAGTAAACAAGACTCCCGTCTTTAACAGAAAGGATGTGCAACTTAAATCGGTCAATATAAATAAATAAAGGTGCTTGAGTTTGACCTTTGGCGATGTCCAATACACCCTCAATGAGGCTGGAGGATTGATGAAAGAAAGACACCGTTGAATTATTGTACAAGTCAACCATCCATTGCTTGAAAGCCTTGTGTACACTGAAAACGGTTATGGCCTTATTTTTTTTATTGCTACAGTGGTGTACAGCTTCTTTTTGTTCGTCCACTTTGGCGTTGAGCCTGAGGTATTCCAGGGCAGCCTCTTCCACAAATAATGATTCCGGCACCTGTACAAACTTGTTGTTTTTGATGCACACTTTAACCTGCTTCCAAAAGCCGGCAGCAAGTAAATGGTGTGATTCAAACAGCTCCTTTAAGAGTTCAAGCAGTTCTTCATTTGAGCTTAAATTTTGGAAAATGTAATCTTCAAAAAAGACGAACTGGTTTTGAGCGTCTACAATTCCAACTTGTAAATCTCTTACACTTAGGTGAATAAATAACGAATACTGATGAAGCTGATCAACATCAAATTTTTCATCTTTGATTTTCTTGATCAGCTTGTAACTCTGAACGGCTGATGCCAAAGTATATTAAGATTCCCAGTTTCCAGAAGTAGTGACATCAGTACGAGAGCCAAATCGCAATGGCTTGCGGTTTTTAGCTTCGTTGGCTTCGCTTCTGAAAGGATTGACAGGATTCGGATCCCTCACCTCAATCACGTCCACCATCACACCGCTTCTGTCTACTTTGCCAACAAAAATGTCGAATTTTGTTTCTGAGTCAGGTTTATAGGCAAGTCTTGTCAGGTCCACATTTGGATTGAATTTGTAATCCCAAATCGTCATTAAAATCTGTCCCTTTCTTACTTCTTGCCCCACTTTGACCGGTGCGAGCGAGCTGATAAAGCCATCTTCGGTAAATGGAGGCTCAGAATTCTTGTCACCTACCTTGAGCACATATCCGCGCTGGTTTTTAACCGCACGGTCGCCCACTTTTACTTTATAGCCCATGAAAATGCCGTTATCTGCAGCATTTACGTTAAAAGTTTCTTTAAATATGCGCTCACGAGCAGGAGTGAATCCCAATGTGTCAATGTGTACGATTACATCTTCACCTCCGTAAGCTTTCTGGATTATCTCTTCTCTTCTTTGAATGATAGCCACCTGCCCGTTTTGGATAAAATTCAAAAGTGAGTCCCAATTGGAGGTATAACGGCCATGAACTTCTTGAAATACGATCTCAGCCTCGCGAATTAGCTTCAGTTTTTCGATGACGGCAGCCTCTTTTGTATCAATAGATTTGCGATCCTCAATCGTCTTTTGAACTCCACTGTAGAGGTAATAGCCCAGAAAAATGCTAACTCCAAAGAGTACGTAGGTCAGAATTTTAGTAAGATTCATTTTACACAGGTTTAAGCTTGCAATAATAATTATTTTAGGCCGTTTAACACAACCAATTATAATTTAAAATAACCCCTCAAATCAAGGATTTCAGACGGATATGACACTTTTTTAAATATGCCATGGACCGTCTCAGCGTCCAGTTCTGCAATTGCTTTCCACGATAAGAATCGTGCGTTGGTAATGATCTGGTTTCCGGGTTCCATTTCTGGATCGCTTCCTCTTTTCAACTGACCCCCAATCCATTCCGCTCTAAAAAATAATTCAACCGCATGGAGTGGAGGATCGATAAATTCCGATACAAAGAGCAGTTCCTGACAGGATAAGTTCAAATTCGTTTCCTCCATCACTTCTCTCTTCAGTGCTTCGTCTGCGGATTCACCAAACTCAATACCTCCTCCTGGCGGAGCCCATAAATTCCCCTTTCCAAGGCCTATGTGATTTACCATAAGCAATGCATCATTTTTGACGCAAATGGCACAAATTCGCGTTCTTACTTTGTTTCCATATAGGTGCTGAATTGATTTTGGCACGAATTTGTATTACTATAAAATCAGATTCAGGATATAATCTACGAATACTTTATGAATCCCTAAATTTGTAAAAAATCACATCATGAAGCGCTTTATTCTACTTTTTGCATCGATTCTAATTTTACAATCCGGAAGAGGTCAGGACGCATCTGCTACTGCAAGCGGTCCAATAATCAGCTGGGAAAACCCATCCCATGATTTTGGGGAAATTAAACAAGGTGAGCGAGTGGAGTATACTTTTAAATTTACCAACAGCGGCACGGCACCCCTGGTGATCACCAATGTAGAGGTGACGTGCGGCTGCACCACACCCAAAGGATGGCCACGGGACCCAATTATGCCTGGGGGCAAAGGTGAACTTACCGTTGCATTTAATAGCGTTGGTAAGATTGGCAGACAGAATAAAGTGATTAAAGTGATTTCTAACGCACAGGGGGATAAGAATCAAGTGTTGTTTACCGCCAATGTTTTGGTGAAACAGTAAAAAGAAGCCGGCTATTTCCTTAAGGCCATAATAAACATCAACCAGCCTAGCAGTAACATGATTCCGCCTATCGGTGTAACGGCTCCCCACAGCGCAATACCGCTTATAGAAAGTGTGTATAGGCTGCCGGAGAATACGATGATCCCTAAGGTGATAAGATGAGCCGACCAATTTATCTTTTTGACATCCAATTTATCAGTCAACGCACCCATGATGAGCAGTGCCAACGCATGATAAAATTGGTATCGGGTAGCCAACTCAAAAGTATCCTGTTTGCCTGTTGCCGCCAGGGTGCCTTTTAAGGCGTGTGCTCCAAAAGCCCCGATGGCAACAGCCACTCCACCAATAACAGCACCTGTCAGTAATACTCTTTTTTGAATGCTCATGCCTTGTCGCGCTCACCGAAAATTGTGGTCCCAATGCGCACCATTGTGCTACCCATTTCAAGGGCGATCTTATAGTCGGAACTCATGCCCATCGAAAGGTCCTTCATCTCAATATTCTTGCTGAATTTTTTGCTTTTCAATTCATCAAAATAACGCTTGAGTTGCCCAAATTCTGTCCGGATTTGAGCCTCATCGTTAGTTAATGTGGCCATGCCCATCAGTCCGGTCACTTTGACGAAGGGATAGTTATTAACCTCCTCCAACAATCGCAGTAGGTCTTCATAGCTCAGCCCAAATTTGGATTCTTCCTGGGCGATATGGATTTGCAAAAGACACGAGATCACACGATTTGATTTGTTACCCTGCTTATTGATTTCTGCCAACAATTTTTGACTGTCAACTGAATGAATCTGTGAGACAAATGGGGCGATGAATTTTACCTTGTTGGTCTGAAGGTGGCCTATCATATGCCACTCGATGTCTTTAGGAAGTTCTTTCCACCTTTTCTCCAGATCCCTGGCTTTGTTTTCACCAAAAGCCCTTTGTCCTGCATGGTATGCTTCCAATATTTTGTCAATAGGCTGGGTTTTGCTTACAGCGATTAATTTGCACTTTTTAGGTGCCAGCTCCCGCTGCAATAAGTCTATGTTATTTTTAACGCTCATTTTATAACTTTGCCCGCCTACAACTGGGGTCTTAACATGAGTACGAATGCAATAATATGGCGATATTAGGCACCTTACTAAAAAAAGGTATAAAACTTAGAGAAAATCTGGAGCAAGAGTACTCATCACCTGCTGAGCTCCAGAAGAAAGAACTGAAAGATCTCCTCATCACGGCAAGCCAGACCGAATTTGGAAAGTACTATAACTTTCAGGCAATCCTGAACGAATTTAGAAAAAAGGATAGGAGCTTTTATGAAACCTTCCACTCTACCATACCTGTTCATGATTACAATAAGATTTATCAGGACTGGTGGAACCTTTCACTGAAAGGAGCTAAAAATATTTGCTGGCCGGGTCGGATAAAATATTTTGCGTTGAGCTCGGGTACCTCGGAAGCCTCTTCAAAGCACATTCCGGTAACGAAGGAGATGACCAAGGCGATACAGAGAACCAGCATCCGCCAAATACTCACCCTTTCCAAGTACGAATTACCAAGTGATTTTTTTGAAGCCGGAATCTTGATGATTGGCGGTAGTACTCATCTCAACAGAAGGGGAAATTATTTTGAAGGCGACTTAAGTGGTATACAGGCAGCTAGGCTTCCATTCTGGTTTCAGCATTTTTACAAGCCTGGAAAGAAAATCGCCAAAACGAGAAGCTGGGACGCCAAGTTGCAGGATATAGTAGATAATGCACATCAATGGGATATAGGGATCATTGTGGGGGTACCAGCCTGGATACAGATATTGTTAGAGAAAATATTGGTGCAATATAAGGTAAGTGATATCCATCAAATTTGGCCGAACCTAAGCGTATACGTTCATGGTGGGGTCTCTTTTGATCCTTATAAAAAGGGGTTTGAAAAATTGTTGGGAAGATCCATTCACTACATCGAAACCTATTTGGCTTCGGAAGGATTTATTGCCTACCAGGCGGCACCAGAGCGCAAGTCAATGAAATTGGTGCTGAATAATGGTATTTTTTATGAGTTCGTCCCATTTGATGAGGAAAATTTTAGTTCCAGCGGTGAATTAAAGCCCAATGCAAAATCTTGCTTTATTGATCAGGTACAAGAGGGTAAAGAGTATGCGCTACTTTTGTCTACGTGCGCTGGTGCGTGGAGATATTTAATCGGAGATATTATCAAATTCACTTCTCTGGAGGAATCGGAAATTATTATTACAGGCAGAACTAAACATTTTTTGAGTCTGTGTGGTGAACACCTTTCAGTAGACAACATGAACAAAGCCATTGAGTTGGTTTCCAACGAATTGAATATTAACGTAAAGGAATTTACTGTTGCCGGGGTGCCTCATGGCAGCTTGTTCGCCCATCGATGGTTTATCGGAACAGACGACCAGGTGGATGCGGATGAATTAAGAGAAAAGCTCGATGGCCAGTTGAAGCAACTTAACGATGACTATGCCGTTGAACGTAGTGCAGCCCTCAAAGAAGTAATGGTTGAGATACTGCCAGTGAAAACCTTTTATGAATGGATGGAGTGGAAAGGCAAGGTTGGCGGGCAAAACAAATTTCCCAGGGTACTAAATAAGACTCAACTTGATGAATGGATTGAATTTTTAGAGGCTAATAAAACCTAATGATCGTAATCCATGGAATTAAGTTTGGGCTAATTTTAGCCTTATTGATTGGCCCGGTTTTTTTTACCATCATTCAAACCAGTGTGGAGCGTGGATTTTGGAATGGTGTGCTGGTTGCTTTTGGTGTTTCCTTAAGTGACATTTTTTATGTCACCATCTGCTACCTGGGGATGGCCCAGGTATTGGAAAATGGTACATTCAGAATGTTTCTCGGATATTCAGGTGGAGCGATATTGATATTATTCGGACTTTATCACCTATTGGTAAAAAGTCGCAGGAGAATACATGCCCATGTGGACACATCAGGGGAGAAAGGATTTTTCAGATACCTCATTAAGGGTTTTGTAATCAATGGCTTAAGTCCCATGGTACCCATTTTTTGGATTGGAGTTGTCAGTATTGCCTCTCTTGATCTGGAGTACACCAGTGGTGTAAGCTTTACTATTTTTTTTGTATCACTGTTGCTTACGGTCTTATTTACTGATGTGGCCAAAGCCTATCTGGCTGATAAACTCAGAAGCATGATAACATCACGATTCATGACCATCATGAACGTTACGCTGGGAGTAATACTGATTGTTTTTGGAAGCCGGCTACTGATGATAGCCCAGACTTTCGAATTAGTCTTGTAAGACATTGCTGATGAAACTGGACTTCATCAGGATCCACAGCAAAAAGAAGGCAATGGCCCACCTGAGGTAAATGAAATAAAAGTCTGCGGTGTCTTTAAATCTTGTTTCTTTTATTTCTGCTTTTTCATACTGATCAATTTTTGCAAACACGTTTTGCAAAGCCTGGTTGTCAGTTACCCTGAAAAATTCACCAGCACTGATAGAGGCAATTTTCCGCATGGTGGTCTCATCCACTGTGTTTTCAACCATGTGTGGTCTTCCAAAATAATCTTTACCAAAAGGTACAAGTCCTTCCTTGCCTACCACAATCGTATAGGTCTTGATGTTATATGCAGCAGCCAATTCAGCCGCGGTAATGGGATCAATATTACCAGCGGTATTGTCACCGTCACTTAACAGAATGCAAACTTTGGATTTTGATTCTGATTCCCTCATCCGGTTGGTGACAACTGCCATGGCGCTTCCAATGGCCGTTCCTCTATTTTCAATCATATCAAAGCTGATTTCATCGAGGTAGGCATTCAGTAAATCATAGTCTGTGGTAAGTGGTGCCAATGAAAAGGCATCTCCAGAAAAGACAACGATTCCAATTCGGTCCTGAATCCGGCCTTTAATGAAATTCCTTGCCACTTCTTTGGCTGCCTCCAATCGATTGGGGGTGAAGTCCTCGATCTGCATCGATTGGGAAATGTCTATGGCCAGAATGATATCAATTCCTTCAGTCCATTGTTCTACTTTTTCGTTCGTCTTTTGGGGCCTTCCCAAAGAAACCAGCACCAATGTTATCACCACGGCTAACAATAAATCCGGGATCAATCTGACCAATGTCAATGGTGTACTTTTCAAATCGCTTTTGACTAAAGCCACGGGTAATTTTTGATTAAAGAAGTAGCGAAGCACCCATCTAAGGATAAATAAAAGGGGCACAAGGACAATTAACCATAGATAAAGCGGTTCTGCCCACGTAAAACCGGACAGTGCCGAACTGGAAAACCAATAGAACGAGTACCAGGGATCTATCACACTATCCATTTTTTACCTCCTCTAACTTTTCGTTGAATTTGCGGTCAGTAAACTGCCGCAACTGTATCAAAGGTTCTTTATCAATTCCTTGACCTTCACCATAGATATCCCAGTCAATCTTGCGAAGCGCACTGGCAAGAGGTTCGTCCTTTACCCGTTGAAAAATTTCCTTGGTGGTATACTTGGTAAACGGGGTAGCCAGAAGACGCTCCATATATTTTTTCCAAAGTCCCAAAGTAGCTTCCGCTTGCATTGTGCTGTAGTGGTTTTGAAGTTCATTGATTGCAGTCTCAAATTCTTGGATGAATTTGCGATGATGCTTGTTTAGCCTTCGCAATACGAAATACTGACGGATGCGCTTTCCAAAAATGATCCATGTCAAAATTAGTCCCGCTACTAAAACGCCACCGATAATGAGAAGCAAAGGATAGTTCAGCAGCCAGATCACTTTTTGGTAGGCGGTATTGGTCTTTAAGGGCAGGTCTTTGGCCGCAACCGAATCTGGCATTTGTTTGACTTGATGCTGCAGGAATACACTGTCTTCGCCCGGGAATACCGCAGTGCAGTCCGTGGCATGTAAAATGAAGATGGGAAGGTCAAGTTTTTGAACACTGTCGATCTCAAAGGTGGTAAGGTAATATACAACGCTGTCCCGGCTTAAGCCACCGTTTGTTTGCGTTGGGTAGTATACTTTGTGGTCAATCTCGAAAGGATCAAATGTGAAGGTAGAATCTGGAAATAATATGGATAAGTGGCGCGGGTAGGTAGCCGACAGCGCATAAGGAAAAGAAACACCTATTTTAATGCTGTCCACCTGAAACTTACCACGTACCTGAATCTCCTGGCCAAATAATGACCAGGAGGCAATGGAAAGAAAAATGAAGAGTAACTTACCGCGATCAGACACTTTTCTTCGTTTTATTCCGCACCTTAAACAACTTCAGTAACTTGGGAACGTAGTCATCATTGGTATTGATACTCAGAAAATTGATCTGATGTTTTCTGCTGAATGCAGCCAGCTCTTCCTTTCTGCTGGTGTGGTGGCTGGACATTCTGCTTCTAAAATCTCCAAATGAAGTATTCACCCACAATGTTTTTCTGGTTTCCTTATCTTGAACGGGAATGATCCCTAGTTTAGGAAGGTTAGTTTCGCGGGCATCACTGATCTGAATCAATACAAGGTCATGCTTTTTTGCCAACGATCTCAGGTTAGGGTAAAAATCTTCATCAATAAAATCTGAGATCATAACGATTACACTCCTTCTTTTTATGGAATTCAAGGCAAAAGCAATGGCCTTGGTCAGGTTGGTTTTTGGCGATTGATGCTGCAACTTTACCAGGTTCGAGATAATCTCGTAAGCCTGGCCCATTCCTTTCTTTGGGCGCAAATATTTTTCTCGTTCATCGGAATAGCAGATCAATCCCACCTGACTGGATTCTTTTGCCCCGGAGAGTGCAAGCACCCCGCATATCTCCCTGCCAATATCAAATTTGGTTTTTCCTGGTGTGCCAATTTCCTGGGAAGCACTTACATCAAGGATAAAGTAGATGGTCTGCTCTTTCTCCTCCTTGTAGGTTTTTACAAACGTGCCATGTCCCTTGGCAGAAACATTCCAATCGATGGTTCGGATGTCATCTCCATACTGGTAAGGTCTTACATCATCAAACTCTAATCCAGAACCCTTAAAGATGGAATGAAAGTCGCCTTGCATTTGGCTGTTGATGGCCTTGCGAATTTGGATCTCATATTTTCTTAATTTTTTAACCAGGTCTTTCACTGCCAATCACTTTTGTGGCCCAAAAATAGCTGAATTATGAGTATTTTGGAGCCGTTTTTGAAGTATAGAACGGTAATTTTGACAAAAGGTGAGAATGTGAACATGAGATTGTCCTACTACCTATTGATGATAATGTTGCTGCTTCTTTTGAGGTGCAGTGAGGGTCAAAGGCCAGAAGGGTTACTCGACCATGAGGAAATGGTAAGCCTGATGATTGAAGTATACCTGGCCGAGGCTAGAATTTCGACCAGGGGCATCCCAAGAGATTCGGCCGCTAAACTTTTTGAACCCTTTGAAAGATCTCTCATTGCAAAAAGAGGGATAACCGATTCAACACTCTATGCCAGTTATGCGTATTACCTGCAGCAGCCTGATGAATTGGAAAGAATCCTGGATGCCGTAATGGATTCACTTAACCTCCGTGAGCAGCTCCCCACAAAACCCTAGCGATTACCCATTTTTAAGGCAATATGATTTATCCCAACGATATTGAACACAAACTGGGATTTGATCAAATAAGAAATATTCTGGAAAGATATTGTCTAAATGCGCTTGGTCGCCAACAATTGGATGAAGTAAAGTTCTCCATTGATTTCTCTGCTATTCATAAAAAGTTGATGGAGGGGAGGGAATTCATGAACATAAACGAACGATCTGAAGCTTTTCCACTTTCTCGGTATTATGACCCTACCCCGCACTATCCGGTTATCGCTGTTGAAGGTGGTTTTATTGAATCAGAAGTAATTCGTGAGATCGGCTTGTCAATCCAGACCGCTTTCAATTGCATTGAATTTCTTAACAAGCGCCAGGATGATTACCCTTGCCTGTTTGAATTGACAAAGCAAGTCGGTTTAAGAAGGAATGTGGTTGAATCAATTAATCAGAAAATAGATGATTCCGGCAAGCTGAAAGACAATGCCAGTACGGAGTTGCAGCGCATTAGAAAAAAGCTTAAAGACGAAGCGCATCGCGCCCGCAAGCTGGTTGATCAAATGTTTAGGGAGGCAACCGCTAGTGGCTTTGTGCCCGAAGGGAGTTCTCCGGTGATAAGAGATGGAAGAGTGGCCATTCCCGTACTGGCGGAATTTAAAAGGAGAGTAAAAGGGGTGATACTCGATGAGTCGGCCACAGGCCAGACCGTATTTATGGAGCCTACCGAGGTGATTGAGGCCAATAACGAATTGCGAAACCTTGAGCTGGACGAAAGGAGGGAGATCATTAAGGTGCTGAGGGAGCTTACTGGTAAGCTAAGGGCTGAATTACCCCAGGTGAAACAGTCTTTTAGGCTGCTTGGTATGTTGGACTTCATTCAGGCAAAAACAAGATTGGCAATAGACATTAATGCTGAGTTGCCAAAGTTGGTGGAGGTACCTCACCTGGACTGGCAGGAGGCCAGGCATCCATTGTTGTACCTGAGCCACAAAGGCAAAGGGCCCGTGGTTCCTCTGTCTATTCAACTGACCGATCGTGACAGATTTTTATTGGTTTCCGGACCTAATGCAGGCGGTAAATCGGTTTGCCTCAAAACAGTGGGTTTGATTCAATACATGGTCCAATGCGGCCTGTTGGTTCCATTGCATGAAAAATCAACTGTTGGCCTATTTCAAAATATCTTTTTGGATATAGGAGATCAACAATCAATCGAAAATGATTTGAGCACTTATAGTTCGCATCTGCGTAATATGCGCCACTTCGTGGAAAAGTCGGATGAGAACACTTTGGTGCTTATGGATGAGTTGGGGGCAGGCACTGATCCTAATTTTGGTGGAGGCATTGCCGAGTCAATTCTAAAAACGCTAGTGGCGAATAAAATATGGGGGGTTGTTACCACCCATTATTACAACCTCAAATTATATGCAGATCAACATGCCGGAATTAGAAATGCTTCCATGCAATTTGACAGCAAGAAACTCGAACCACTATTTGTGCTGGAAATAGGCAAGCCCGGAAGTTCTTTTGCACTGGAAATAGCCAGGAAGATTGGACTGCCAAAGGGCATCCTTGCAGCAGCCGAAAAAATAATTGGCAAAGACCTTACCGGTCTTGAGAATTTGATACGGAAAGTGAATGAGGAGCAACTTATGCTTGCACAGCGTGAGGCTAGGGTTAAGGCAAATGAAATCCGATACAAAGAGCTGCTGAACAAATACGAGCAACTCAGCGAAGAGTTGGAAGCCAAGAAGAAAGAAATCATCAACAAGGCCAAAGAGGAGGCGTCCATGTTGCTGAAGCAAACCAACAAAGAGATAGAAAAAACAATTAGACACATCAAAGAAAATCGGGCAGAACAAAAGGAAACCCGAAAAGTCAGAAAAAATTTGCAGGGACTGGAAGAAATTGTGAAGCCTTCCATCCACATCAAATCAAATTTTAAGCCTGGAGAATTTGAGGAAGGGGACTATGTGCGACTGGTGGGGCAGGATGTAGTAGGCAAAGTGATTTCCATAAAAGGCAAGTCAGCGATTGTTCAATTCGGGGATATGCGTTCAACAATTGCCAGTGGAAAGTTGATAAAAGGTAGTGCCGGAGAAGCTAAGAGTGGGTCTCAGAGACGATCTCATGGCATTGATTTACTTTCAAAGCAAGCGGCATTTAGTCCTACGCTTGATGTGCGCGGCATGCGGGTAGACGAGATCATTCCAATTGTAGATCAATTTTTGGATGATGCTGTTCTGTTGGGCCAGGGAGGATTGCGGATTCTTCACGGCAAAGGAGAAGGGGTGCTCAGGAAGATAGTCAGGGAGCGGCTTAAGCTGAACAAAGCTGTGGCTGCATTTGGTGATGAACACATCGACCGGGGTGGGGATGGAATCACCACCATTGTCTTGAAATGAAAAAAGCCTGGTTAGGCTTTTTCAAATTTAGCGAAGCAGAGTTATTGCAGGATAAAAACCCACTGACCATTTACATTGCTGGTTCGGCCACCCGGGTAACCTGTTCCGCTGAAGTTGAAGGTAATTTGAAGCTGTGTGGTTGATACTGAATAAGTCAAATCCAATTTATCTGCCGTACTTAATGGATCTCGGATGATTTGAGTTTCAGGCACGGCCCCAAACGACCAGGTCCCACTAGAAGGCCATGGATTTGGGGTTGGACTGCCACTTACACTGTATCCGCCTCCACCTTCTCCTGGAGTTCCTAATATTGTCAAGGAAAAATTAGTATATCCTGGCTGATCAACTCCATCAAGCTGAACGGAAGAACTGGGGCCAAAAGTCCATGTTTTAGAAAGGAGGCTAAGCTGCTTATCTTCAATAGAAGGTTCAGGGTCATCTTTTTTCTTGCATCCCTGGCTTGCGAGGAATACTGAAAATAGAATTCCTATTAAGATTACCTTGACTGCATGTTTCATCATGAGAAATAGTTATAAAAATCGATTTAAACTTAGCAAAATGGGGCTTCTAAAAAAAGCTAACCCTTTAAATGCGTGAGAATGCAATATTTCGCACACGCTATAAATAAAGCGAGACCTTCAAATGTAACCTATTTGAAGCTTAATAAATTGATTTTTGGAGCATCCTGGGGATATTCATGGTCCGCATTGGAGGCAATAATCACAAGCCGATTTGCCTTAGCAATGCTGAGATTTGCATGGTACCACTCGATAGATTTCTTGTCCAAATTGGTGGTTGGTTCATCAATAAAAAGGGCTGATGTAGCTGAGTAAAAAGCAAGCCCCAGCTTAAGCCGTTGCCTCATGCCAGATGAGAAATTAGAAATTTGTTTATTTCGTGCATGCTCCAGTTCCATGATTCGAATCAATTCTTCAACGGAATGACTATTAAGTATTTTCTTAAATTTGAAATGAAATTGAACCATTTCTTCTAGGGTAAACTCCTCGATCAGTTCCATGTAGGGCGTAGCAATGGAAACATTTTGAAACACGCTTTCTTGAGGAACAGGAATCGCTTCGTTGAAGTAGCTGATTGCGCCAGTACTCTGAGGGACCTGACCCCACAGAACTTGGAGTAGTGTGGATTTACCTGACCCGTTTGGGCCTACGATGGCGTAGCAATTACCTGACTTAAAAGTGAAATCAAGTTTTTTGAAAATCCATTCGCGATTGAATCGCTTTCCTAGATTTTCGGTGACAATGTTCATTCAATGGTGGCCGAACTGGTAGAAAGACCTTTCATTACCCCTCTTTCGGATCCTCTGATAAAGTCGATGATGTAATTGCGCTCATCACTGGGCGTCATTTCCTTATTCACCAGATCCAATGCCTTGGAGTTATTTAATCCCTTCAGGAAAATAATGCGATAGATGTCCTGTATTTCGGAAATTTTTTCAGAGGTGAATCCTCTTCTTCTCAGCCCAATGGTATTTACACCTGCATAAGTAAGGGGTTCGCGGGCAGCTTTAGTGTATGGTGGAATATCCTTTCTTACCAAAGATCCGCCAGAGACCATTACATGTGCTCCGACCTTTACAAACTGATGCACCGCACTGGATCCACCTATGATGGCCCAATCTTCAATTACTACATGCCCTGCCACCTGAACAGCATTAGCGAAAATGCAGTTGTTTCCGATGGTACAGTCATGCGCGATATGCACGTACGCCATGAGCAAGCAATTGTTGCCGATAATAGTTTGATGCTTATCGGCAGTGCCACGACTGATGGTCACAAACTCCCGGATTACGGTGTTGTCACCCACAAAAGTCTCTGTTTTTTCTCCGGCAAATTTCAAGTCTTGTGGGATGGATGAAACAGAAGCACCAGGAAAAATCTTCACATTTTGTCCAAGCCGGGCACCTTCCCAGATGATGGCATTAGGTCCGATCCAACAGCCGTCACCAATGACCACATCGCTTTTGATGGTGGCAAAAGGTTCTATGATTACATCCTTTCCTATTTTCGCTTCAGGATGAACGTTTGCTAATGGATTATGGCTCATGAGTCTTTTCTAACAATGCTGGCGGTCATCGTGCCTTCGCAAACCAACGTGCTGCCCACGTAAGCCCGGCCAGACATTTTGGCGATTCCCCTTTTGATTGGTACAAGTAAATTACATTGAATGACAAGGGTGTCACCCGGTAGCACCATTTTCCTAAAACGAAATGTCTCTATTCCTAAAAAATAAGTCCAATAATTGTCGGGATCGGGCACCGTGTTGAGTACCAGTATGCCTCCAATCTGTGCCATGGCTTCCACCTGCAATACACCAGGCATTACCGGATTACCAGGGAAATGTCCCTGGAAAAAGGGCTCATTCATGGTCACATTTTTGACCCCGGCCACACTTTCATTGTCGAGATGTATGATTTTATCAATGAGCAAAAATGGATAGCGATGCCTGAGTAAATTGGATATCTGATTGATGTCCAATACTGGCGGTAAGCTGGGGTTGTAACGGGGGATGCCTTTCTTGTCGGCCTGTAGCATTGCCTTTTTCAGTTTCTTGGCGAAAGCAACATTGGCAGCATGCCCGGGGCGCGCAGCAAGAATCTGAGCCTTCAGAGGTCTGCCGGCCAATGCCAGATCCCCAATGATGTCCAGTAGCTTATGTCTTGCGGGCTCATTGTTATACCTTAATTCTACATTATTGAGAATGCCCTCCCGTTTAACTTCTACTTTAGGCTTGTTCAGCATTAAGGCGATGTTATCCAGTTCGTGCTCTTGCACTACCCTGTCTACGATTACAATCGCATTGTTAAGGTCACCACCTTTGATGAGGTTGTTTTTGTATAACATTTCCAGTTCATGTAAGAAGCAGAAAGTCCGGCAAGAGGCTATTTCCTTTTCAAATTGTCGGATGTTGGTAATCGAGGCGTGCTGACTTCCCAGCACAGGTGAATTGTAGTCGATCATCACAGTAACCCTGTAGTCATCGAGTGGGAGGGCGGCTATTTCCACGTTTCTGTCTACTTCTCTGTAGAAAATGCCGTCCTGCACTTCGAAAAAGTCGCGCAGGGCATTTTGCTCTTCCGTCCCGGCTTCATTAAGGACATTGACAAACTGGATGGAACTTCCATCCATAATTGGCGCTTCCGGCCCATCTACCTGAATGAGCACATTGTCAATCTCAAGGCCTGTAAGGGCCGCAAGGGTGTGTTCTATGGTACTGATACGCGCCCCGCTTTGCTCAATTGTTGTTCCTCTGGATACGTCAACCACGTTGTCGCAGTCGGCATCAATAATAGGTGAACCCGGAAGGTCTATCCGTTGGAACTTGATGCCATGATTTGGTTTTGCGGGAAGAAAGGTCATCTTAGTGACCACACCGGTATGCAATCCCACTCCGGAAAGTGTTACGGATTTCTTGATCGTCTGCTGTTTGTGATTTAGCATTCCTCTTGGTAAAAGATGCAAATTTAACCGGTATTGACCTATTATCTAAATAATTGGCTACCCGGTATGATTATCTACCTAATTGCACCAAAAAATACCAATTGGCCACAATTTCGAGCTTTTCAATCCGATTTTACCGTGGATTCAGCTGCAGCTACCTTTTGTTCAAGTTGTTTCAGCCTGGTGCTGATATCTGGAAGTTGCTTGAAAACTGCATAAGATCTGAAATACTCCTTTACATCCAGAACAGGATACCCCAACAGCCGTTGGCCCTCTTCTTTAATTGATTTGGAAATGCCCGCCTGTGCCCCCACGCTGGTTCTATTGGCAATCACCAAATGACCAGCTATGCCTACCTGTCCTGCAAGTACACAGTTTTCGCCTAACTTGGTTGAGCCTGAAATTCCAGACTGGGCGGCAATGACCGTGTTTTTACCAATTTCAACATTATGGGCAATTTGAATGAGGTTGTCCAACTTAACTCCGGATCTAACAATGGTAGAATCACCAGATAGTGTAGCACAATCAATAACGGTATTGGCACCAATGGTGACATTGTCCTCGATAATTACATTTCCAAGTTGAGGTATGGATTTATAACTGCCATCTTCCTGAGGGGCAAAGCCAAACCCATCACTTCCCAGTACCGTGCCTGCATGCAGGACACAATTGTTGCCGATCCTGGTGCCCGAATAAAGTTTTACATTTGGATGAAGGATGGTGTTATCACCTATAGTAACGTTGTCGCCAACGTAGGTATGTGGATAGATTTTAACGTTGTCTCCGATTTTTACATTGGTGCCAATATAGGAAAATGCTCCTCTGTAAATATCCTTACCTACAGTGCAATTTTCGCCCATGAAAGAAGGCTCTTCTACACCGGACTTCTGAAAACTGATCAACTTGTGATATTCCTCCAATAAAACAGTGAAGCTGGAATAGGGATCGTCTACCAGTATGAGTGCTGACTTGACTTCCTTTTTTGGTGAAAAGTCCTTTTTCACTATCACAGCACTCGCCTTGGTTTCGTATATAAAATGCTCGTATTTTGGATTGGACAAGAAAGTAATCTGACCTGATTTGGCCTCCTGAATTTTGGCAAGCATGTTTATTTTGGAACTATTGTCGCCCCTGACGGTGCCTCCAAGCATGGCGGCAATTTGCTTGATCGTGAAGTCCATTAAATACGAGGGGATAAAGCTGACATAGATGAGTCAATTTCTGACTAGTTCCTTTTCAAATATACATTTTTAGGATAGCATAGATAGCTTTTTTTTACGATTTTACTGAGGGCCTTAATATTTGGGAGATCAGAAGCCTGTGCTATTTCTACGATACTGCCTTCTTTGGTTAAAATGTTAATTCCCTGCCCCTCGCTCACATATGCTTCATTGGAAACAATGCCATGGGAGAATAGAAAAGACGCATCTTTTCTCAATACACCATAATGTTTGCAGATTTCCAATCTTACTCTCTCGACCTCAGATTTTTGGATTGGATTGTTAGACAACACAATCTGGAAAAGATTCCTATCCAGGATCATTTTACAAAGTGTAGACAGGATTTTATCCGGGTGGTTTTGCCATAATTTGATGGCGCCCCATATATCGTTGTCATCAAGCTGTCCATAGCTTTCAAGAATTGCTTTTTCCCGAAAATCATCAATTGAAAATTTGCCACGAAGAAATAATTGGAGTGAATCTGAGCAAGGCAGTGTGGAGCCGTAATGAATCAGGTATTGAGCACGTCTGATCAGGTTCACCAGCATGCGTTCGGCACTCACCGCGGTTTTATGCAGGTAAACTTGCCAATACATTAGCCGTCTTGCATTCAGGAAATTTTCTATGCTATAAATCCCTTTCTCCTGCACTACCAGCTGATCATCTGCGACATTAAGCATGGCCACAATACGATCAACGCCAATAGCGCCTTCACTTACTCCCGTGAAAAAGGAATCCCGCTTTAAATAGTCAAGTCTGTCGGTATCGAGTTGGCTGCTTACCAACTGATGGAAGAACTTTCGTTTATAGGTGTTTTGAAATATTTGCAGCGAAAGGTCAAGTTTACCACTGAATTGCTTGTTCATCTCCTTCATAAACTGAAAAGAGATACTTTCATGCTTTATATGGTGGAGTAAGGTTTCTTCAAGGGCATGCGAAAACGGGCCGTGTCCTATGTCGTGCAACAAAGTAGCAATTTGAGAGGCTTCGTATTCCTTGTTACTGATTTCAACGCCCTTTTGACGCAAGCTGTCCAACACCTTACTCATCAGGTGCATGGCCCCCAACGCGTGATTGAATCGCGTATGGATGGCCCCGGGGTAAATAAGGTCGGTTAGTCCAAGCTGTTTGATGCGCCTGAGCCGCTGAAAATAGGGGTGCTCTATTAAGTCAAAAATGAGATGGCTCGGGATAGACACAAACCCATAGACAGGGTCGTTGACAATTTTCTTTTTATTCAGGCCCGGAGTCAAGATTAGATGCGTATAACTCGTAAATTAGATTGTTTTTTTAACAAAACTACAGCTAAGTGCAAAGGTATAATATTTTGTGGGCAGACGATGAGATTGACTTATTGAAACCGCATATCCTGTTTCTGCAACAGCGCGGCTACGACATTACGCCTGTCAACAATGGTTCAGATGCGGTGGAATACTGTGAGTCGAAACATTTTGATCTCGTATTTCTTGACGAACACATGCCGGGCATGTCGGGACTGGAGGCTCTTGCGTTAATTAAGAATGACAAACCCAGCCTTCCTATAGTGATGATCACAAAGAATGAGGAGGAGCAGATTATGGAAGATGCCATTGGTGCCAAAATCGATGACTATCTCATCAAACCTCTTAATCCCAGCCAGATTTTACTTTCAGTAAAGAAGATTTTGGATAACAAAAGATTGGTTATTGAGAAAACTAACCTGAATTACCAACAGGAGTTCCGGAAGATCAGCATGGCCTTTCTGGATGACATGGATCATGAGCAATGGGCAGACGTTTATAAGAAGCTTGTTTTTTGGGAGCTTCAACTGGACGAAGCCGATAATAAGGATATGGCAGAAGTATTGGAAATGCAAAAAGTGGAGGCCAACACCAACTTCTGTCGGTTTGTTAAACGCAACTATGAATCATGGCTCAATGACCCAAACTCGATTAAGCCGCTGCTCTCTCACCAGATAATCAAGAAGAAGGTATTGCCGGAATTACAAAAAGGTACGCCTGTTTTTATGATCGTTGTCGACAACCTCCGTTTTGATCAATGGAAAGTGCTAAAGCCAATTATTGAAGAGTTCTATAATGTAGACAGAGAAGAGTCCTACTATTCTATCGTCCCCACCACTACAGCATATTGCAGAAACGCCATTTTTTCAGGAATGATGCCATCAGAAATGGCAAAAACCCACCCGGATATATGGGTGGGAGATGATGAGGATGATGCCAAAAACAATTTTGAAGATGAGTTCCTGGATCGCCAGCTGAGAAGGAATAATCTTTCCATTAAGCACGCTTACAAAAAGATCAAGAAGACAGAGGAAGGAAGGGAGCTTGCCGACTCAGTCAATAATTTATTTGGGAATGATTTGAATGTAATCGTCTACAATTTTGTAGATATGCTGTCGCATGCCAGAACAGACATGGCGATGATTCGTGAATTGGCACCTGACGAATCCGCTTATCGGTCACTTACCCGGTCCTGGTTTCTACATTCGCCCTTGCTGGATATCCTCAGGAAAATTTCGGAGAAGAAGGTTAAGCTCATCATCACCACCGATCACGGTACCATCAGGGTAAAGCGGCCTTTTAAAATAATTGGCGACCGTAACGTAAACACTAACTTGCGGTACAAGCAGGGTAAAAATCTGAATTACGATGGCAACAAGGTTTTTGCATGTGCCAAGCCAGAACGGTTTTTTCTACCCAAATCCAATGTATCCACCTCCTACGTCTTTGCCCTGGAGGATCAGTTTTTCGCGTATCCAAACAACTACAATTATTATGTTAATTTCTACAAGGATACCTTTCAGCATGGAGGTGTAAGCCTCGAAGAAATGATCATTCCTTTAATTTTCTTAACTTCGAAGAATGCCTGAATCGTGGGGTAAGGCTTTTGGGGGCAATGCCGCGTCAATAGCGGATTTGACCGATGTGGCAAAGGAACTTATTGCTGTAGCACAAGGTACCCGTGTATGGCTATTTGAAGGTGAGATGGGATCAGGTAAGACCACTTTGATAAAAGTTATATGTGGGTTGCTTGGCATTAAGGATGAAACGAGCAGCCCCACCTTTTCAATCATCAATGAATATCGAAGCCGTGAAGGAATCTGCGTTTTTCATTTTGACTTTTACCGGCTGGCAAAGGAAACAGAGGCTTATGACATGGGGGTTGAAGAATATTTTGAGTCTGGTTCCTATTGTTTTGTTGAGTGGCCAGAAAAGGTTGAATCATTATTTCCTCTACACTATCTTAAGATCAAGATATCCAAAAACACCGATACCACCCGAATCATTGAATACGCTTTGGTATGACTGAAAAGAAAAAATCAGGCTTCGCAGCACTGGCAAAGTCAAGTTTAGCACCACAGGAGCAACTGCTCAAAGTGAAGAAAAAACGCCAATCCTTTTGCATTGGCTTGCCCAGAGAAATTTCTCTTCAAGAGAACAGGATCAGCCTGACGCCAGATGCTGTGGCCATTTTGGTGAATAACGGCCATGATATTTGGGTGGAACGGAAGGCAGGGGAAGGTTCTAAATTTACTGACAAGCAATACAGCGAGGCGGGGGCCAAAATAGTGTATACACCTGAAGAGGTTTATAAGGCTGATATTATTCTAAAGATTGAGCCACCAACCCTTGAGGAAATAGAGTATTTCAAGCCTGGACAAACCTTAATTTCTGCTTTGCAACCTGGGCATTTGGATAAGGAATATGTGCAGGCGCTGCTCAAGAAAAGAATTACGGCCATGGCTTGGGAGTACATTGAAGATAAGGTTGGTGGAATACCTATTGTGCGAGCCATGAGTGAAATTGCAGGCAGCGCAGTAGTGCTGATCGCTGCTGAATATTTGAGCTCAGCCAACAAGGGGAAGGGAATAATCCTGGGAGGAATAACGGGAGTGCCACCTACTAAAATGGTCATTATTGGTGCAGGCACGGTGGCTGAATATTGCGGAAGAGCTGCCTTAAGTCTGGGCGCTGAAATTCAGATTTTTGACAATCACCTCTATAAACTCCGAAGAATAAAACACACGCTGGGTCATCAATTTTATACTTCAACAATTGACACGGTTACATTAAGCGAGAGTTTGAAAAATGCGGACGTGGTGGTAGGTGCACTCCGTGCTGAAAAGGGCAGGGCGCGCCATGTGATTTCTGAGGAAATGGTAAGTCAGATGAAACCCGACTCATTGATAATCGATTTGAGCATCGACCAGGGCGGTTGCGTGGCTACTTCCGAGATCACTACTCATGCTAAGCCGGTTTTCAAGAAGTATGATGTAATTCATTATTGTGTACCCAATGTGGCTTCCAGGGTGGCGCATACTGCCACAACGGCACTGAGCAACATATTTACCCCTACTATCCTGCGCGCTGAGGAGGAAGGTGGAGTGGAGGAGATGATTCTGTCACACCGATGGTTCCTTAAAGGCGTGTATTCTTACAAGGGAAATCTAACCAATGAGGCCATAGCAAGAAAATTCAAATTGAAGTATAATAACATCGAGTTGTTTGTAGTAGCCAGAGTTTAAGAGCAGCCCAATGATTTTAGGTTTTGTTCCAACGTCAATATTTTAGACTCGGCATCAGCCTTCTTCTTTTGTTCAGCTTCCAATACAGGTTGAGGTGCGCCCTTTACAAACTTCTCATTCCCCAGCTTTTTCATTACTGAGTTTAAAAATCCTTTGGTATAGTCAAGTTCCTTCTGAAGCGCTTCGCATTCTTTGGCTACATCCACCATACCCTCCATGGGCACAAAAAAATCTATTGTCTGACAAATAAAGCTTATTCCGTTTCCGGGTTTGGTATTTGAGTAACCGACAGGTCTGGTGTTGGAGAGTTTCTCAATTATTGGTGCAAACGGTTCAACTTTGAATTGCCCGGCCTCACTCACAATTAAGTCGATGGGTTCCTTGGGTGAAATTCCCTTTGTGTTTCTGATGTTTCTGATTTGAGTAATTACTTCAAAGGCAAATGATCCTTCTGCAATGATTTTCGGGTTGTATTTTTCAGCATTTGGATAAGAAGCCACGATAATGCAATCTGATTCCGCTTTACTATCCAGCTCGTGCCAGAGTTCTTCGGTAATAAATGGCATGAAAGGGTGAAGCAACTTCAGCACACTTTCAAAGAATACTACAGTCTGCTGATAAGTGTTTTGGTCAATAGGTTCGCCAAAGGGGGGTTTTATCATCTCCAGGTACCAGGCACAGAAATCATCCCACACCAGTTTATAGATTGCCAGTAGCGCATCCGATATCCTGAACTTTGAAAAGTGATCGTCAAGTTCTGTTATGCACTGATTTAATCGTGCGGCAAACCACTCTCCAGCAATCTTATTTTCCAGTGGCGTTTCCATCTCCTTTTCTTCCCAGCCTTTCACCAGTCGGAAGGCATTCCAAATTTTATTGGAAAAGTTTCTTCCTTGCTCGCAAAGTTTTTCATCAAAAAGAAGGTCATTGCCGGCAGGGGAGCTAAACAGCATGCCTGTCCTTACTCCATCGGCACCGTACTTCTCAATAAGTTCAAGCGGGTCGGGAGAATTGCCCAGTGATTTTGACATTTTTCTTCCCAGCTTGTCGCGAACAATCCCTGTGAGATACACATCCTCGAAAGGTTTTTCATCCATGTATTCGTAGCCCGCGATGATCATGCGTGCCACCCAGAAAAACAATATCTCTGGTGCGGTAACCAGCACCTGCGTGGGATAGAAATAATATAAATCCGTATGGGTAGATGCATTTACCTTTCCCGCTTTCTTGTCAAAATGTTGGTCATTAAATCCATGAAAGACCTCAATGGGCCACAGCCAGGAGGAAGCCCAGGTATCAAGCACATCTGAATCCTGTCTCAGGTCTGATTCAACAATCTTTTTTCCCGATTTTTTTGATGCCAGTTCAACCGCTTCGTGAAGGCTTTCAGCGACTACAAAGTCATCATCACCTTCGCCATAAAAATAAGCAGGTATGCGATGTCCCCACCACAACTGACGCGATACACACCAGTCTCTTACATTCTCCATCCAATGGCGGTAAGTGTTTTTAAACTTTGCCGGATGTAATTTGATTTCTTCTTTTTCTACCGACTGATAGGCTTGACGTGAAATCTCCTTCATCTTCACAAACCATTGAAGTGAAAGTTTGGGTTCAACTACTGTGTTGGTGCGTTCCGATCTGCCAATACGTGTAACGAACTCCTCTTCCTTTTCCAGTTGACCAACCTCTTTAAGATCTTTTACAATTTGTTTCCTGACAAAGAACCTATCCTTGCCCACATATTTATGAATTTCACACTTCTCATTCAGCGTGCCATCGTCATTGATGGTGTCGATTACGGGTAAATTATGCCTTAAACCGATTTCATAGTCGTTCACGTCATGGGCTGGCGTTACTTTCAGACATCCAGTCCCGAATTCCTTATCCACATAGTCATCCGCAATAATTGGAATTTCCCTGTTAATGAAAGGGACAAGGACTTTCTGGCCTATTAATTTTTTATAACGTTCGTCTGACGGGTTAACTGCAATGGCGACATCACCCATGATGGTTTCGGGTCGCTGAGTAGCTATGATCAACCACTCTTCCTTACCTTTGATTTTGTATCTTACGGAGTAGAGAATAGACTTTTCGCCTTCTTCCTGATACATTACTTCTTCGTTGGACAAGGCAGTTTTGGCTTCCACATCCCAATTGATCATTCGCAATCCCCGATAGATATATCCTTTGTTGTACAGGTCAACAAATACCCGGATCACCGCATTATAATACTCCGGGTCCATGGTAAATGCAGTCCGATCCCAGTCACAAGAAGCCCCAAGTTTTTTAAGTTGTTCAAGAATTATTCCTCCATATTTCTCCTTCCAAACCCAGGCATGCTTCAGGAAATCCTCCCGGCTGAGGTCTGATTTTTTGATGCCTTGTTCCCTGAGCATGGCCACCACTTTGGCTTCTGTGGCGATGGAAGCATGATCGGTACCGGGTACCCAACAAGCACTTTTGCCCTGCATTCTGGCCCTCCGAATGAGCACATCCTGAATGGTATTGTTGAGCATGTGCCCCATATGTAGTACCCCGGTTACATTAGGCGGGGGAATGACAATACAGTACGGTTCTTTATTCGGGTCTGGCTCAGCATGAAAAAAGCCATTTTGTATCCAATAGCTATACCATTTGTCTTCAACAGCGGCTGGATTATATTTGGTCGAAAGTGACATGAATGGGAATTCGTATTTTTGTAAGCTGCAAAAATATGAAACTTGACCTGAATAAGAGGTGTATGATGTTTTAAATCGAGATTTCTACCCTGTATTGTAAATTGTAATGATAATTTGATTTGATAATGAAAACGGCCGCATCAGAATCCCTGGATCTTAAAAACATTCAATGGAAGCAACTTTTTAGTCTGGCATCTTTGTACGGCTCTATCATCATCGGATGGATCGCCTATGAGAATTATCAGCCTAAATTATTGATCAAATTTCGATTTGACGATTTCAGTTTCCTTTTATACGTAGTTCAGGGATTTATATTATTGATCACACCCATTTATGCCGGCAGATTAGGTGACAAGTACAGATTCAGCAATGGTCATCGACTGCCGATTATTAGTTCGGGCATCAGCTTCGCTGCAATGGTTTTTATGGCTGTCGCTTTTACACTATTGTCGGACCCGGGAGAGGTGTTCAAGTATGTGCTGCCTATTTTGGTTGTGTGCTGGTTGATCGCCATGAGTATTTTCACCAGTCCTGCCCTGTCAACACTGGAATTGTTTACACCCGTTGAGAAGCTACCTAAGGCAATGGCTGTATTAACGATTGTAGCTAATCTTATTTATTCAGTCGAACCTGTAATTGTAGACATCATCGATTACATAGGGGCACCTGCTACATTTATGGCAGGAGGAGTGATCACTTTTCTTAGTGGATATGCACTCCGAAAAAACTCTTTGGGACTATTCAAGTTAAGCGGTGGAAATGAGTCTGGCCCAATGGCTTCCTTTACTTTTGATACCCAACGATCAAAGTATGGTCCTATTTTTCTAATGGGCGTTGTATTAGGGTTGGCTACCACCATATTGTTCAATATCATGCCTGACATTCTTGAAGCTAGCGTAGGTCAATGGATGGGGGGTCTTCAAGGAAACCTCATATTGGTAGGCATTTTGTTTTTTTCCGCGTTGATTTCATTGCCGGTGAGCTCAAAGGTTACGCAGTATGGTCTGGAACGATCGTTTAATGCTGGCGCATTGATTACGCTTATCTCAATGGGGGCTATTTTGGTCTTTCCTTCCACGGTACTGGTGTCCATCATGCTCATTATCTTTACCCTTTCATTCACATTGATTTCAGTAAGTTCTTTGCCATTGGCCATTCAAAAATCCAATTATTATGAAAAAGTTTTTTGTGTGGGCATCTTCTTCAGCGGTGTGGCCCTTCCTGATGGCATAATAGAGGCCTATTTAGCATACTGAAAGGGGCATTTACCTCATTCGGATTCTCCAATTGGAAGGATACATGTTGTTGATTCTGTAGGAAATAGAATTGAGCCAACCCAAAGTAGCACCCTGATAGGAGGCCAGTCCAAAACCCCTTTCCATAGGGTCTATCGCCAGGGCATCTTTGCGCAAATATTGGAGTGCCTGCTCCAAGGTAAGGTGTAAATGAAAGAAATTGTTTTTATTCAAATGGATAGACAACGCAGCTGCATGTTCAGGGACAAGTTTTCCGCGCTTGCTTGTCGCCAGGGGAGTCCCTATTAATCTGGTATTCAAATGTTCTGAAAGAAAGGTTGCCAACGCTTTTGATTGGACCGGTAAGCACCCAATTATACCCTTTACATTATGGAATGTAAATGCATCGTGGTTGGTTATCCAATCTCTAATCGGATTTTCGTCAGTCTGTAAACCATTGAGTGAATTTCTTGGGGTAATGCGAATTTCTTCCTGGGGTTTAATTTTTCTTAATACAGAAATGAAAAAGCCCTCACCCTGCAATTTGTGTGGGTAAAAACGGTATCCTATGGCCTTTTTAATTTTAGATTCCACTATGCCCCAATCTTCTTGCGTTGGAATAGGGATGAATTCAGCATCACATGCTGTCTGGAGCCAATTCATTACCTCTTCGTCCTCAGTGGTATTATAGGTGCAGGTACTGTAAATAAGTACTCCATTTTGTTTTAGCGCGGGCCAAATGTCTTTTAAAATTCTTCGCTGCCGCAATGCACATAATTCTACCTGTTGAATGGACCATTCATTGGCGGCATCAATATCCTTTCGAAATAGTCCTTCTCCCGAACAGGGAGCGTCAACCACAATCAGGTCAAAAACTCCCTCCAGGTTTGAGAAATCAGCGGGATCGTTGTGGGTAACCATTACATTCGCATGGCCCCATTTCTGCATATTCTCAGCAAGAATGGAGACACGTGACCGGATGGCTTCATTGCTTACGAGCAGACTTTGTGAATTAAGCATACTTAATAAGTGCGTGGATTTGCCTCCTGGAGCCGCACAAAGGTCAAGTGCTATAATCGATTGACTGAGATCAATGCTGTTCCTGACGGCTTCCTCCAGAAACATTGAGCTTGGTTCCTGTACATAATATCCTCCAGCATGCAGCCATGGATCTAATGTATAGGCTGGTCTTTCTTTTAAATATACTCCGTATTTCGTCCACGGTATTTTGTTCCCTAAACCTGAAGGATAGTTTTTGTTTGGGTTTATTCGGATACTTGAAGGCGGTGAGCTGACCAGTGAATCAAAAAATGAATTGTATTCGGTTCCCAAAAGGTCTTTAATTATCTTTTGGAAATCATCGGGTAATGCTAGCTTACGGCTCACGCCTCAAAGTAATGAAATTTCCGAGGTGAATATAACTGAGCAAACAGCAAGTTGGCGTTTAAATGAGAAAGGGATGAGTAAAGCAAATGATCCAAACTTAGAAAGTTGGGTAGAGGTACCGGAAGGTTCGGACTTTCCGATTCAAAATCTTCCATTTGGAATTTTCAAAACGCATTATCTCACTCCTGTGGCGGGAGTGGCCATAGGGGATCATGTGCTTGATTTGGTTTACCTGTATGAGAAGGGGTTTTTCGATGGCATGGGACTTCCTCCCGGGATATTCAATCAACAATACCTTAATGATTTTATAGCGCTAGGCCGAAAAAAGACAGGTGAAATCAGGGAGCGAATTTCAGAATTATTGCGCAACGACAATGATGAACTTCAGGGTAATGTAGCTGCGCGCGAGTTGGCGCTAATCCCCGTAACTGAAGTGGAAATGCAAATGCCGGTACGGGTTGCGAACTATACTGATTTTTATAGCAGCAAAGAGCATGCTACCAATGTGGGGAGCATGTTTCGGGATCCCAAAAATGCATTGCTGCCAAACTGGGTACACTTACCTGTTGGCTATCATGGACGCGCATCATCCATCGTGGTTTCAGGAACGCCCATCCACAGACCAAAAGGACAAACTAAGGCCCCAGATGCGGAGTTGCCTTCTTTTGGGCCTTGTAAAAAACTGGATTTCGAATTAGAGATGGCCTTTATCACTTGCGCCAACACTAAACTAGGTTCATCCATTTCCACAAAAGAGGCAGAGGATCACATTTTTGGTTTGGTGCTTTTCAATGATTGGTCAGCCAGAGATATCCAAACCTGGGAGTATGTGCCACTGGGTCCTTTTTTGGCCAAAAATTTTGCTTCTACTATATCACCATGGATAGTGACCCTGGATGCCCTTGAGCCATTTAGGGTAGCTGGTCCAACACAGCATCCTAAAGTATTACCCTACCTGGATTTTGATGGCAATAAAAACTTTGACATTGATCTGGCGGTAACCATTGCTTGTGGTAAAAAGGAAAAGACTGTGACACAATCTAATTTCAAGTACATGTATTGGAATATGTGTCAACAGCTGGCGCATCACACCGTAAATGGATGCAACATACAAGTTGGAGATTTGTACGCATCTGGGACAATTAGCGGTCCGAAGCCTGGGTCTTTTGGTTCGATGCTTGAAACTACCTGGAATGGCAAGAATCCTATAACACTTGCTGACGGATCCACACGTCAGTTCATCGAAGACGGTGACGAGGTTATACTTAAAGGCCATGCCAATAAGAACGGAGTTAGAATTGGATTTGGAGAGTGCAAAGGACTGGTTTTACCTGCGCAGTAGCCTTAGATCACTATGACTATAGACCCCAAAGAAATACCGGTATCCACAATGCACACCTATCTGTTAGGCGCAGTTGCTCCCAGGCCAATTGCATTTGCGAGTACGATTGACAAAAGTGGAAATATCAATCTGAGTCCATTCAGTTTCTTTAATGTCTTTAGCGCCAATCCACCAATTATGATTTTTTCTCCATCACGAAGAGGAAAAAACAATACTACAAAACATACCTATGAAAATGTGCTGGAGGTTCCGGAGGTGGTCGTCAATATTGTGAATTACTCCATCGTGCAACAAGCCTCATTGTCGAGCACGGAGTATGCAAAGGGAGTTAATGAGTTTGTAAAGTCGGGTCTTACCCAGGTGGTTTCTCAACGGGTGAAACCACCCCGGGTAGGTGAGGCACCTGTTTCGTTTGAATGTAAGGTCAATGACATCATTCCACTGGGTGATCAGGGTGGGGCAGGGAATCTGGTAATTTGTGAAGTATTGTTGATGCACATTAAAGACGAGATTTTAGATGGTGATGGAAAAATAGACCAATTGAAACTTGATCCGGTGGCAAGGATGGGCGGTGATTATTATTGCCGGGCCCATGGTAATGCCATCTTCAAAGTGCCAAAGCCTTTGACAACCCTGGGGATAGGGATTGATCAGATTCCTGATGCGATTCGCAAAAGCAAAGTACTCACAGGCAATGATCTGGGCATGTTGGGTAATGTGGAAGAAATACCCGCCCGCGGATCATTGGAGGAAGTAAATGAGTTTTCAGATGTAACAGCGGCTCACGCCAAGGCCCGCCAATTACTCAAAGAAGGCAAAGTAGTTGCTGCATGGCGACTTCTACTCACTTACCACAACATATAAGGCAAAATTAATCCCGGTACAGCACTGCCTTCACGGCCTTGACACTTCGCTCGACATTAGGCAAAATAGCTTCGATTAAGGTAGGAGCGTAAGGTAGTGGCACGTCCAGGCTGTTGATTCTGTGAATGGGCGCATCCAAATAGTCAAAGGCGTGCTTTTGAATGTGATACGTAATCTCCGAAGAGATGGCAGCCAGGGGCCACGCTTCTTCTATAATCACTAACCGGTTAGTCTTTTTGACGGATTCCACCACTGTGTTATAATCGATAGGTCTTACCGATCTAAGGTCTATCACTTCTGCGGATATGTTTTCTTTTTCCAATTCCTCAGCCGTACTCATGGCTACCTTCATAAACTTGCCAAAAGAGACAATGGTAACATCTGAGCCAGCTTTGGTAATTTTGGCTTGTCCAATGGGAATCAAATACTCCTCTTCAGGCACTTCTCCTTTGTCACCATACATTAACTCAGATTCCATGAAGATAACCGGATCATCATCCCGTATGGCTGTTTTCAATAAACCCTTGGCATCGTACGGGTTGGAAGGAACCACCACCTTTAAGCCCGGGCAGTTGGCATACCAGCTTTCAAAGTTTTGAGAGTGCTGGGAGCTTAACATACCGGCATTGCCTGTTGGTCCTCTGAAGACCATAGGCACATTGAATTGACCCCCGGACATAGACATCATCTTGGCTGCAGAATTAATGACCTGGTCAATGGCAACCAGAGAAAAATTAAAAGTCATGAATTCAATAATCGGCCGGGTACCATTCATGGCCGCGCCTACGCCAATGCCTGCAAATCCCAGTTCCGTGATGGGGGTATCGATTACGCGTTGCGGACCAAATTCATCCAACATTCCCTGGCTTACTTTGTAAGCCCCATTGTACTCAGCCACTTCCTCGCCCATAAGGAATACGCGCTTGTCCCTGCGCATTTCTTCACTCATGGCTTCCCGCAATGCTTCTCTAAACTGGATTTCTCTCATGGTTGCTTTATTGATTGGTGCTAGTCCGCCATGCTGAAGGCGGAAGCGTAAAAATAGTCATACGATTGAACTGGTTAAAGTGATTGATCACTTTTTCTCTTAAAGGCCAGGCAACAAAAAACCCCTCATGGGTTAACAAGAGGGGTTTTTTTATCGATTTAATGTCAATTATTTCAATGCATCTCTGAAAGCATCAGTAGTCGAGAATGCTGCAAATTCAAGATCGGTTAAAGCCTTATCTTTTAAGCTAGGGTCAATCTTCACTGCGCTGGCCAAACTGGCGGCCACACCTGAAGCATTACCTGAGCGGGCTGCAGCAACGGCCGCACCATAGTGTGCAATGGCCATATTCGCATTCTTCTTAGAAGCTTCTGCAAAAGATGTAGACGCATTGGCGTAGTCTTTGTTCAAAAGCTGAGCAAGTCCTTTGTTGAAAAGGTTAACGTCAGTATCCAAAGCGGAAGACTCAGAACGTACTGCGTCAGCGTACTTGGCAGTGTAAATCTCGCAAGCTCCTTTGACACCATTTACGCCACGCGATACATCTCCGCTGGCACCATTCAATGCTTTTGAAGCATGGCTGGCAGCTTTATAAGGATTGCCTTGCATCAATGCTACAGAAGCCAGGTTGGCATGAACTTCAGGAGTCTCTTTCAATTTAGCCGCAATTTCCAATTGAGCAGCTGCTTTACTTGCCATATCTGCTGCCTTAGACTTGTCTGCTATAGCCATGGCTACATAAACCGCTCCAAGGTTGTTATGAGCATTCCAGTTGTTTCCTTTCTTTGTGGCTGCTGTGTAGATGGCGGCTTTCTCTTCCAGGGAAGGCGTAAGCGTAGCTGCATACATCATTTCTTCAAATGAAAGGGTATCGGCTTTCATGCTTCCTTGAGTGATTTGCTTTGCCAATACAGATATTTCAGCATCAGTCTTTTTGTCTTTGATAGTAAGGATCTCAGTCTTAGCTGTTCTCAAACCAGGATATACATCCTTAAATACCTTGCGGTAAGTGGAGAGCCTCTTCAACTGTCTCTCTTGCTCTTCAAATGTACCTGCTCCGTTAACGATGTTTAAGTATTCCGATTTTTCATCAGAGGTAATTCCATCATAAGCGGCCAACGCAGCTTTAAACTCAGCCCAGTCTCTCACTACCGGCTTAAGAATAAAGTTGATGGAGTCCGCCATGCCCTTATAGTCATACTTCTTCATTTGAGCACGGTAATATTTCTCGATGGCAGTAGCACGATCTGAAGAAAGGCGAGTGTTAATACGCTCTGCACCTTCAGGAGAGTGGGTACCTGTGATCGTTACTGTACGGGTTACGTTTTTGGAAGCGATAAATGCATCCAGCTGCTTTCCTTTGTCACTTTTGATCTCGGTGGGACGCAGCACTGACCTTCCTTGTTGGAAGATGAAATCAGGGATAACTACAGGAATGATTTCTTCCTGGTTGTTGTATCCATGTCCGGCATAGGCGGCATAGTATGAGTTCTGCACCAGTTTAGAAGTGGTGATCACTCCAGTGGCTACGGCCAACCTGGGTGTTGTCTTAGACTTGGTACCTTTTGAGGCCACACCTTCAACTTCTAATGTTCCGGTCTTGTAGGCAGGCTGATATGGAAATGAGAAAGATTTGGTAACCTTTGGTTGCTCCGTACCACTGTTGGGATAATCTTCAGCTTTGAATGCAATGGGGTCCATCGCCACTTCACTGTCACCATACTTGTAGAAGGAGTTCAGGCTGTAAACTGACCCTTTCTTAAGCATTTTAACAGGTAGATTGGCTGCCATATCATAGCTAACTGTATCTTTATGAACCTCAAGGGGGTTGGGAGTAACGGTTAAGTTCTGTTCCTTGGACATCTTAATCATACTGGGGAGCGTACAACCGGTAAAGGTTAACGTACCAATGATTAGGAATGCGTACACAATTTTTCTCATGGAATTAAGTTTAAAGTTATTTAGCGAGTTGCAAAGGTATGGTTATCGGCATTTTTTTGCAATTATACTCAAAAAAATAAGAAATGGGCCATTCAGGCTAGGGTTTTAACCGCTTATATTTGCAAGTAGTTTTTAATGTCGTTAAATGGACGTTTACTCAGGTAAATGGATTGTTTATTAAAAAAATGATTGGTAATGGGTGACTTGATTAAAAGAATTCAACACTTTTTTGAGCGGCATGCTTTTGGCGTCTGCACCCGGCTCGGAGAGAAATTAGGAATTGCCACTTCGAGTATAAGGCTCTATTTTATTTACTTGTCTTTCCTCACATTCGGGTCTCCTGTGATCATTTATCTGGTGCTTGCATTTATTATGAATCTGCGAAGACACCTTCGCAGAAGAAGCACTATTTGGGATTATTAAAATTCAATTTATTGAACTTTGTTTTTCCGGAAATAAAGTAGTCGAAAACGATTGAACCTCTATATACAAGGTCGACCTGGTATGGCGCGTTAGTGCGTTTGGACCACAACGTCAGAAAGTGGGTAAAGATGTAAAAATGGGCCTTGAAAACAGCTGCAAAACTCCTTCCCTGGCCATTGGCTAAAAACCTAAAAGCAGCTATCCAATCCAGTATTATTCGCAAATGCAACTTAATTACCAGGTCGAGGGGTTTGAGGTTCTTTATCAACAACATGAGCCCGTTTCTAAAGTTAAGATAGGTCTTCCTTGGGTTTTCCTGGCTCAGGGTGCCACCGCCCATGTGGTATACTTTGCTTTGTCCACAGTACATTACTTGGTGTCCAGCCCGCTTCAGCCTCCAACAAAGGTCAATTTCTTCCATATGTGCAAAAAAAGATTCATCGAACCCGCCAAAGGCTTTGAACAGTGATGCCCTAATCAACATGCAGGCTCCGGAGCTCCAAAAAACCGGAATTGAATCGTCATATTGCCCAAGATCTTCCTCGAGGAAATCAAAAATTCTTCCCCTGCAAAAAGGATAGCCCAGTGCATCAATAAATCCCCCTCCGGCTCCGGCATGTTCAAAATTATTTTTTTTATGATAGGACAAAACTTTCGGCTGTATGGCCGCCACGTGCTGATCCCGATCCAGGATTTCGACCATAGGCGAAAGCCAGTTGGGTGTCACCTCAACATCTGAGTTAAGGAGGAGGTAGTAATCGGATTCAATTTGTTCAAGGGCGTAATTGTAACCACCACAAAAACCGAGGTTGGAAGTGATTGGAATTATTTCAATATGTGGGAATTCCTGAGCCAGAAATTCTTTAGATCCATCCACAGAATTATTGTCTGCCACAATTACCCTTGCAGCAGGACTATGTTGAATGACACCAGGTAGAAATTTTTTAAGCAGTGCTTTGCCATTGTAATTAAGGATGACAACCGCAACAGTGCTCATCCCATGAGGTTACTAAAATCCATTCCCGGGATGTTGGGAATCAATCCTTCAGTGCTTTTTCGAAGTTCTTCTTTGGCCAGGATTTCAGCTTCCTCCATGGCCTTGTTAATGGCTGCGATGGTCAAGTCCTGAATCAGTACTTTATCATCTGCCTTTAAAATGGTGGGATCAATATCCAAGTCGATGAGTTGCTTCTTTCCATTTACGGTAGCCTTTACCATCCCTCCACCGGATTCACCAGTAGCCTTGATCAGCACCAGTTTATCCTGGGCTTCCTTCATGCGGGCTTGCACTTCTTTCATTTTGCCCATCATTTTCATCATATCCAGCATAATAAATTATTTTGGTTGCCGCTATTGACTGCAAATTTAGGATAATTGGGATGAGCTCTGTAATAACTTATTTCTTTTTGCGTAGTAAGGCCACTGTTCCTGACTCCTTGTAGGTACGTCCTGCAAGATCAGTCACCTGTATAGACCATACATAAGCATCTTCTGCAGCAGGTTGGTTGTTATGGGTTCCATCCCAGGTTTCGTTCATCTCATTGGTAATAAAAATCAATTCACC
Source organism: uncultured Ohtaekwangia sp. (assembly GCA_964395905.1). Lineage (GTDB taxonomy): Bacteria > Bacteroidota > Bacteroidia > Cytophagales > Cyclobacteriaceae > ELB16-189. The sequence continues at coordinate 83,478 of CAYNCP010000003.1, forward strand.
CCACCTATTGAAAATGGCTAGTTCCATTTCTACAATAAATTGACCGGACACAAAGAACTGATCATTCAACGCATCACCGTTGGGACTGAAAGCTGTGGGAAAGAATATTTTTGAATCCTTGATGAAATCGATTCTGTTTGAGACGGATACAGGAATTCCACTTTCATTGGGAATGGCCCTGATTTTATATGTTATAAATTGATTGTCGGGATCAGCTTCATCGTCTATGAAGGAAGTATTCAGTCCTACGTCAATCGATTTGATCAGACTGCCCTGTAAATCAAATTTGTCAATGATGTAGTTGCTGACTCCATTGGTCCACCCCCTGAACGGGTTCCATGAAATAGAAATGATGTTATTATCGATGGTGCCAGCTAATCGTATCGGATCAATGGTTATGCCTTGTGGGCTTTTATTATCGCATTCGTCTGTGTATTCCACCCGATAGGTAAAGCTGCTCTCCGGATTGAAATTTTTGTCGATGTACTTGTTGGTTGTGACGGATGCCAGTTGCCCATAGTTCTGTTCATCCACCGCAACAAGTACGTTATACAAGGATGGAGTACTTCCTGGCGCTTGTTGCCATTCCAGATTAAGTCCATCATTGGTGGCTACTGCACTGGCATTGATCACAGCTGGCGGGTTGGTGATCTTGAATGATTCTCCACAATATTGAAGTGATACACTGCGGATTGCACCGCTATACCTGGTGATAACACGATAGCAGTATTCTGTATTACATTCAATGTCTATGTCATTGAAGGAAGTGGGCGCACCCGGGATAATGGTAAATGTACTGTTGTCTCTTTCAACTTCAATGCTTTGGATGCCTGTATTGGCAGTGATCCAGCTCAGTTTATTTAGCCCATCTTCAATCGACAAGTTAACTTTTGTGCTGCAAATGATATTGGAGTAATTGCTTACACCGGTGCAGGCATCAAGTGCGCCTAACCTAAAACAATAGTAATTGATTTCGGGATTAATACTTGATAAGGTAAAAGTATTCACATTATATAAGGTCTGTGCCAATTGAAATGGTCCCGCGTTTCCAACCGCAATTTCCAAACGGTATTGAATGTTGGGTTGAGTTGAAAAATCCAGTTTAATGCTTGACTTATTCAATGTCGTTAATGTGTTGATGGTGGGAGTCGGCAACGTAGCCAGTGCATTGAATGTCTGTACCTTGGAATCGCAATTGTCTGCTGAGTTGAGGTTATAACCCCTTACGGAAATGGTTTTGCTTCCAGGGGTGGCATAATCGTGTGTTGCCGTGGCATTATTTCCGCCGGGGATGGTCACTTCAGGAATACCATCATTGGTAAAGTCGATGATCATTTGCTGGTAGCTTTGTTCCAACACCTTGATTTTTACATCGGAGTTGGCGCACGTATACATTTCAAAATCAGGTTGAATGTTTGGCACCACGGTAATGAGGATTTGATCCGCTCCCTGGCCCTGATACAAAACTTTCAGCTGGTATGTACCTGGTGTATTATATTGAAATGTAAACAGATTAAGTGTCTGCTGATTATTGCCCAGGTAATCCATTGAGCATGGATTGGCAGCATCGCAGTTTCCGGCAAGCAGATTGGTAAGCGTTACTGTGAATGGGGCACATCCCCTAATCTGATCGACCTGAAATCGACCTCCTACGCTTACATAGGGCTGTGCCTGGGTAACACTTGCCCATAAAAGCGTTCCACAGATTAGCGCAATGGTTTTATTCACTTTTTGAGATTGTATTCTTTTAGAAACAATTCTGTCTTCACTATGTCCTCGTGAAGTAAACGGTCTGTTTCTATAAACGGAACGGTTGATCTTAAAGTATTAACAAATTCCTCCAATATGGGCGAAGTTTTCAATGGTTTTCTAAACTCAAGGGCCTGGGCAGCGGTGAGTAGTTCAATGGCTAAAATTGAATAAATATTGTTGACCACCCTGTACAGTTTGGTGGCCGCGTTGGCTCCCATACTCACGTGATCTTCCTGACCGTTTGACGAAACAATCGAATCAATGGAAGCCGGTGAGCAAAGCTGTTTGTTTTGGCTCACCAAAGAGGCGGCTGTATACTGTGGAATCATCAATCCGGAATTGATACCCGGATTGGCCACAAGGTAATTGGGAAGGTCGCGGGAACCAGAAATTAGCTGATAGGTTCTTCGTTCAGATATGCTCCCCAGCTCTGCCAATCCAATTGCCAGAAAATCCATGGCCATCGCCAACGGCTGACCATGGAAATTACCGGCAGAAATGATCTTGTCTTCTTCAGGAAAACAATTAGGATTATCTGTAACGCTGTTAATTTCGGTGGTGAATGTTTCTTTGACAAATTGTATAACATCTTCAGTAGCCCCGTGTACCTGGGGAATGCACCGGAACGAATAAGGATCCTGAACATGCTTTTTGGGCTGTGCGAGAATCATGCTGCCTTCAAGAATTCTCTTTATTTCTTTGGCCACATGCATCTGCCCGGGATGCGGCCGAATACCATGTACCAGTTCATCAAAAGGTTCGATTCGTCCATCAAAGCTGTCCAATGACAGGCTGCTGATAAGATTGGCCAGTTGGCTTAAGCGTTTTGCCTGCAGGAGTGACCAGACGCCATAAGCACTCATAAATTGGGTGCCGTTTAATAAAGCAAGCCCTTCTTTGGCTTTGAACTCTACAGGTTCCAGTTCCAGTTTGCGCAGCAACGCTTCACCTTTGAATTTTTTATCCTCACAGTAGGCTTCGCCAAGGCCAATGAGGGGCAACGCAAGATGGGCCAGAGGTGCAAGGTCACCTGATGCCCCCAGCGACCCCATTTCGTAAACCACAGGAAAAGCATTGTGGTTGTAAAAATTAATTAGATACTGAACGGTTTCCAGTTGCACACCTGAATAGCCATAGGAGAGAGATTGCACTTTCAACAACAGCATTAATTTTACTATCTCTGACGGCACTTCTGCCCCGGTGCCACAAGCATGTGACATCACCAGATTTTTTTGAAGTTTGCCCAAATCATCTGGCGCAATGTTTTTGCTGTATAGGGAACCAAAGCCCGTGTTAATGCCATAAATGGGCGCTGTGGCATGGCCTACTTTTTCATCCAGGTATTGCCGACACCTGATGATCAAGTGGGCCGACTCATCTGACAAACTGATTTGACCCTTTAAGATATCTGCTACATCCTCAAGGGTCAAAGGCTTGTTGGAAATTTGATGAGTCGATTTCAAAATTGAATTAGAATTTCTTTGAGGGTGAGTTTTTCTTGTTGACCGCTGCGCATATGCTTAAAAGTGAGTTCTCCGCTTTTCATTTCGTCTGATCCAATTACGATTACAAATGGAACTTTCTTCTTGTTGGCATAATCAAGTTGCTTTTTTAGTTTGGCTACATCGGGATAAATTTCTGAAGCAACCCCTTCTCTCCTTAGTTCCTTCAAGGCTTCCAACCCATAAGTCATTGATGGTTCATCCATGTGTACTATGAGCACTTGTGATGATTCTTCTGTTTCTTCAGGAAACAACTTCAATTCATCAAGCGCATCGTAAAGTCGATCAACACCAAATGAGAATCCAACCCCTGATACGCCTGGCAATCCGAAGACCCCTGTGAGATCATCATAGCGCCCACCTCCACTCACGCTGCCAATAGCCACATGATTGATTTTCACTTCAAAAATAGTTCCTGTGTAATAGCTGAGGCCCCTGGCCAGCGTCATGTCCAGCTCAAATGAATCAGCGGCCAGATCAAATTTTGAAAGTAACTTGATAATTGATTGCAAGTCGTTGATCCCATCCTTTCCTTTTGAGCTATTGGATAATTTCGTGGACAAATAATCAAGCTTTTCAATATTGGTTCCCCTGTAGTTTAATATCTCGAATATCCTGGTGATGCTCTCTTCGCTAAAGCCTTTCGAATTGAGATCATCTTTCACCTTCTCCTCGCCAATCTTATCCAACTTGTCTATGGCTACGAACAGGGCATTTTCTTTTCCTTTGGCATTGGATATTTCCGCCAAACCGGAAAGTATACCGCGGTGATTTACCCTGATGCTAAAGTCCTTGATTTGGAGACCGGAGCATACTTCATGGATCATGAGGATGATTTCGGCTTCACACAATAAAGAATCCGTTCCGATTACATCGGCATCGCATTGGTAGAACTCGCGATAACGGCCTTTCTGTGGACGATCCGCACGCCATACCGGTTGTATCTGAAATCTTTTAAAAGGAAAAGTGACTTCATTTCTATTCATTACCACATACCTCGCAAAGGGTACGGTAAGGTCATATTTGAGTCCTTTTTCAGAAATTTCACTGGCAAGGGCTTTGGCATCACGTTGTTTCAGATGTTGGTCGTCAACCCCTTTTAGAAAGTCTCCTGAATTCAGGATTTTGAACAACAGTTGGTCTCCTTCCTCCCCGTATTTGCCGGTCAGGGTTGACAGGTTTTCCATCGCGGGGGTTTCCAGTTGTTGAAAGCCGTATTGCTTAAATACCTTCTGAATGACCTCCAGAATGTATTGCCTCCGGGCCATGACGGTCGGTCCAAAATCTCGGGTACCTTTGGGCAGTGACGGTTTTTCCATGCGTAAGGGCCAAAACTAACCATGATTCCATTGATTTACACGGTTTACATGGTGTATGAAGGCAAAATTATTTTTTAAGATTGATGAATTCTGCTATTTTTGCGGCCTACTGCAAAGGGCAGGAACACAATAAATTGCTAGTATCATGGGAGTTACCAGACTAAAGAGAAAAGTAAGAAGAGACAGAGCGGAGTCTTCACGCAGAAGAACAGACTTGAAAAACCAGAATTTTCAACCTGTCATGAAATCTGTGGATGTGGAAAAAATCAAAGAAGATTTTAAGGCCAAAGGATCCAAGAAAGCTTAATTAGACCTATACCTAATCATAAAAAAGTCAGCCGGCAATGGTTGACTTTTTTGTTTGGGGGCTACGCTCTTCACTTAGTTGAACCGGCAAAGGAGATACAAAACTACTTCCTCAAAATGTCCCATGCCTCTTTGAGGCAATATCTTTTGTCGTGACAGTTCGGTGTTTGCCCGATACATAGTTCAAATAATACTTCCTCGTTTGCCGAGTTCGATCACCTGCATGTTTTTAATTTGGGATTTATCCAGTTCAAACCGCACAATCGTTTTGATATGATGAAAGCCATGGTTGCCGGCAGCACCAGGGTTGAGGTACAGCATATTGTCAAACTTAGTGTCCCGCTGGGCTTTCATGATGTGGGAATGTCCACAAATGAGCAGATCGGGAGGATGCTTTAATAGTTGGCTTCTTATCCGGTCGTGGTAACGTGGGGGTGAACCTGCGATATGGGTAATCCAAACTTCAACACCTTCGCAAGTAAACATCCAGTCTTCTGGAAAGCGATTGTAAATAGACGCACTGTCTATGTTTCCGTAAACCGCTTTGGTGGGTTTGAATTTTTCAAGTGCTTCAATTACGTTAATGTCGCCAATATCGCCTGCGTGCCATATTTCGTCCACTTCCTTGAAGTAGTCAAAAATTTTAGGATCGAGATGACCATGCGTATCAGAGAGAAGACCGATTTTCATCAACTTGAGATTCTAAATCAAAAAAAAATATTTATCCTGATTACAACTTTTCAGTGAGCACGCCCACCATCGTTTCAATTCCTTCCAAGAAATTGCCTACCCTGATATTTTCATTGGGCGCATGAATGCTGTTATCAGGATTGGGAATGCGAACAGATACGGCAGGAATATTTAATGTTTGAATAAACGGAGCTATAGGTTGTGATCCGCCCGTTGTTCTCAGCTTTACAAATTGGTTTCCAAATAGTCTTTCATGGGCCCGTGACAGCCAACTGCCCAATTCGGTATTCAGGTCTGTTCTAAATGGCGCTGATCCCAATATATAGGTCATCGAAGCAAGTTTTGGATATTGTATTCGCTCTTCTTCGGTGGGCACGCCATCCACCAAATGAAATCCATTTTCTGTGATGTAATTCCTCAGCAGGCCCATTAGTTTCTCCCCCGATGCCTCAGGCACCAACCGCATGTCTATTTCAGCGATTACCTCCTCCGGTATGATGGTTCGCACTTCATTGCCCACCCATCCTGATCTAAGGCCACGCACATTGAGACTGGGATATTGCATGGCTTCTTGATAAGTTTCACCAACAGCATCAGGCCTGGAAATACCGAGGGTTCTGTTTATCTCTGCTACATCTTCTGGAATTTCTTTCAGCGCTTTCTTGTCCAGATCGGTCAGTTCAATACCATCATAAAATCCGGGCAAGGTTACCCTGCCTTGCTCATCTTTCAATCCTGCCAATAATTTTGACATGGCAAAAACCGGATTTGGGGCATAGTTTCCATACTGTCCGCTATGCAATGCATGACGAGGTCCAAATACCTTGATTGTCGCTGTGGCAATACCTCGTGCACCAAAGCAGAGTGTAGGAAGATTTGAAACATGGCGGGTGCCGTCCATGATCAAAACCATATCGGACTGTAGCAATGCCTTGTTGTTTTGTACCACCCACTCTAGTTGAGGAGAGCTCATTTCTTCCTGAAAGTCCATGATCACTTTGATATTGAAGTTGGGTTTTACTTTGTGCTTGTCGAGAATGGTTAAAGCCGTGAGGAAACACATGGCTGGACCTTTCGAATCGGAGGCTGACCGTGCAATGATTCGCCAATCCGGATTGAATGATTCATCTAGCTGTGTCCACTCGATTTTTTCCCACCGGCCGTTTCTTTATTCTTTCAATTATGCGATGTAATGACTTTCCTGATCCCAGACTGAAGTGTCTACTGGTTGGCCATCTATTTGGAGATAGAAGAGAACGGTTTTCCCTTTTTTTACAAATTGCTTTTCAGCATATACATGGGGCGCACCAGGTGTGGTAATGACCTGTGTTTTGAATCCCCTTTTTTCAAAAGCTGCTATCGCCCAATTCATGTTACCGTTTATTTGCTCGATAAAATGTCCATCATTTGCAATGCGCAGAAAGTCGCGAAATTCTGTGAAGGCATGATGCAATTCATCTTTTGACGCCTGTTCTATTTTTTCTAATGTCTTCAGTTGGGCTTGAAGGTGGATTGGTTGGAGCAGGTAAAGGAGGAAAATGATGGCCGCGTATTTGAACATTATTTGGACAGGTTATGTTTTTATTGGATTATTAAGAGGTCAAATTAAGCATTAGAAGTTTATGGAAACAATGAAAATAGGAGTGCTTGGCTCAGGGCAGGTCGCTAAGGTACTTGCCTCAGGTTTTTTAAAGCATGGCCATGAGGTCATGTTAGGTAGTCGTGATCCAAAGAAGCTTGAAGATTGGAAATCGAAATCAGTAAAAGGCAACACTGGCTCATTTGAAGAGACCACTGCTTTTGGCGACATCATCGTGCTGGCAGTGAAAGGGACTGCTGCAGAGGAATTAGTTAAGTCACTGAGAAATATTTTAGCGGGTAAAGTGGTGATAGATACTACCAATCCCATTGCGGATTTGCCTCCGGTAAATGGAGTGCTTCAGTTTTTCACCTCCCTTAATGATTCATTGATGGAGCGCCTACAAAAAACTTCACCTGAAACAAAATTTGTAAAAGCCTACAACAGTGTAGGCAATTCACTCATGGTAAATCCGGCTTTATCTTCGGGAAAACCTACAATGTTCATTTGCGGAAATGATGAAGGAGCCAAAAAGAAAGTGGCTGACATACTCAATATGTTTGGATGGGAAGCAGCCGACTTCGGCAAGGTGGAGTCCGCCAGGGCCATAGAACCACTTTGCATGTTGTGGTGCATCCCAGGGTTTATTCGCAATGAATGGACGCACGCCTTCAAAGTGGTAAAATCCTGAAATGGTTTTTGTTAATCTAAATGGGTGGTCGGGTCTTTTCGTCTTCTTTCGTCAAGCGAAAATTTTCCAGCTCCAAAGATCATAAAAACGATAAGACCAATGAGTGCTACAATGGAGATCTCTAACTCCATGTGGTTACCAACGGAAAGAAATCCCTTGGGATAATTCACAAATACAACGGCACCCACAAGTATTGGAACCTGGATAAGGCTGACAATGCGGGTATACAGCCCGAAAACAATTAATGGTCCGCCAAGCGCATGTGCAAATATCACATAATGTGCAATGGCTGCCCCGCTAAACATAATGTCCATGCCGGCAGTCGTTCCTTGCAGGTAGTCTATGTTGAACATAAACTCAAAGCCTTTATAGGTGACGAACAATCCAAGTATGATGCGGAATATATCCAGCCAGCCGGGTCGGTGTGTGTTTCCCCAGCCTTCAATTTTGGTAACCAGGCTCATAGCTTCTAAAGAATTGGTACTTACAAAGTTTACCAAAAATTATCCGCTTTTTCAAGATGCGCCTCAAACTTGAAAAAGTGCAAAATCGCTGATAATATTACTTAACTACCTTATTACCAATCAATTTGTAATAATATGGCTAGGATTTCGCCAATTTTATATCATACGGGATAAAGCGTAATGCAGGAGTGTTCAGAGATTGGATTCGGCCCATGTCTCGGAGGTCTCTTGCATTCATCGATGCAATGTTTAATTGATCGACAATTCTGAGGCTTTAATTTAAATGATTATGACAAGAGTAGCGGACGGTGTACGTTTGAATGATGTCAACTTTAAACCTAAATAGAATATGCGGAGCTTATTTGTGATTTGTTATTTAGTGTTTGTAAATATAGCTGTGGCACAAACGCAGGCAGATGGAGCCCTGGTTAAGGATGCCAAAACACTCAACGAGCGTTATGCTTTGATGAAGGAAAAATCGGAAACCTTCAATGAATACAAGGTGATTAAGGAGTACATATTGGATGGTATGTGGAAGATCACCAGGGATTCAATCAAGAAGGTGCAGTCTGACCTTGTGGCAGCCAGAAACGAAATCGAAATGCTCAAATTGAATGTGGCAGCAGCAGTTGCCAACGTCAAGCAAAAGGAGGATTCCATGGCTGAGATAGAATTTGCAAGTAAGCACATTACCGTTTTGGGTATTGATTTTACAAAGGGTTTTTTTATCGGGCTGGTCGGATTTGTGCTATTGGGAATGATCCTCCTTGTTGGCGCAGTGACGGGAAGGCTTAAAATGATCTATCAATCGCTGAAAGAGAAAATGGAAATGGAAAACATCATCAGCAAGGAATTTGAAAACTACAAACGCAAGGCCCTGGAAAAACAGATGAAGCTTTCACGAGAGCTCCAAAATGAGCGCAACAAAATGGCGGAAATGCGCAGTGCTTAAAAGCACTAGTCATCACCTGTAAACCAAGAAAGATCAAGGCAACTTGATCTTTTTTTGTGGCTAACGTTAGTGCCTAACCCTCCAAATTCATTCATTTTGGACCTGACCCCTATTAATCTGTAAATTTATCTGAGCAGCTGTAACTTTTCCACAAAGGTCAAGTTTCCCTGCATGAACTGAGTATTCTGATTTGGAACATCTTTCCGACAATGCATTGATGATCAGCGTACGAGATGGGAACCTGGATCATATGGGCCTCCTTTTCGAGCGCTACAAGCGGCCTTTGTATGGCTTCTTTTATGGTATGAACAAAGATCAGGAGTTGAGCGAAGACCTGATTCAAAATACCTTCTTGAGGATCATCAAGTACCGCCATCTGTTTCGCGGAGATGGCGACTTTAGAACCTGGATGTTTCACATTGCGCGAAATGTGAGACACGACCACTTCAGGAAGGATAAGATCAAAGGCAAGGACCAGCTTGAAAATTGGGAGCATAAATTAGGACACTCTGAAACCATGGCGGAAGAAATGCAGCAGCATGAGGAACACATGATGTTAAGTATGGCCATGGACAGGCTCCCTCCAGAAAAGCGAGAAGTACTACTGCTGAGCAAATACCAGGAAAAGAAGTACAAGGAAATTGGAGAGATGTTGGGATGCACGGAGGGGGCAGTAAAGGTGAAGGTTTTTAGGGCTTTACAGGAACTGAAAAATGTTTACGAACATTTGGAAAAACAAATGTGATATGGAAAAGAATGACGTGGTAGAACTGGTTGCGAAATACAATGAGGGGCTTGCAGACCCTGCGGAAATTCGCAAGTTGGAGCAGTTGATCGAAGAAGGTGTTGTACTGCTTACCGATTTAAGAAAACTGGATTTGCTTGACAAACGCCTTTCGAGTGCATCTGATCCAAAGCCTTCGATGGAGCTTGACAGTAAATTCTATTCGATGCTTAGTGAAGAAAAGAAAAAGGCCGGCAATCCCATTATGGATTTCAAACTACCCACCTTCAACCTGCTGTTGCCCCGTTTGGCATTTGGTTTAGTGCTTCTGATAGCCGGATTTGCCGGTGGATATCTCATCTCTAAGCCAGATGCACAGAGCGATGTGGCATCCCTCGCCCAGGAGGTAACGGACCTTAAAGAAATGGTGATGCTGTCTTTGCTGGAAAAAGAGTCGGCAACCGATAGGTTAAAAGCAGTCAGCCTAACCAGTGAAATGGATAAAGCAAGCAAGAACGTTACCCTCGCGTTGATTCAAACCTTGAACGAGGATGGTAATGTGAATGTTCGACTTGCGGCACTTGATGCACTCAGGCCATACATGGGTGATGGTAACGTGAGGGAGTCGATTATCAAATCCATTGCCAGACAGGATTCCCCAATGGTGCAAATAGCACTGGCGCAATTGATGGTGGAATTGCAGGAAAAGAAGTCTGTTGAAGAATTGCGGAAGCTGTTAAAGGAGGAAAGCACACCAAAAGAAGTCAAAGAAAGAATTGAAGAAAGCATTCAAGTTTTAATCTGAAAAATAATATGAAAAAAATAAAAATATTGGCAATGCTGATGGCGCTTTGGATGACTGGCTACGGGCAGCAATTTAAAGAGACCATTACCAGGGAATTGTCATTCGAAATAAAGTCTGAAAAAAATGGATTGTTGATTGCCAATATCAATGGCGGAGTAAGTGTGGAAGGGTATAGTGGCGATAAGATACTTGTTGAAGTTGAAAAGGAAGTTTACGCAAAAACTGCGGAGCGGCTTGAAAGGGGCAAGCAGGAAATTCAGCTGGGGGTCATTGATTTAAGCGATACCCTGATATTGTTTGTGAAGGGGACATGCAGTGATTTTGGCCGCAACCATCAAAGATACCATCGCAATGAAAGAGTAGGCCAGGGATGGAATTACAATTGGTCGAGCTGGGATAAGGATTGCAGGGAAGAATTTCAGTATATCATGAACTTCAAGGTAAAAGTTCCCAACCACATCAATCTGGCGGTAAGCACCATTAACAACGGGGATATTGTTGTAAATCAGGTAAAGGGCAGCGTATATGCCGATAACATCAATGGGGCCATTAAGTTGTCCAAATTAGCAGGGCCCACCAACGTGTCCTCCATTAATGGGAATCTGGATCTGGATTATGAGCAGAACCCGGGCGGACCTTGCAGGTACTATGCACTCAATGGCGATATCAATATCCTCTTCAGGAAAGGCCTCGGTGCCAGTGTAAGCTTTGAAAGTTTTAACGGGGAATTTTATACCAACGTGGATGTGATTGAAGCGCTGCCAGTGCAATTAGAGAAAAGACAAAAAAGCAATGGTGTGGAATACAAAGTGAACGGCAACAGGTATAAGGTGGGTAATGGAGGCGTAACACTTGACTTCGAGACCTTCAATGGAGATGTATTTTTAAAAGAGATCTAAAAAATTAACGATTATGAAAAAAAGAATAAATGTGTTGGGGATTTTCTTGATGGGCGTGTTGATAACGTGCGGAAGCCTGATGGCGCAAACGGATGGCGAATTTGCTGTTCCATTGAGTGATCCGGCTAAACGGGGGAAATTGATTGCCAAATTGAATACCGGTGCAATTACAGTGACTGGTACTGCAAGAAAAGATGTACTTGTAAAGTATAAACAGGTGGCAGATGTGGACAAGCAAAAGGAGAGCGATGGCAGGGATGGCTTGAAACGTATCAGTAGCGGTACCATGGACCTGGAGGTAGCTGAGAAAAGCAACGAGGTGATTGTAAGTTCTGGTTCGTGGAACAACACCATTAATCTGATGATTGAGATTCCCAGTGGTTTTGATTTGAGAATAAAGGCCTATAACGATGGTGATGTGCAGGTGACCAATGTGCAGGGAGAGGTAGAGATCACCAGTTATAATGGTGAGATTACAGCGGAGGGTATTTCAGGTTCTGTGGTGGCAACCACGTACAACGGTGACATCAAAGTAAAGTTTGATAAGGTCACCGAAGGTACACCGATGTCCTACTCTACCTACAATGGTGACATTGATCTTACTTTTCCGACTACCTTAAAAGCCACGTTGAAAATGAAGACAGAGCAGGGAGAGATTTTTACCGGATTTAATGTTAACCTCATTAAGGCAGGTCCAGTTCAAAAGCAGGAGGCCAAGTCGGGCACTTATCGTGTAGTGATTGACGAATGGGTCAAGGGGGATATCAATGGCGGAGGTCCTGAGTTTACCATGAAAAATTACAATGGAGACATATTGATCAGGAAGAAATAAATGATTTTATAAACTTGATTGGAAAAGAGGGGGCTTTGCCTCCTTTTTTATTTAAACAACTCAGCGCTTAGATCGAGGGAAAGCAACTCAATTTTTCCTTTGCGAAGTATTTCGATGACAAGAGTGGAAGTTTCGCCAAACAGGTAATTGTGAATTTGATTGAGCGTTAGTTCAGGACATCTTGTATTGTTTATGCCCAGGATTCGATCATCATTGCGGAGCCCTGCTTTTTCAGCAACAGAACCTGGTACAATTTCATCGATGAAATAAGCGCAATCCGTTTTGGGATTTGTTCTGACCGCCATACCACTTCGGTTGAACTGGGGCGTCTCCCGCAAGAACCTATTCACATGCTTCAGTTGCATGTAATTATCCTGGAAGTTAATAATCATCCTAAACTGTTTTAAGAATTGAATGCCCAGGTTTCCCCGTTGCGGAAGCTTGGAGTTCCAGGTTACGGAAGCACTATCCGGAAATGCAGCTACCACCTTCTTGAGGTCTACCTCACCAACCTTTAGTTGGTCTACCTTACCAATCCATCCTGAGGTGTACCCAAGGAATCCCAACCCGATTATGGTTCTCATTGAAACAGGTGGACGAAAATTCTCGGAGAGTAATAATGGAAGTTCAGAGCCTGTGTCCAGAATGAGTTGAATAGTGTCTGTTTGCTGGTTAATGGAGATGGATGCTGGAACCAGAAGTGTGTTGTTTGAAATTTGCAATGGGATAGTTACCCATTTCTTACCCCGCTTTTTGGCTGATGCTCTTTTTCTGAAAATTAGCTTTTGGCTTGCGTAATTGATTTCCAATGCAAAATTTCTAAGCACATCAAATCCAATGATACCATGAAGCGGCTTATCGAAAAATTGTTGAAACCCAACCTTGGTTTTTTCTACCACCAGCATTTGATGCCCGTGTGAAGTGAGTGCACCAAGCGACAGGGTATTGTATGCCGAAACATGGGCAGGAATGGAATCCAGTTTACCGAAACCACGGATGGAAGAAAGCTTATATTGAGTGGGTATGGAAAACGCGGAATCAGTGAAGACCACTGAAAAACTTGAACCCGTATCAACCAGAAACGATAAATTCTTATATGCATTCAAATTGACCTTTACAAACATGCTTTGGTTCACCATTTGGAACGGAATGCGAACCACCTCAGCATTCAGGACGTAGCCCACTTTTTGCTGGCACCAGACTGGTGTGCAAGAGAAACAAAGCACCAACAGTAAAATAATTCGCAATGCAAGTGATTTTATACCAACATACGCAAAACAAATCTGAATAAGCTACCTAAATTGGAGGTAGACAACCCAAAATCGACATCTACTTAATTAAATTCTTCACTTCACTTCGATACGAGGACGGACTTTTCCCAGTGAAGGTCTTGAAAGCTTTATTGAAGTGAGAGAAATTATTAAATCCTGATTCCAGGCAAACTTCAGATATGCTGGTGGTTTCTTCAGAAAGAAGTTTAGACGCATGCACCAACCGGTATTCGTTGACAAACCTGGTAAAATTTTTGCCGGATTTCTTTTTGAAGAAACGACAGAAGGAGGGCACCGTCATGTGTGCCAAATCGGCTACCTCTTCCAGGGCTATTGACTGTTGGAAATTTTTTCGCACATAATCAAAAATGGTATTCATCCGATCATTGTCCTGAGGGCTTACTTCCATGGCAATGCCCTCACCGTTCAGCAAGGTGTACTCACGAGAGACGGAGAGATCGTGAAGAATGTTCAATAGGCTTACCAACCTGTCGTAGGTGTCCAGTTTTTCCAGTTGGCTTAATCTCTTACCCAGGCCGTCTTTGGTTTGCCCGTGAAAGGCAATCCCCAGCCTGGCTTTCTCAAACAGCTTGTGAACTGACATCATCTCCGGTATTTGGAAAAAACTGTCTCCAAGGAAATCTGGTCTCATCTGTACAATTGTCTCCGATGCATTACCGGTAAGTCGGTCTGTAAATCCAAAGTGAGGTAAATTAGAGCCTATCAACAATAAGTCTCCATCTTTAAAGTAAGAAAGATGGTGGCCAATGTGCCTTCTACCACTGCCATTGCTTACAAACACCAATTCCAGCTCTGGGTGAAAATGCCATGTGGGCGTTTTATTCTGCGTTTTTTCATCAAATTGTCTTACCAGGAAAGAACTTCCAAAGGAAGGTTGAATGCTTTCCAGCTCTGCTTTCTTCACTGCTTTCATGCTTGCAATTAACTATATAGAACTGATAGAGTTGTGTGCTAAATTCACCGAAATATGTGCTAAATTACCTTAAATGTATATTTTGCTATAATCTATTGACAAAATAACACATATAGTGGCAAATGCACAAGTAGTCCATCCGCACAGGCATCCCTACTTTTGTGGTGTAATTAATTTTTAAACCAGAACTAAAACAAGACAGAAGCAATATGAAAAAGTCATTGAAATTTGGAGTAGCAGCAGCAGTGATTGCGTTTGCTACCATAATAGGTGTATTTGGTACTGAACTGCCGGTAAATGTGGTGGTGGCAGGTGATAAAAGTGTAAGCCTCTATTTTGGTGAGGTAGAGGGCAAGGTTTGGATCTCATTGCACGACCAGGAAGGATATGTTTTTCATTCCAAGAAGTTGAAAGACATCAAGTCTTATGGTATCCAGTACGAGTTGAAGGACCTGCCTGACGGCACGTATGTATTGGCCCTTGAGCAAGCCGATCGATCTAAAAACGTAAAGATTGAGATCAGTAATGGAATCGTATCAGTAATTAACAATTATGTAGCCAAACCATCGGTTCAAGTGAGCAACCAAAAGGTGATTGTAGAATTCGAAAAACTGGCTGAGGTGGATTGGAACATTAGCATTGCGGATTTTGATCATAACGTAGTGTTTAAGGATACCATGAAAGGTGCGCTAACCAAGCGTACTTATGACTTGTCCAATCTGCCCATGGGTGAATATGTGTTTGAGCTGAAAGCTAACGGTAATTCATTCACTGAGTACATTACATTGAAGAAGTAACAGACAATAGGATCCAGATTTTCGGTTAATGTGATCCAGGACCAGGCGAAAGCCTGGTCTTTTTTTTGTTTTAAAACTTCAGGCTTAGCCAGCTGTTTTATATTTTACCAAATGATTTTAATTTGAGTTTTTTATTAACGAAATTACAATAGAGGGTAAATAGCGCATATTTAGTAGCGGGAGTAGCTCAGTTGGTAGAGCATCAGCTTCCCAAGCTGAGGGTCGCGGGTTCGAGCCCCGTTTCCCGCTCCTGTTTGGGGCAGTTTGCATGGTTAACCTAATTATGAATTATTTACCAATTTGATTGGATGATAAAATCCGCTCGCCTTCATCAAAATAATCCTCCAATCTTACCCTATAGATGTGTTGGTCGGTAGCGAAAAAGTACAGCCTGTTAAATTTTTTCTTCTTGGATTCATATTGAACTTTTCTGGCAATTGCTCCTTTTATAGCAGTGCTTCGTTTTCTACAGCAAACCGGGGAGTATGGACATCTTTTTCATAGATTTATTGGTGTAATGCCTCCAACCTTTTCAACAAAGGAGGATGTGAGTAATGGAAAAACACGTAAGCGGGATGCGGATATAAGTTACTCAATGAGTCAACAGAAAGTTTCTTCAGGGCGTTGGCCAAAGCTGTTCCGCTAAACGTTTCTTTGGCATAAGCGTCCGCTTCAAATTCATTTTTTCTGCTGTACATACTCATCAACAGACCGGTGATTCCGGAAATGGGGGAGTACAGAATGGCAAAAGCAATGAGGTTGAGATGAATGGCCTGAACCTGACCGCCCAAAGCGATGGAGAGATTCTCGTTGAAAATCATTAGCGATAAAATGTACAACGTAAAAAAGATCTGGACAATGGAGAGTAGATAGCTCCAGACAATGTGTTTCTTTTTAAAGTGCCCCACTTCATGCGCCAGTACAGCTACCAGTTCTTCGGTCGAGTGGTTTTCAATCAGCGTATCAAACAGCACGATTTTCTTTTTCCTCCCAATACCGGAAAAAAAGGCATTGGCTTTTTTGGACCGCTTGGAGCCATCCATGATAAAAATGTTATCCAGGGGGAAGTTGACCTTGCGGGCAAAGTCTTCAATTGCATTTTTCAGTTCCCCTTCTCCAAGGGGGGTGAGTTTATTAAACAATGGCAGCAAGAGCGTGGTATAAAACATATTGACAAATAGCACAACTGCGGCCGCAAGCAATCCAAACCATATCCAAAAGTCGGGACCAATTTGCGCTACCGCATAAATCAATAAAGCCAAGAGGGATCCGCCAATGACAATACCGAGCGCATAACCTTTTAATTTGTCAGTAATAAAGAGCTTGATGGTGGTTTTGTTAAAGCCATATTTCTCTTCAATCACAAAGGTGGAATACCATTGAAACGGAAGTGTAAGGATATCTGACGCCAAAATGATGACACCAAAGAAAGCCAGCGCCAATAGCATTTCGTTTTCGAAAAAAGGTCTCAAAAAAGTATCCAGCCAACCGAATCCACCAAAAAGCAACATGCTGAAGGAAAGCACAAAACTAAAGGCCGAAGTCAGAAACGAAAACCGAGTTTGGTCTTTATGGTAATCCAACGATTTGAGATATTTATCCTTATCATAAAAAGATCGGATTGCGTCAGGGATTTCCTTTCGTTGGGCTTTCAGATTGAGATAATCCAAGACCTGCCCAAACACATAGCTGATCGCGGATATGGACAGAATGATATAAAGAAGGTCAGTTGATGTCATAATGACCGCAAAGGTCCGACTTTTTAGTTTATTTCACCAGGTTACATTCAAATTAAGCCGTTTTGAAAAATCATTTGGTATTGGCCAATTCTTTTTCAGCCGCTGCGAAGGCAAAGCCCGGCCAGCCATTTGAGGATTGTACAATTTTCTGATAAAGTGCCTTTGCTTTTTCTTTATCACCCTGGTAAGCATACCAATTGGCCAATCCATACATCTTGGTTATATCGGTCACCGATGCATGGGCGGGATCTTGATTTACATCCACCAGTTCATCTGGTGTGATCACACCTTTGTAGAGCATGATTCTTCTGAAGTAGGGATGTTCGCGATCGGTATCCATATCCGCTGAAATGGTTTCCAACAGTTGGGCTGCTTTTTCTTTTTCGCCCAATCGCATGTAAGCATGGTAAAGCCAATCACTTACACCTACTATGTTTTTATTTGAACTGGATTCTGCCAGACACTTTTCGAAAGCAGGTACTGCCTGAATGTATGCCTGGTTCAAATAGTAGTACAATCCGATATGGTACCAGATCCAGTGCTGGTAGGTGCCTGTCATTTCACCGCTTTGATCATATTCAGGAATGTCCGGTTGGCTTTCAATAAGCGCAGCCGCTTTCGTTAAATCCGAAATGGCATTGGTGAGTTGGCGCGTGGTGATGTAACGATGCCCCCGGTGCCGCAACAGTTTGAATGAGTCAGGGTAGCGCGTTATGCCTTCATCAAAATTAGCAATGGCATCCCTGTACCTTCCGGTGTTTACCAATTGTAATCCTATGGCGATATAATCCTCTTCGGTGAGTGAAACGGTGTTTTTAATGGCATTGATAACGCTGTCACTTTTCAGGATGACGGAGTCACTTTGGACTGGTGCAAAAAGAGGTTCACCGGAAAATGAAATGGCCTCAGCGCCTCTTGCTGAATTTATTTTCCCCGTATCACCAGTTTTTGTGGAGCACCCAATTAGCATCGTGATCAGTAGCATGATGCAGAAGTTTTTCATTTTCTCAAGTGAAGTGTGGTATAAATTTATGGAATGCCAATGCGATCGCAAAGGTTCTATCCATACTTCGATATGCTTACAAGAGATGGGTGTTACCTCAGCAGCTCCCTGAGTTTTTGATTCACCTTTTCAAAGTGGAATTCTTTCAACTCAGCCTCCATCATTTCGCTGATTTGAGTATTGCATAAATTGCCGACACTTCCTTCGTGTGTGTGTCTAATCTGGGCCGAATGGTTAAATTGTCCTTTTTCAATTTGTTGTCCTATTTTTCTGTAGGCATCGCGAAAAGGCATACCCCCCAATACCAACTTATTTACTTCTTCTACGCTAAATAGGTACTTGTACTTGGGATCATCAAGGATATTTTTTTTCACCTCAATCTTTGACAGCATGAATTGTGTCATTTGGAGACAATCACCTATCGTTTTGAATGCCGGGAAAAGTTTCTCTTTGAGCAGTTGTAAGTCTCGATGGTAGCCGGAAGGCAAATTGGTCATGATAAATGCAATTTCCTGAGGCAAAGCCTGTAAAGCATTGCATTTGGCCCTTATCAATTCAAACACGTCTGGATTTTTTTTGTGCGGCATGATGCTGGAACCTGTAGTCAATTCTTCCGGAAAACTGATGAATCCAAAATTTTGGTTGAGGAAAAGGCATACATCCATAGACAATTTAGATAAGGTGCTTGCCAAGTTGGTCAATGCCGAGGCCACCACCTTTTCTGTCTTCCCTCGGCCCATCTGGGCATACACTACATTGTAGTTAAGATCACTGAAGCCAAGCAATTCGGTAGTCATTTTTCGGTTTAGAGGAAAAGAAGAACCATAACCGGCAGCTGACCCCAGCGGATTTTTGTTGGCCACTTTATAGGCGCTTTGCAGGGTGATGACATCATCCACCAGGCTTTCTGCGTAGGCGCCAAACCATAGACCAAATGAACTGGGCATCGCCAGTTGCATATGTGTGTATCCGGGCAACAAGTCATCCTTGTGCTGTTCGCTAAGCGCAAGGAGTTGATCAAAGAGCTGTTTCATTTGGCCAACCAATTCTTCTATTTCATTTCTTAAGAATAGCTTGATGTCCACCAGCACCTGATCGTTGCGTGATCGGCCGCTATGTATTTTTTTTCCTGTGTCTCCCAATTGCTTGCTGAGTAGCAGTTCTATTTGTGAGTGCACATCCTCAACTCCCTTTTCAATTTTGAAATTGCCCTGTTCAATGAGTTGATACAACTCTTTAAGTGCTTGATTGAGAGACTCGAGCTCTTGTTTTTCCAGCAATCCGATAGCCTGTAACATCCGGATGTGCGCCAAAGACCCCAGTACATCAAATGCTGCCAATTGAAGATCCAATGTGGCATCCTGGCCAATGGTAAAGTGGCTGACCTCGATCAATGCGTCTTTATCTTTTTGCCAGAGTTTCATGTTAATGAGGGTTAACAAACAAGGTTTCGATCAATAAAATATAATCTTCAATTCCGGCTTTAATCTCGTCAATGGAAATGAACTCATTCGCGCTGTGAGAACGCGAGGATTCACCTGGGCCCATTTTTACAGATGGAACCGGAATCAATGCCTGATCTGAGGTGGTGGGTGATCCATACAATTTCTTTCCCATCCGTACTCCAGCTTTCACAAGGGGATGACCTTTATCAATTCCAGACGGTTTCAATCGGATACTTCTAGGAACAACATCGCATGAAACATTTTGGCGTATAGTACCGAGTACCTCGTCTATTGTGTAGGTATCAGTCACTCTGCAATCAACGGTAAACTTGCATGCAGCGGGTACCTGATTGTGAGCCTGCCCTGCATGGATCACGGTAACTGACATTTTTACATTTCCCAGCAACTCCGATGTCTTTGGAAAGCGATACGTCATGAACCATCCAATATCTTTCAGTGATTTATAAATTGCATTGTCCCCTTCTTCCCTGGCAGCATGCCCCGCCCTTCCGTGAGTCGTGCAATCCAGCACCAGCAAACCTTTTTCAGCAATGGCCATATCCATGCCGGTTGGTTCGCCTACAATGGCGCAGTCTATGTTGGGGAGCTCGTTCCAAATGCTTTCGATTCCACCTTCGCCTGAGATTTCTTCTTCCGCAGTGGCGGCCATAACCAAATTATACGGCATGTCTTTCCTGGCTTCAAAATACAAGAATGTAGCCATCAGGGAAACCAAAGCACCACCAGCGTCATTGCTGCCCAAACCATAAATTTTGTCATCGAGTATTTCGGGCAGAAACGGATCCCTTGTATATCCTGGATTGGGTTTGACTGTGTCGTGATGAGAGTTTAGCAAAAGGGTGGGCTTCTGCTTATCAAAATGCTTGTTGGTCACCCACACATTATTACCTAATGTCTGTGGTGCGATACCTCTGGTAGAGAAAAACTCAGCAATTGCATCTGCCGTGTTATCCTCCGTTTTACTAAATGACGGGATGGCTATCAGCTGTCTTAATAATTCAATGGCAGGGTGGTATAACTTCTCCATTACATGCTGATGAGTGTGCCTTCGGTTTCGTCACCTGTATTTTTTGCCAGGTCAGCAGCGCTGCCGATCAGTACTTCGTTGACGCCTTTCTGTATGGCGTTAAATGCGTTCTCTAGTTTTGGAAGTATCCCGTTTGCCAGCGTACCATTTGAAAGTAATTGATGATAAGATTTAGTGTTCAGTTGTGTAATCACACTGTTATCGTCATTTAAGGATTTCAAAACTCCTTTTTTTTCAAAGCAATAGATGAGCCTTACTTTAAAGTGCTTGCTCAACGCGACTGCCAGCACAGCAGCAATGGTATCAGCATTGGTGTTTAACATACTGCCATCAGCGTGAGTCAATGGGGCAAATACGGGCACAATGTTTTGCTTTAGCAAGAAAAGTAAAAAAGATGTATTTACATTTTTGGCTTCCGTATCTCCAACATACCCGTAGTCGGTAGTGCCAGCCGGTCGTTTTATTGACCGAATGACGTTACCATCTGCGCCCGTAAGCCCAAGGGCGTTGCAATTCTGATTTTGTAGCTGAGTTACGATCTGCTTGTTGATTAATCCGCCATAAACCATGGTGACCAGGTCACGGGTCGCTTCGTCCGTGATTCTTCGTCCGTTTAGGTAGTGAGATTCAATTCCCATTTTATCCCCTAGTTTAGTGGCGATTTTACCCCCACCATGCACCAGTATTTTGGCGTAGGGAATGGATGCAAAATTTTTTAGAAATGGTTGGAGCATTTTTTCATCATCCAATACATTACCGCCAATTTTTATAATGAATATCTTCTGCATAGCTAGTTTTGCATTAGGATTTCAGACAATACTGCTTGTGCTGCCCATACCCGATTACCAGCTTGTTGTACAACCACTGAGTTTTCGCTGTCAAGTACCTCATCCGCAATGACTAAATTCCTTCTCACGGGCAGGCAATGCATCACTTTGGCCTGGTTGGTCACTTTCAATTTCTCGTTTGTCATCATCCAGGCGCGTGATGAATTGAGGACCAGCCCGTATTTTTTATAGGAGGACCAATTTTTTACATATACAAAGTCTGCGTTGGCCAATGCTTTGCTTTGATCATATTCGATTTCAGCATCGCCAGTAAATTTTTCATCCAATTCATACCCTTTGGGATGGGTTATGGTAAAATCAACTTCTTTCCACTGGCTCATCCATTGGGCAAATGAATTAGGAACGGCCTGTGGCAAAGCTTTGATGTGTGGAGCCCACGAAAGTACTACCTTGGGTTTCGAGGTAGTCTTGAGTTCTTTTATGGTTACTGCATCGGCCAGACTCTGCAACGGATGGAGCGTGGCGCTCTCGAGGCTTATCACCGGTACTTTGGCGTACTTGACAAACTGGTTGATGAAATGCTCACTGTAATCTTCGTTTCTGTTAACCAGGCCAGGAAAGGTACGTATGCCAAGAATGTCAAAATATTCGCCCATAACACCAGCCGCTTCTCTCACATGTTCAGCCTTGGCTCCATTCATGACCACGCCATCTTCAAACTCAAGTTGCCACCCTTCTTTATCGAGGTTAAAAACAATAACTTCCATGCCCAAATTAGTGGCCGCGCGCTGCGTGCTGATTCTGGTGCGCATGCTCGGGTTGAGGAAAATCATCCCCAGCGTTTTATTTGTACCAATCGTTTTGTCCTTAAATGGATTTTTCTTGTAATCCAGCGCCTTTTTTACCAGACCATCGATGTCCTGTATGTTGTTTACCGACAGGAAGTGTTTCATTTTTTGATATTGTTAATTTTATCATAAGAGGTTACTAACCCTTTAATTAATGCCGAGCTGAACCCCTGGTGCTCCATTTCATTAAGTCCCGCAATGGTACAGCCTTCCGGAGTCGTTACCTTGTCGATTTCGAGTTCTGGGTGGGAGGATTTTTCCAGAATCAAGGAGGCAGCACCCAAGGCTGTTTGAACGGCTATCAATTGAGATTCTTCAGCGTCAAATCCCAGTTGTATTCCGCCCTGTGTAGCTGCGCGCAAGTACCTCATGAAGAAAGCAATTCCACTGGCAGCCAAAACGGTAGCGGCCTTCATGTGCCGTTCCTCAATGGTTAACGTCTTTCCCAACGAATTGAATAAGGTTTCAATTTCTTTGATCTGCGATGCGTTGGCATTGGAGGCGCACATGCAGGTCATGGACTTGCCAATAGCAATGGCGGTGTTGGGCATGGATCGAACCAATGGCATTGGCGCATTGAGCATATCCTCAATCTCAGCAGTAGTGATGCCGGTAATCGTTGATACCAAAATGTGCTTGTTCGGATCAAGCACTCCCTTAATGGAATGGAGAAGTTCATCGAGTTGTTTGGGCTGCACGCAAAGCATTACAATTTGAGATTGGTTTACTGCAGCCACATTATCGCTGGTCAACACAAAACCATCCGACTGAATGGATTCAAGTTTGCTTAAGTTACGTCTGGTGATAAAGATGTCCGTTGCCTTGCATGTACCTGAACTGGCCAATCCCTGTGCGATCGCTACGCCTAAATTTCCGCCTCCCAATATGGTAATTTTCTTCTTTTTCATTAATGTACTGTTGATTTAAGTTTTAGGCCAGCTGTCTCATCCAAACCAAACATGAGATTCATATTTTGTACCGCTTGCCCGCTGGCACCTTTCAAAAGATTATCGATGGCTGAATGCACTACCAACTGATCTCCTGCTTTTTCAAGATGAATTAAACATTTATTTGTATTCACCACTTGCTTTAAGTCAATCATGGTTTCTGAGATGTGCGTGAAAGGTGCATGCTGATAATACTGCATGTACATTTCCTTGACTTCCTCCAATGGAAGGGTAGATTGCAATACAGAACTCACAAAGATACCCCGTGTGAAATCCCCGCGCCAGGGCACAAAGTGCAAGCTGTCGGTATAATTTGATTGAAGTTGTTTTAGAATTCGGTTGATTTCCTTTAGATGTTGATGCGTAAGGGTCTTATAAGCGGAGATATTGTTCGTTCTCCAGCTAAAATGTGACGTCTCCTGCAATTTTTGCCCGGCACCAGTAGAACCAGTGATACCCGTTGTGTAAATATTGGAGAGCAGTCCCTTTTTGGCCAACGGGAGTACACCCAGTTGGATGGCAGTTGCAAAACATCCGGGATTGGCCACGTTGCTTGCCGTGGTTATTGCCTCCGTTTGAAGTTCGGGCAATCCATACACAAAAGTGCGGCTCCCTGATTTTTCAACCAATCTGAAATCCTGACTTAAGTCGATGATCTTTACAGCATCGGGTATTTGATTTTCAGCCACAAACGCTTTACTCTCACCGTGCCCCAGACAAAGAAAGAGTACGTCTGCCCGGTAGTCCGGTTTTTCAACAAAGGGCAGGTCACAGTCACCGAGCAAATCACGATGGACATCGCTTACATTTTTACCGGCCTGGCTTCGACTTTGTACAAAGCTCAATTCAATGTGAGGATGGTTCACAAGCAAACGCACGGCTTCACCTCCGGTATAGCCAGCACCTCCAATTACTCCTGCTTTAATCATTTTATTTTCCATCACCTGCCGATTTCATCACCTGGTGATAAATCATCGTTTGATTTCCGAATACTTTCGAAAACCCCCTCACATCTTCTCCTGTCCACCCAAGGTTCATTTCTCCATATTTGCCAAACCTGGCAGACATCAAATCAAATGGAGAATGGATACCATTGATTTGAAAACGATACGGGAGTAGTGTTATAGAAACTTCCCCGCTCACATTTTGCTGTGAATGGGTGAGAAAAGACTCAATATCCCGCATGACCGGATCAAGGTACTGTCCTTCATGAAGCCAATTGCCATAAAACTGACTTATCTGTTCTTTCCAGTTAAGCTGCCATTTGGATAGCACATGTTTTTCAAGTGCATGATGTGCCTTGATAATAAGTAGGGGTGCAGCTGCTTCAAAGCCCACACGACCTTTTATTCCGATGATGGTGTCTCCCACATGGATGTCACGTCCTATTCCAAATGAACCTGCGATCTTTTGAAGATAGTGAATGGCATCAACAGGATGTGAGAATGTCTTGTCATTTATTTTGTGCAATTCGCCTTTTTCAAACCTCAGCTTCACTTCCTCAGCATCAGATTTTGTAACAGGGGTAGGCCATGCTTCTTCCGGCAACATGCCCATAGAGTTGAGTGTTTCTTTACCGCCAACGGAAGTTCCCCAGAGACCCTTGTTAATGGAATATTTAGCTTTTTCAAAATTGAAAGCGACCCCTTTGGATTTTAAGTAGTCTATTTCCTCTTCGCGGCTCAACTTTTTGTCGCGGATCGGGGTAATGATTTCCATAGTGGGTGTCAGGATATGAAAGATCATATCAAAGCGTACCTGATCATTGCCAGCCCCAGTGCTGCCATGGGCGATGGCAGCGGCATCCATTTCATTTGCATATCGGGCTACTGCCAATGCCTGTGACATACGCTCTGCACTCACACTCAATGGATAGGTACTATTCTTAAGTACGTTTCCATAAATGAGGAACCTCACAACTTTTTCATAATAATTTCTGGTCTCATCCACTGCTTGGTGTGAGGCTACCCCCAGATTCAGTGCCCGTGTTTTAATATCGGTCAACTCATCATCTGAAAATCCTCCCGTGTTCACAGTAAGTGTGTGCACCTCATAACCCTGTTCTTCAGACAAAAGTTTGGCGCAATACGAAGTGTCCAGGCCACCGCTAAATGCCAGTATTACTTTCTTGCTCATTACCAGAAAAATATTTTGAATAATGCATTACCAGATTTTGAGTCGCTTGATTTCTTTTTATCCCGGAGTAGAATAAATCTCTTCAATTTGACCCAGCGTTCGAACAGTTTGAAATTCCCTTTGAACTCCCGCTTTCGCTTTTTATGCACATGTCCATCGGGTGTGACTACGGTAACAACGGGAGGCTGATTGGATATACCGTCTTTTGCCGGATCGTACATCATGGCTGTGCAAATGCAATTTTTGCGTTGCTTGGCCATAAGTATATCATAATTCACACACGTTTGACACCCTTTCCAAAACGCATCGTCAGTGGTGAGCTCTGAATAGGTTACTGGTTTGTAGCCAATGCTTGAATTGATCTTCATCACCGCCAGCCCTGTGGTAAGTCCAAAGATCTTTGAATTGGGGTACTTCTTTCTTGAAAGGTCGAAAATCTTATGCTTGATTTCTTTGGCAACTCCCGTTTGGCGAAAAGGAGGGGACACGATGAGGCCGGAATTGGCCACAAACTTTTCATGGTCCCATACTTCGATATAGCAGAATCCTACCCAGGTACCCTCGGTGGTAACAGCGATGACGGCTTTTCCTTCCTCCATTTTTCGCTGAACATACTCAGGACTGCGTTTGGCGATACCGGTTCCGCGTGCCTGGGCAGACAGTGCCATCTCATCGGTGATGGTTTCAGCAAAATGAGTGTCGTCTGGAGTGGCCAAACGAACAATTATGTTTTGATCATTCAATGTCTTAAATATTTTAATGATGAAAATTGAAAAGTGCCAAATAGCACAAGCAGGCAAAACGCATCCGCATTCTGCCTTAAGCCTTGGAAAAGACTATATCAAATACGGATTTGCCTTCGAATGCGCCTAATGGCCATTGATGTGGAGGTGAAAAGGAGGAGCGTACCTTTCGGAAAGGTATCGTTGCCAAGGTGGCTAACGGGCTCTATGAATGTTATTACATTTTTCAATTTCCTTTTTTATAAAAGTGCTTACGACTTAAGTTGCAAATTTAAACGGTAATTAATTGAATAAATCAACCATTTATCCAAAAACTTTAAACTAACGACTATTAGTACGTGAGTTAGATTCACTTTATGGTCCAAGGTTTACTCTGCCTCTAAACGAATTGCCGAACGAAGTGAATGCCCCTTTGATTGACCATTGCATGCGTGACTTTTAACCTTCCCTGGCTTTACTTAATCCATCAAATGGGTCGTTTTACTCGTATCTAAGCGTATTTGACGGATTGGTCATGGCGGCTTTAATGGTTTGTGAGCTTACTGTTAACAAGGCAATCAATACAGCGACAATTCCGGAAACAATGTAGACAGCAAGATTCATATCAATATGATATGCAAATGAATCAAGCCATTTGTTCATCAGTACCCAGGCAACCGGCCAGGCTATGAGATTGGCGATAACAATAAGGACAACGATTTCTTTTGACAACAAAGTGAGTATGGTGGGCACGGAAGCGCCCAGCACTTTACGAATGCCGATTTCTTTCACGCGTTGCAACGTGTTGAAAGTAGCCAATCCAAATAAACCCAGGCATGCGATGAAAATGGCAAGTCCTGAAAAAATGGTAAACAGCTGACTCTGTTTTTGCTCTGATTCATAAAGCTGCCGATATCTCTCATCAAGAAAATTGTATTCAAATGGGCGGGCTGGCAAAAACTCCTTCCATACTTTCTCAATCTGAGCGAGACCTTCCTGGACATTACTGGCAGCAATCTTCACGGATATGGCGTTGTACCCTCCTTTGTGAAATACTATCGGGATGATGTCCTGATGGAGTGACTCAAAGTGGAAATCCTTTACCACGCCTACCAATTTTCCGGTTATTCCTCCATATCTGAAATCTTTGTCAATGCCTTCTTCCGGAGTACTAAGGCCATATTCCCTGGCAGCTGTTTCATTCACGATAAAGGCGAGTGAGTCATCTGTTCCTATTGCCTTTGAAAAGTTTCTGCCAGCAATTACTTCAATGTTATAGGTAGGAAAGAAGTCTTCGTCAATCCGTACATTCTTTGTAGTCACCGCGGTATCTACCAGACTGTCTCCTTTGGCTATCCTGGGCGAACCTTGGCTGTCCAGCAATCTGCCTGTGGGAACACGGCTGGACCTTCCTGCATTTTTAATGGATGATGACCTGAGAAGCTCATTGTGAAATGCATCATATGATGGTGTCAGTTCATTATAATAAGCCAGGGTCACAACCTGATCTTTATCAAATCCCAGTTCACGTGTATTCAGGTAATCCAGTTGCTGTATGGTGATGGCAGTGGCAATCAGCAACACCACTGAAATTGAAAATTGGGAGACTACCAATATTTTCCTGATGGCACCCTTACCCTTCGCAGAACCTTGCTGACCTTTCAGTGTAAGCGCGGGACGAAAGCCCGAAACAATAAATGCCGGATAAATGCCAGCAAGGCCCCCAATAACAACCGCAGAAAGTAATAGACCGAGCAGTAGTATGGGTTGCTCAATTACATTCATCGATAAACTCTTGTCAGTGAACATATTGATCCAACCTAAGCCCATGCTGGCCAGTCCGAAAGAAAGTATCAATGCCAACAATGCAATCAGAATGGATTCACTCAAGTATTGTGCAATGAGCTGTCCACGGAGGGCACCCACTACTTTTCTAAGTCCTACTTCTTTTGCTCTCTTTGTGGCTCTGGCAGTAGAGAGATTTACGAAATTGAAGCTGGCAATTAAAATGATGAACAGGCCAATAATGCCCATCATGTATACGTTGTTGATGTTGCCGTTTACTTCCTCCTCGCTATCCAGATGTGAATGCAAATGGATGTCAGTGACTTTTTGAACATACAGGGCTGTACGCTTTGATGCAACAAAATCTTGCGGTGCTCCAAAGTTCGCAATGGCAAACGGACCAAAATGTTTGTCTAGAAATTCGGGTAGCTGAGCCTCCAGTTTTTTTGGATCTGCTCCTTCTTCCAACAAAGCGTAGGTGCCAAAAGAATTGTTCCCCCAGTTGGTTTCCAATCCGGTTCTACCGTAGATATTATCATTTTCCAGTGTGCTGAAGGAAACCAGCATTTCTGGGTGCCAGTGTGATTGAAGTGGAAAGTCCTCAAACAATCCGGTTATTTCAATGTCAAATTGGTTGTTGGCTCTTAGTCTTTTTCCAATGGCATCGGTTTCATTTTCAAAATAACGCCTGGCGGCAGACTCCGAGAGCATAACCGTAAATGGTCTGGTGAGTGCCGATGATGGATCTCCAGCTTTCACCTTAATGTCAAAAATTTTGAAAATGGAAGGTTCCGCCAGATAGAGCCGATCTTCTGTAAAGTTTTTCACCAATTCACCGTTTACTTCTTGGCCTATCACCAATCCGTAGTTAATGGTTCTGGCCAGCTCCTCAATTTCCCCAAAATCGTTCTTTAATAATGGCCCAATAGGAGGAGCAACATGACCCAGATGCAAGTTGGTTGATCCATCGGCAGATTTAAACTCACGGGTAATACGGTAAATCCGATCAGACTTGCTGTGTTGCTTGTCATAACTGATCTCATCTGCGATATACAGGTAAATAAGCAGTGCACACGCCATTGCAAGTGCGAGACCGGCAATATTAATGAAGGCCGTAAGTCTGTTTCTGAAAATACTGCGAAAGGCAACTTTTAAGTAATTGCTAATCATATGACGGATTTATTAATGATTAAGTGAAGGACCAAATGTTTTGTTGTGGGTTGCACCGTTTATTATTTATTCACTTCTCAACGAATCAACCGGATTGGCTACTGCTGCTTTGATGGATCGGAAACTGATGGTAACAAAAGCGATTAGTATTGCTATGATCCCTGAGAGCGCAAAAGTGCCAACGCCAAAGTTTACATGATAAGCAAACTCCGACAGCCAGCTTCGCATGGTGAGGATAACCAGAGGGGTGGCAATCACAAAGGCGATCACGACCAACATCATGAATTCCTTTGACAGTAAATTCAAGATGCTTTCGGTGGAGGCGCCCAGTACTTTCCTCACCCCAATTTCTTTTTTTCTGTTTTCAATCGAAAAAGAAACCAAAGCAAACAGCCCCAGGCACGCTATCAATACAATGATGGACGAAAAAGCCAGAAAAATCTGACCTCGTTTTGTGTCACTTTGGTAGAATTCGGCAAACTTGCTATCCAGAAAATTATACTCTACCGGATTTTTGGGATCGAACTGCTCGTTTATTCTTTTGAGCTCCGATAGCGTTTTTTCCCAGTTGCTGGATTTAATGCGTAGCGTGTAGTAATCAATGCTGTGAATGGGATTGTTGTGATAGGCAAAAATCAGGGGCATCATTTTTTTGCGAAACGATTCAAAGTAAAAATTATCAACCACACCGATTACCTCTGCGTAAAAGGGTTGTTCGAGATTTTCAATTTGACCTCCCCAGGTTACCGTGGGTATCACCACAACTTGTCCAATGGGATTTTTAAGCCCAAGCTGATCAACAGCTAGACGAGTAAGTATAACCTTAGTGGAGTCACCTGGACTATTTCCAAAATTTCTTCCTTCTTGCAATTGGATGTTGTATGTGCTGAGGAAGTCGCTGTCCACACCTACATAAATCATATCTGCTTTGATCGATTCTTCCTGGCGGCTTACCGTTGCGATGGGAAAGCGTTTCCATTCCCCTGGAACCCGGGAGGAAACAGCAACCTTCTGAACTTCCGTGAGTTGACTGAATTCATGCTTAACAGCTTCAAATTGTCTCCGTAAAATTCCACTGTTGATATCTACGGTCACCAGATTTTCAACATCAAATCCCAATGCTTTTTCGCGCATAAAGTTCAATTGGCGATAAATGATCAGTGTAGAGGAAATCATAATGATTGAAATGGCGAATTGGGCCACTACCAGCACCTTTCGGACGGGAATGCTTTGACTTGCAAAACGAACTTCTTTTTTAATGGCTTGCACAGGTGATACCCGCGACACAATGAATGCCGGATACAGTGAAGCAAGAATTCCACATCCGATTAGTGTCAAAGCGATTATTGCTGCCCAATTGAATGGGAGTGTGGATAAGGATAACCTCTTATTGGCAAATTCATTAACGAATGGCATGATCACCTGGAGAAGGGCCACCGCAATAACTAGTGAAATCAGGGAGAGCATGGTTGCTTCTCCCATAAACTGGCCGATAAGGGATGCTTTGCCGGCACCCAGCGTTTTGCGTGTGCCAATTTCCTTTGTTCGCTTGTAAGCCGCGGCAGTAGAAAGGTTCATATAGTTGAGGGCGGCAATAAGCAAAATAAGCAGGGCTACTACAGAGAACATGTATATGTAAAAAGGAGTAAAGCCGCTATTGTTTACCTGGTAGTCTTGAATTTCGCTGGAGTAAAGATGAATATCAGCCAGTGGCTGTAAGGTAAAAGTGCTTTTGAATTCTTTATCTGAAGGATAGTTTTGCTTGACGAGCTGGGTGAGTTTATTCTCATAACTGGTTTTATCTTGCCCGGGTTTCAATTTCACATAAGTGGCAAAAGAATTGGTGACCCAGTCGCTGCTTTCAAATCTTCTGTACCAGGGGAAGTACTGATCAACAGCTGCCTCCGATAAAAGTAAATCAATTTGAATATGAGAATTGGTCGGGAAATCTTGCATTACCCCAGCAACATTCATGTCATTATCATTCAATTTTATCATTTTCCCTACAGCGTCACCTGTGCCGAAGTACCGGTTGGCTAATTTTTGTGAGATAACAATGCTGTTGGGTTCGGTTAGGGCAGTATTTGGATTACCCTTAAGTAATTTGAAATCGAAAAAATTAAAAAAACCTGAATCGGCAACGGTGAACACTTCGTATCCTCGCGTTTCGGGATCGTTCCCCATGGTTAATCGGCCATACACGCTTATTCTAACCACATCAGCCACTTCCGGGAGTTGACTCACAGATTCAGGCCCGATTCTTCCCGCTACGGTAGATACTTTTCGTAAGGCACCATCTTCCATGGTTTCGTGTTGAATTACCCGATAAATATCCGCACCATCCCTGTGCATGCGATCATAATTCAATTCGTCATGAATGTATAGTGCAATTAGAATGAAGCACAAAAAACCGATGGTAAGACCGAAAATATTGATGAGCGAAAATGCACGGTTCTTATTGAGATGTCGGTAGGCAATTTTTAAATAATTAAGCAGCATAAGCCGGATTGTTCTTTATGAATGACAACCTCAATTCCAATATCGATCCAAAATTACCAATCTTTGATTTTTGGACTGTATTAAGTGATCTAACGTACAGTTGTGTTCGACTATGAGCGTAGATGTACGATATCGGACTATTTTACGGGTTAATTCTATTGAATTGCTTGTAAATCCAGTAGATAACTATGCCAATAATGATGCAGATAAATACATCGCGCATTTCTATCAGCTGAGCACTGAAGAAAAGCCAGGTCGAGAATACAATTCCCGTGGAGGCGAAAAATAATCCGAAAGGAATTTTGTAGTAGGGTTTCGGTTGCTCCGGTTTCCTTATTCTTAATTTAATCAAAGCACCACATACCATGGCGTACATTACCGTGCGAATAATGGCCGTGATCGTAATCGCGTAGATGAATGATCCGGTGATGGCTAGCATCACAGATATCAATGTAAATATGAACAGGGCGATGGCCGGTGTGCTGTACCGGTCGTTAATATTAGAAAGTACTTTTGGTAATTGTCCTTCGTGACTGAGAGCGAATAGTAATCGTGATCCTACGAGCAAAATGGCGTTGAGTGCGCCTACGATGGAAATCATTGCACCAACAGTGATTAAGTTACCCCCCAACCCTCCCATAAAAATGACAGCGGCATCCGCCAGGGGTTTTTCTGAAGTGGCCAAAGAAGGCAGCGTCCCAACCGAAACGATTTGTATGGAGGCGTACAATATCATCACCATCAAAGCTGATACAATTAGTGCGTAGGGGACAATCTTTTCGGGGTTTTTCATTTCACCCGAATTGATCACCACCACTTCAAATCCGCCAAAAGCAAAAATGAGCAGCAATACGGAAGAGGAAAAATTATTGAAGCCTGGAAATTCATGGATGGTTAACAAGCTGGGTTCCAAAAAAAAGAATCCTACTACAATGAAAACCAATAAAGGCAACACTTTTCCAACGGTTAAAAAATTGTTTACAACAGTGGTCCTTTTAATGCCAACATAATTGATCCCTAAAAGCACTGAGGTGATGGCGAGCATAATGACAATCCTTGGTATGGCCTGATTGAAAAGGGGATTGTAAAAGCTACTGTAGGTCACCAACAAATTAATCAAGGCGGCATAAGAGATAATTCTTGACCATAACAATAGCCATCCCATAACAAATGCCGGAAATGCACCAAATGCTTCGAGTATATAAAGGTACGGCCCGCCTGTTTTGTCAAATCTGCTGCCTACCTCTGCGAAGCAAATGATGATGTTGAAAATGACAAGTGCACAAACAACAAATGCCAGTATGCTGTAGGTGCCAGACAGCTGGAATACTTTAGATGGGAGACCAAAGATGCCGGCTCCTATGATGGTGTTGACCATCAGCAGTACGAGATCCCATTTGCGAATGGCTCGGATGAATTGACTCATAGACTTTGATAAAATACCTCTGAGCGATTAATAATATTGGATTTTTATTCCGGATTATACAAGTCATAATTGCAAAGAGAAAGTCAATTACTATTACGGAATCATTTTCATGAACTTGGCAATCTGATTATCAATCTATCCGGAGTCATGCCGGTAGCTTGATCAATATTGATATTGAAATAGTCAGTCGTGATATTCTCTGACATGACTTTTCGTGATCTCTTATGCCCACAGCAGTGATTATTTTTATCTTTAAATTGAGAAGGTCAGCTGATCATCTCTTATTCAGCGGATACTAGCATTTAATTGTTCCGTTATGAAACAAATGCTTGTTCCATAACGGAACATGAGCCTATTAGAATCCTTTTTTTTGATTGCATAGTCCGCTTTTTCATATTGGCATTATTTGAGCATGTCTCCATTCCAAAGAATCAGTAGCTATGTTTAGAAATTATTTCAGGGTGGCGCTTCGGAACTTTGTCAAGAATAAGGTATTCACTTTGGTGAATGTATTCGGACTGGTATTTGGCATCATGAGCTTCGGCTTTATCAGCCTTTATGTATGGGATGAAGTTATGTACGACAAATTTCATCAGAAGGTGGATCGAATTTATCAAGTGTTTGCTGAGATCAATAGCTCAGGCGAAAAGGTGATTAGGCCTTATGTACCTTCTTCTCTGGTTGAATCAATACAAGAAAGACTTCCTGAAGTGGGTAAGATTACGCGACTCTTTCCCGCACAAGTCGTTTTTGAAACTAATAACGACAAGTATTTGGAAAATGGAATTTATGCTGATTCTGCATTTCTGGAGATTTTTAGTTTCCCAATAATTGAAGGTAGCCGAAAGCGATTATTTGCTAATTCCAATTCAGTGGTAGTAACCGCTCAATTGGCTAAAAAGTACTTTCCGGAGGAAAGTGCGTTAGGGCAACAAATTGCGATTGTTCAAAATGAAAAGTTAATCTATACGATAACCGGAGTTCTTGATGATCTTCCTTCCAATTCATCTCTTCAATTCGATTTTATTTTATCATACAATGAATTCGAGGAAAGGCTCAGACCTTGGTGGGGAAAATCGAATAAAGCCTCCTTTTCAAATTACAACGTTACCGGGTATCTCTTGCTTGAAGAAGGAATTGATGCATTGGAATTTGATAAGAAATTAAACACATTTATCGTTGACAATTTTGATAACAAGAGCGATGACGAATTATTTATCTATCCTTTTAGCGATGTCTACCTGCATTCAGATTTTAAAGAGAGCAGGGTGCCCACTGGAAAGATCCTGTATGTAAAACTACTTTTTTCAATTGCTCTATTTATTCTATTAATTGCTTGTATCAATTTTATTAATCTCTCAACGGCTATAGCGGGCAAGAGAGCCAAGGAGGTTGGACTAAGGAAAGTTGCGGGAGCTCAAAAAAGGCAATTGATCACCCAATTCCTGGTTGAGTCAATCATCATTTCATTAACCTCCATGTTAATAGCGCTGATGCTAGTGGAGATTTCATTACCGATATTTAATTATTTAACCAACAAGGATATTTCGGTTCCCTTTAGCTCGGTCTCGTTTATAGCGATGTTGCTCGCGGGCGGCATCGTATTGGGAATATTGTCGGGAAGCTATCCAGCTTTCATTTTATCGACATTCGAGCCCATTAAGTCACTTAAAAAAACTACAGTCCTCAACCGGGGAGGTCATGGAATCAGAAACGGACTGGTCATCGTTCAATTCACCTTATCCATAATTTTTATTGTCTTTTCAATTGTAGTCAGACAGCAACTAAACTATATCAAGAGCAAAGACCTCGGCATTCGAGATGAAAATGTCATTCAGCATCCGTTGCATGGAATTAAAGAAAACAAAGCTGCCTATAAACGAGAATTGCTAAGCATTCCCGGAGTTCAATCTGTGAGTTTTACGGAACAGGATCCTTTTAACACCAATAATAGCAATGCTGGTGTTTCGTGGACAGGAAAGCCTAACGATGATATCTTTTTTAATGTAATTCAAGTCGATGAAGATTTTTTAAAAACTTTTGACCTTCGCATACTACAAGGTCGGAGTTTTTCATCCAATGATGGGCAAAGCGTAAGTGAATTTGTGATTAATGAGTCGGCTGCCAAAGCAATGAGGATTGATGATCCTATAGGCATGGATATAACAGTTTGGGGGTACGAAGGAAAAATAATTGGAATGGTGCGGGACTACAATCATCAATCCCTGGCGCAAACCATTGAACCTTTGATCATTGTTGCCAACCCTCAGCAGACCTGGAATGCAAACATTACTTTCAATACACAAGATGTTGAAAATCTATTGCAGTCAATTCAAGCTGTATACGCTCAGTACGAACAGGATTATGTTTTCGATTTTTCATTTGCCGATGAGCGAATTGAAAACTTCTACCAGGATGTAATTCAGATAGGTAAATTAAGCACCATTTTTACCCTGGTTGCTGCGTTGATCTCTTGCCTTGGTTTGTTTGGACTCTCCGCCTTTATGTCAGAGCAGAAATCCAGGGAAATAGGGATTAGAAAAGTGATGGGCGCCAGTATGGGAAGTTTGTTGTTATTGTTTTCTGCAACTTATATTAAAAATATTTTGATTGCATTACTTATTGCAGTTCCAATAGCCTGGTACTTTGCTGCTGACTGGTTGGCAAATTATTCATTTCACATCCAACTCGATATTTGGCCATTCGCGATCGCTGGAACAAGTGCGGTATTAATCGCGGTCATTACTGTAATGTACAATACCCTGGGGGCTTCATTGGCAAATCCCATTGATACTTTAAAAGAGGAGTGAACTCCTTGCGTGAAACTATAAGCCGGCTTGCGACTTCACATATTCCGCTGCTTCTTTATGAGTAGCAAACCAAACGCCTTCTTTTGATTTCATATGCATAATAAGTTCTTCCAATGCGACTATACGAGAGCGATGCCCACTGATGTGTGGGTGCATCGTCATTAAGAACATGGTGCCCTCCTGATAGGCGACATCAAATTCATCTTTAAGTACTTCCAGCAATTGTCGTGGATTGGCATAGCTGTTTCCTTTGGGATTGAGTAAGGGCGCGTCATCAAGGATCCATTCCACAGGCAATTCAACAATGCCTGAAGGTTCGCCATTGATAACCAATTCATACGGTCGGTCATCAGACATCATAGAACTCTCATATAAGAAATTCATTTCTTTGATAATCTGCGGTGTTGCGGCACTAAAATTCCAGCTAGGTGCGCGATAACCGACAGGTTTTTCTCCAGTGAGATCAGTTAGCATGTTGATTGAATTGATTACCATCTCCCGTTCCTTATCAGGCGGAACACGGGTATTTCTTTCATGTATCCATCCGTGTACCGCAAATTCATGCCGGGGCAACCGTTTAATCTCATCTGCCATTTGAGGCGCGAGATGCAGGCTTAGTGCAGGTATAAAGAACGAGGCTGGCACATCATATTTTTCCAAAAGATCGATGACCCTTCGCAAAGCCACACGAGACCCATACTCACCGCGCGACAAGTCGGATATTGTGGGTTCGCCATCCCACCACGCCACGGTTTCATTGTCCACATCAAAGGAAAGGAGCACGGCTACCCTGGTTCCATTGGGCCACGACTTTGGATTGAGATCTTTGCCCGCCCTTACCTGATTGACAGCCTTTTCAAATCGATCGGTCTCCCACGTCCACTTTTGGTCTGAAAGGTTATTACTTTTTTCATCTGAGCTTGAATTTGTACATCCAATCAATAAAAGTAGGGTAAGGTAAGTGTATGCTTTCATGGGAAAATATTTTAATGATTACAGTCTACATTTTTTGTGAATCCTGGTTATTAAGAATTTTTTCTGCTCTAAACAGCATGTCTGCTGATTGGAGCAATTTGTTCTTCAAATGGGCAGATAGATTTGGGTTGTCCATTAGAAATTGTCGAACCACATCAGCAGCCTCTTTGGACTGATAGCCTGAAATTGTTTGGTCGACCCACCCTTTCGGGAAGAAGATGTCACCTGTCAATTGAATTTCTTCAAGTAGCTCAAGACTTGGTTGGATGTATTTTACAGAATGAGTAGCGCGCAGCGGATGATGGAGATAACTCAAAGCCTCCAGCACCCACGGTTCATGCGCCCTGTTATCCGGATTTTTTAAGCTATTGAAAAATGCATCGCGAACAACTTCATCTGATGATAAGGCGGGGATAATGAATGACATGGCTTCTTTTCTATCCGGATTCTTCGTTTGGAAAAGCTGTTTATATAAGATATCATCAGCAGCCTCCGCCTTTCTCAAGGCCAATTCGTATGCCAATTGAATGTGATCTTGTTCGGAGATATCAAGTCCAAGGCTAATTTCATTGCGCCATAATTTTTCTAAATTGGAAACGCCTTCCTGACTACTGGCTAATTTTCTAAAGCAGTTGAAATATATTCGCTTCAGAGAGATGTCTTCTTCTGCCAACATCAGGTCAAATAGCTGCTTGTCAATATTGGAACCAATCAGTTGGCGATCTTCGGGCTTGGTGAATTGCCAAAAAAGAGTTTCCAGATTATTGGTTAGGTACTCCAGGATCAGCGGGTTTTTTTCTTTGCTCAAGCTGATCAGAATGTTTTCCAGCACCTGCCTGGGGTATAGTTCATTTCGCAAAACATATTCCCATATCATTATCCACACACCAGCTCGTGCTTCAGCATCATTTAAGGTATTGATGTTCTCTAGCATATACTGTTGACTTGTCTCATCCGCTTCAAAATAGCCATAACCACGTCCGCCAAAATTTGGAATAACCTGGCTGGGAACTAGGTTGGGGGTTGCCACTGCGCCTGTTGTATTCATTATTTCAATTTGAATGGTTTCGACATGATCCGCAGCGACCAGCTGATATTGTAAAACCTGAGGCCATATAATTTTGCTGGTATCATTGGTTACCCGCACCTTGAAATTATTACCTGATTCATAGGCGAGCATGGGCATTCCCTTGCTTTTGATCCATGCCGTGTTCCATACTTCTAAATTGATATCTGTAAACTTATTTAGAGAATTGACGAGGTCATCCCAGCTCGCATTTCTAAAACTAAACTGTCTGAGATAATCCTGAAGTCCTTTTTGAAAATGCTGTTCTCCCATAATTGTTTCAAGATTCCTCATCAAGATGGGTGCCTTCTGGTAAATGATGGCGCCATATAGCGTGCCTGCATTTTTAAGGTTGTCCAGTCGTTGCTGGATAGGATGCGTTCCCTCACTGCGATCAATAGCATAGGCGGCAGGATAGTGCCCCATCAGAAATTTTAGATCATGGTCAATTTCAGGGAATTGGGGATTCACCATTTTGGCCGCCATGAAATTGGCAAATACTTCCTTGAGCCACACATCATCGAACCATTTCATCGTCACCAGGTTTCCAAACCACATGTGGGCGGTCTCGTGTGCGATCAAATTGGCTCGCCTCAACTTTTGATTGATAGAGGCTGACTCTTCCAATATGAGGCTGCTTTCTCTATAAAAAATATTGCCCGGGTGTTCCATTCCACCATATTGAAATGTTGGAATGAGAACAAAATCCAGTTTTTGAAAAGGATAGGGTACAGTCGTGTAGGCCTCCAACCATTCACGTGATTGGTTATGAATTTCAAAAATGGATGCTATATTCGACAGCACTTTAGCCGAATCTGTTTCTCGATAATACATGGCCATTCCAGAAATAGAGTCGGTAGCTTTTTTAAATTTCCCTGTGGCAAAGGCAAATTGGTATGTGCTGATTGGCTTTGTACTCGAGAATTGAAATCTTTTTTTATTGCCTTCTCTTTCGATATGATCAGTCTTGCCATTGGAGACGGCCTCCCAACTCAGCGGAACCAGTAACTCCAAATGGTAACTTGCTTTGATATCTGGCTGATCAAATGCCGGAAAACAGGTTGAGGCGCGATCAGGAACAAAGAGGGTATATAGGTAATCTGGATTTCTATTAAGACTTAAATCACCAGCTATGAATTCAATTGTGATTTCATTCTCAGGTGTTAGCATATCTGCTGGAATCAGCAAGTGCTCATTTTCAAAGTCAATATCCATTCTTTTCCCGTTAACCATTAACTGTGTAATCTTGTCTTCGCTTTCATTGAAATCGATGTACAATAATTTGGAAGTCGCTAGATTCCATTTGAAATGAATGGTGTTTCTGGCGATTATTTTTTCATATTCATTTGCTGGAATATCAAAATATAGTTGATAGCTCACTTCGCTAATCGATTTTTTTCTTTCAGTAGCCATTTGAAGTGACACGCCTTTTTCAACTTTTTCCGTTGAGCAATTACAAAGCAGCATTGACAAAATGACGACCACGTATAGAAGGCGGGGATGATTCATGTTCATAATTAAAGGCTACAAGTGAAGTTCAGCGCTGTGAATTCCTTTGGAAATTTATTAAGATATTTCATCACTAAATCACCGATCATCCCATTTGGCTTATCGCGGAATAAACAAATTCATAGATTATTGCCGGTTCCAAAATCTAATAGCTTCATACATGACCAGATCCAGTATACTCAGTTTTTGCATGGTGATCCTGACATTAATTCAGTCATCCGTTGCCATTGCCCAATCTTATGATCCTTCACTTTTTGAAAAATTAGAATATCGATTTATTGGCCCCGAAGGCAACCGCGCTATTGCCATTACAGGCGTTCCTGGTGATCCGATGATCAATTACATCGGGGCAGCATCGGGTGGGATATTTAAAACAGATGACGGAGGGGTTACCTGGAAGCCCATTTTTGATGACCAAAACGTGTCCTCCATCGGTTCTATTGCCCTGGCACCCACCAATCCATCCATGGTTTGGGCTGGAACGGGCGAGACTTTTGTAATCCGTCCGGCACACTCATTGGGCAATGGCATTTATCTCTCCACAGACGCGGGAATGACCTGGAAGAACATGGGTCTTGAAAAATCTGGCCGGATTGGTCGCGTGGTGGTTCATCCAAAAAATGAAAGCATTGTCTACGCGGCCGCGCTTGGACACACATATGGACCTCAACAAGAAAGAGGTATATACCGGACCAAAGATGGTGGTAATACCTGGCAACGCGTGCTCTTTGTAGATGAAAACACAGGAGCGGCAGACCTCACGATAGATCCTGAAAATCCAAATATTTTGTACGCTGCCATGTGGTCTATTCATATCAACACCTGGGGATTGAGAAGTGGTGGAGCAGGAGGGGGTATTTATCGCTCCACCGATGGAGGCGACAATTGGGAGCCACTAAATACAAAAGGTTTGCCTGGCGGAAAAAACCATCCGGTGGGTAAAACTGCTGTGGCACTGGCACCAAGCAATCCGAAAAGAGTTTATGCTTTGTTTGAAGATAAGAGTCCTGCATTGTTTCGATCAGATAATGGTGGTGAAAGTTGGGAACTGATGAGCAACAACCATGACATGGCCGAGCGTGCTCCCTATTACACACGCATGGCAGTCTCCTCGGATAATCCTGATGAATTATATTTTTTAAGTGTAAGATTTGCCCAATCCTTGGATGGAGGAAAAACACTGGAGAAAAGACCACCGAGAGGGGGTGGAGATAATCATGATATGTGGATCGATCCCACCAATGCCAATCGGATGATGGTGGCCCACGATGGATGCGCCAGTATTTCATTGAATCGTGGCAAGTCGTTTAGCAGAGTGGTGTTGCCCATTGCCCAGATGTATCATGTGGAAACGGACAATCGCATTCCTTACTACGTTTATGGTAATAGACAGGATGGCTGGTCGTATCGCGGACCAAGTAATAGTTTACAAGGTTACATCCCTAATGGTTTATGGCGGGGGGTAGGTGGATGTGAAAGTGGCTTTGCCAGGCCCGACCCCTTTGATGAAAATATCGTTTGGTCCGGTTGTTACGATGGTGGACTTACCGTACATGACTTGCGTACAGGTCACTCTCGTGAAGTACGCGTGTGGCCGGAGGCCGGATATGGATGGGCACCAGCCGACATGAAATATCGCTGGCACTGGAATTTCCCGCTGAGCTTTTCACCGCACACACCCCATCGGGTTTATGTGGGTAGTCAGGTGGTGCATCAATCAGACGATGGCGGTCAGAGCTGGCAGGTGATCAGTCCGGATCTAACCACCAATGACAAATCCCATCAGCAAAACTCGGGGGGGATAGCTATTGACAACCTGATGACCTTTGATGGATCTACCTTGTTTGCGATCGAGGAATCCAAAGTCCAGAAGGGATTGATCTGGACCGGATCGAATGACGGGCAGGTCTATATCACGCAGGATGGCGGTAAAACATGGACTAACGTCTCTAGAAATATTAATATGCCACCCTGGGGAACCATTGCCAACATCGAGCCCTCCAGATACGATGCTGGCACGGCATACATTGCAGTAGACCTGCATCAAATGGCAGATTTTGATCCTTATATTTTTAAAACGACAGACTTCGGAAAGACCTGGAAAAAGATTAGCGATGGAATCCCAAAATCAATTTTGAGTTTCGTTCATGTGGTAAGAGAAGATCCAAAACAAAAGGGCCTACTCTTTGCAGGTACTGACAATGCCGTCTACTGCTCACCCAATGATGGGGGCAATTGGATAAAACTGCAGAACAACATGCCGCCAGCTCCTGTTTATTGGCTCACCATCCAACCAGAGTTTGATGACCTGGTGGTAGCTACCTATGGACGTGGTTATTATATCATGGATGACATGAGTCCCATCAGGCAGTTTTCACAAGATGTAGCCTCATCAACAGCTCATGTTTTTGATTTGAGAAAAGCCTATCGCTTTCAGGAAGTGGAAGCCATTAAAACCGATGGGCCCAGTTTCAATTCCGGGCGCAATCCACCTTATGGTGTTCCTGTTAATTATTTCTTAAAGGACTCAGTAGGAGAAAAAATAGAAATAGAAATTTTAAATGAAGCGAAAGAAGTTATTCGCACGGTAAAAGGAACTACGCATGCGGGAATCAATCGCGTATGGTGGGACCTGCGTTATGAGCCTACATTCAAACCAAAGTTGCGAACTAAACCACTGGGAAGACCCTGGGTAGAAATGAATGGTGAAGGCTGGAGACCCCTGGTAACCTGGGATCTGGATTTGTGGCAGGGACAATTGGGACCACGTGTCGCACCGGGACAATATTACGCCAAAGTGAAGATTGGCAGCGAAGAGCTGATTAAGCCAATTGTGGTGCTTAAAGATCCAAACACTGCCGGC
This sequence comes from uncultured Ohtaekwangia sp., assembly GCA_964395905.1. Taxonomy (GTDB): domain Bacteria; phylum Bacteroidota; class Bacteroidia; order Cytophagales; family Cyclobacteriaceae; genus ELB16-189. Next base: position 125,774 of record CAYNCP010000003.1, read on the forward strand.
ACTGTTGAAAGTATTAAAGAGCAAGTAGCTTTCTCTTTACAATTGCGGGATGCCATGAACACGGTAGTTGAGATGATCGATCGGGTAGAATGGATTAGGAAAGAGCTAGCGGAAATAATCCCAACTACCAAAAATCCTAAACTAAAAACCGAATTGCTTTCCCTTGAGGAAAAATCGTTAGCCATATCAGGTCAGCTTTATGATATCCACTTGACCGGGGCCAGGGAAGATGCCTTTCGGTCGCCCATGAAATTGTATGGCAGACTGAGCGCGCTCGCCAGCGACATCACTGCCAACGGGGTGGACTTTAAGCCGACCAATCAACAGGGAGATGTCTACGGAGTACTCAAAGAAAGATTGGTAAAAGTGCAACAAGAGTATACGACCTTGCTGGAGAAGCAGGTCCCTCAATTGAACAATAAGCTTCCGGATAAGGACAGGAAAATTGATTTGGAAAAGAAGAATTAGGTTTCGCGATTATTTAAAAATAAACTCCAATGAAGAACGAGACCATGCTCCGCAGAGATTTCATCAAGAAGGCGGCCGTTGCCACCGCTGGCATGACCATACTTCCAAACCTTATTTATGCACAACAAGCCCCATCGGGGTTTGTATTTGATGCGATGGGTGAGATACGCACCATTTATAAAATGGAACTGATTGATCAGATTTTGGCCAGCGGCACCAGGGCTATTGCCATTACACTTACTGATCCCAAGTTGTATGGACATGAGTCCTTTGATGTCTTGCTAGAAGATTTGGCGGCTTATGATAAATACTTTTATGATCATCCTTCCCATTTCATTAAGGCTACACGGTTGGCAGACATTGATCGGGCCATTAAAGAAAAAAAGCTGGCCGTGTTTTATTTGATACAAAGTTCAGAGCCCATTGAAAAGGATCTAAAAAGACTGGATGTGCTGTATAACCTGGGATTGCGGAGCGTACAGATGACCTACAACGCTCGCAACTATGTGGGAGATGGCTGCTACGAACGTACAGATGCCGGACTTAGCAATTTCGGGATGGAACTGGTAGACCGACTGAATGCCAAGAACATGTTGATTGACCTTTCGCATGCTGGCATGAAGACGATGGCGGAAACCATAACCGCTTCCAAAAAGCCCGTCATTATTTCGCACTCTACCTGTCGGGCCTTAAACCCACACCTAAGAAATACTACAGATGAGAATTTGAAGTTGCTGGCTGATCATGGTGGAGTGATTGGAATGTGTCAGATCAGAACCTTTATGACTAAAGAAAAAACCAATAACCTCGAAGTGTATTTCGACCATATCGATCATGCCGTAAAGACGGCAGGCATCGACCATGTGGCCATTGGCAGTGACCGCGACCATCGGGTAATTCCGGATACGGAAGAAGAGATAAAAATTTTATTGGAGGAAGAAGGAGCACAGTTCAAGCCGGCAGACTGGCCTTTGTACCTGGAAAAGTTGAATGGACCGCACAGGATGAACGTGGTACGGGAAAATCTCGCAAAACGAAAGTATACGCAGTCTCAGATCGATAAGATAATGGGTGGGAATCTTTATCGGTTGTATAGTGAAGTGATTGGTTAAACCCTAACCCCTCTCCCAAAGGAGAGGGTATAAGAGACACAATTATACCTTATACCTTCTCAGAGTCACTCTATACCTTCTTAGAGTCACTCGAAGAGGACTCTGAGGCGTTTATACCTTCTCAGAGTCACTCGTATACCTTCTCAGCGTCACTCGAAGAGGACTCTTATACCTTCTCAGAGTCACTCGAAGAGGACTCTGAGGCGTTGAAAGTGTACTCTGAAGCGTTGAAAGTTTACTCTTCAGAATTCCTTTCAGGTAACTCTGAGTGGGATGAAAATTAACCGCAGTGGCGCTAAGACGCAAGATTGTTTCAATAAACCCTCATTGCATTATTTCTCTGCGCCTCCGCGTCTCTGCGGTTAAAATGGGTAAGTTGTTAATAATCTCTCCCGATATTGGTCAACTTCTCAATGTCATTGTTGACAGAAAGAATTAACAAACAGGTGGCGGTACAAAAAACGGGGCTGGTGATGCAATGGTGACCACTCCAGCTGCCATCATCATTTTGAATCTGTAGCAACCGGCCGGAAATATTATCGTACCATTTTTTCCAGTCGTTATCCTTGTTGATAATCATGGACTCTCCGGTTTGCAGGTAACTTAAGAATTCTTCTCCACCATTGCTGCCAAATCCGCTCATGACGCTTTCATCCTGAGATTGCGCTTTGCCCGCGCGATATACATTGTAAGCATTCATGTATTTTTTTGCTTCTTCTCTTTCAAAACCGATTTTCGCCAGGTTGTCTGCGGTAACCGCTGCACTGGATGGTAATACGCCATCTCGTTTTGCCTTTTCAAAAGCTTCGGTCACCTTACGTGCTTCCTTGGCACTGGCGCGGGTTGATCCTGACACGGAATACAAAACCACGCCTGCACCCATTTCAGTTTTCACTTCACCACTTTCTGCATCCAGGTTATCCTTTTGAAAGGCACGGGAGCGTTCCAACACTTTGTCGTCAACGTCAATGCCCTTGGCTTGGGCGGCCTCTAAAGCATTGGTGGCAAATGACGACTGAAGCACACCTGCCCAGCCAGCACCTTTAAAGCTGCCATTGCTGTCTTGCGATTTTTGAATCTTGGCTACACAGGTATTCAATGCGCTTTTTACTCGACCCTTCATGTCATTGTCAAGTGTTGGATCGTCCAGCAAGTTTGAAAAAAATTGCGCTGTAAGGATAACATCAATGTTGGCTCCCAGTTTGGCCTGGATTTGTGTGCCTGTCTGGGAAGTAATGGTGTGGCTCTGGTAAGGCGCCCGTTCAACTTCGTTAAGCAGATGTTCCGTTGCCTTTCTTAATTGAGATGAATACTGACCTTTTCTTAATGTGTTGCCATTGCGAAGCAAGGCCATGGCCACCATGGAAGTGGTTGCCGGATCGGTTGGAACCGCGTGAGGATCGATGATGTCCTGACGTGCATGACTTCCTGCACCCCATCCGCCATTGTTGCTTTGCGCCCTAACGATCCAATCCAGTCCGGCTTGTGTGTTGAAAAGAATACGTTCCGGAGTTTTGTAAATAAAACTCGAGTCGGAGGATTCTTCGCCCATGAGTGTGAGAAATACGCAGCCCTTGGGTGCACAACCCTCAACATGACTATGATTTTTTTCTTCGTGGGTGGTAAATGAAAGGAGGGAAGCACACAGGATGATGAACATCCCTACCCATGCCAGTAAGAGGTATTTTTTCTGATTTTCCATAATTGATAATTAGTTGATTACCCTTAGGATGCAGCAACAGGTTGGATTCCATAATGCCATCATAAATTTTCCGGTACAAGTTGGTGGTCAGTATGAATGCGATAGAAGCTAAACAACTCATTAATGCCGCCATCCCGGGAAAAGTCACATCAACCTGGGCCGACCTGGGCTGCGGGGCGGGCACTTTTACCTAAGCCGTGGCCGATCTTTTGGGGCGAAGCGTAGAATTTGGGCCATCGATAAATTGACACAGCATTGGGCGGCTACCTCATACCTGCTCCGCGCCACTCGCAGGGGACGCGGAGACTTAGTCACGCTCAGAATCACTTGAGGCTGAGCGTGAGATACGGATAGATACTACTCAAACCCGGAATGGTTATCGTTGGACCACGGGTGGACACCACTCAAACCCGG
>CAYNCP010000003.1:129569-171113 GCA_964395905.1 uncultured Ohtaekwangia sp.
CATTCAAACCCGGAATAGTCATCGTTGGCCTACAGGAAGATACCACCCAAACCCGGAATAATCATCGTTGATCCACGGGTAGACACCACGCACACCCTGAGTAGTCATTGCAGGGCCACGGGTAGACCCCATGCACACCCGGAGTAGCCATTGTCGGACTTAGCGTAGACACCATGCTGACCCGGGATGGTTACCGGCCCTAACGACATTGACAGGCTTGCCTGGGAAGTGCGGTATGGGCCTGCCTTTGCCCTGATCCAAGGGTGAGAACCTGACGTAACCAATAAGAAAAAAGCCAACAGCCCATGCATCATTTCGACTTTAAAAAAAAGTTAAAATATTATTCAGTTTTTTCTGAATCTGTGTAACTTTTAAATGGGCATGTTACGTTGAATTAAATATGTATAACCATTTAACATTAACGACTATGTCACATGTTAAAAATGTAGAAAGCTACTCCAGGCTAGTAGACATCTGCACCGGGTACGGAGGTAATTTTAACCCTGGTCGCCAGTCCCTCCAGCTTAAAGCAATGAGAGCCTTGCTCAGCGAAGCACAAAGTTCATTGCAGGATGTTTCACAAAAAAGGAATGCCCTAAGTGGCATCACCAACGAAAGAGCAAGGGCTTATTCAGACCTCAGAAAGCTGGTCTATCGGATAATCGGAACCTTGAAGGCCTCGCAAGCCAGCAAGGAGACGATGGCCAATGTGCGCTACTATACCCGCCTGATCAACGGGGATTTGAAAGCGGGCAACAGGCTGCCGGTACTCAGCGAGGACAAGGAAGCCGATCCGCTGATCGCACGCGCTGCCACACAGCAAAGTTATGTAGCCAGGGCCCATAACTTCATGCGGTTGGCACAGTTGATCGGGGAAGTTCCCAGCTATGAGACGGCCGCAGCCGACTTGCAACCACCGGCTTTACTGGCGTTTGCAGAGAGACTGAAGGCGCTCAATGAGGAGAAGTCAAAGGCAAAGGTAGCCCTGAGCAATGCGCGCATTCACCGCAACAGCAGGCTGTACAAAGGAGCCGGGTCGTTGCACAGCAATGCGGCAGCCGTTAAAAGTTACCTGCGCGTGCAGTTTGGCTCAAGGAGCCAGGAAGCAGCGCAGCTGTCTGAACTAAGTTTCACTAAACCCAACATCAGATGAAATCTTTCGTAATTAACTAAAAACCTCTGTGTGATATCTGCAGGGGTTTTTTTATGCCTATTGTGCGTGGTGGTCTTCGGATATTGTGAAAACCTTATATGGAATATGAAGGTAAGATCAATTTGGTAATTTTCAGTAATCACACCTTCTCAGCGTCACTCGAAGAGGACGCTGAAGCGATAATAGTTTATTATGAGATGAAACCATTATCCAGAATCTGGCATCCGGTATCCTGAATTAATAGGAGATTACTTCGTCACTCGACCTTTCAGGTCTCCTTCCTCGTAATGACGACAATCTTAAAATCCTAATTCCGCTTTACCTTGATGTCTGCTCTACCCAGGATCAAACCTTTGTTGATCTTGGCAGGTCCGTTCAGTCTGATTTCAGGTTCACCAAATGCAGTTATGCGTAGCTCATCATTGGCATTGACGGTTAGCCTTCCTTCTCCATAAATACGGGAAGCTGTAGTTTTGCTTTCGAAGTTAATGGTATTGATTTTGTTCTCTCCAAAGAGCCTGTACAGCTGATGTCCGGCATTGCCTGATTTAATTTCAATATCATTGACTCCGAAGATGGATGCTTTGAATTTATTGGCCTGCAGTGAAGCAAAAGTCACCTTGTTTTCCCCGTATACCTTCAGTTTGAACTTGTCAGCGTTGATTTCATCGTTGCACACGAGACCTTCCTCTCCTCTCACTTCCACCCCTCTCAGTTGCTTGTAGGTAATATAGGCGGTAACCGAACTATTACCATAGTGGCTGCGCGTATGTTTCTCTCCGTTGTAATAGAATTTATCCTGTTTTTCAATCAGTTTGGCATTGTCCAGGTAGATATGCAGTTTTTTCCGCTTCACCTTCACGTTTACTTCCTCAGGATTTACACCCGCATACTCCAGGCGAATTGATTCTTTGTCTCCTTTTTCCAGCACTACATTCACAAATGGTGAGGCAACAATTCTGTCAAATGGAGCCAATGGCTGTTGACCGGATTGGGCAAAAGCACCCAGTGTGGTCAGCAACATTATAAACAGCATTAGAATTGATTGGGGCAGCTTCATTTCAATAAATTTAAGATTTTTAGTCTATAACTGCTCAATAGATGCGTTTGCTGCCATGATGGTTGCATGAATTTCAAATTATTCTGATCGCAGCGATTTTACAGGGTTATCTACCGCTGCTTTGAATGCCTGAAGACCTACAATGGCAATGGCCATGATAAAGGCAAACCCTCCGGCCAATGGGAATGTCCACCATGGGATGGAAATCCGCATCGGGTAGCGCTCCAGAAATGAGTCCAGAAAATACCAGGCAAGGGGTGCGGCAACAATAAATGCAACCAGCACCAGCCTGGAAAAATCCTTTGAAATCATCACAATAACAGCCGTCACTGTGGCTCCAAGCACTTTCCGGATTCCAATTTCTTTGGTGCGTTGTTCTGCTGTAAATGCCGCCAACCCAAACAGCCCCAATCCGGTAATGAGTAAGGCAAGGAAAGCAAACAGGTTGGCCAATTTTCCGATCAAATCGATCGTGGTGAATTTCTTTTTAAATTCAACATCGGCAAAGGTGTACTCAAACGGATAGGCAGGATTGAATTGCTTAAATATTTCTTCCACTTTGCTGATGGAACCTGGGAGATCGTTTGTTTGGGATAACCTAATGGTTACTGCGCTGATCCAATTGGGGTTGCAAATCATAAACATGGGAGCCACTTCGCGGAAGGGCGAACCCATCAGTGAATTTTCTACTACACCAATTAACTCGACCTCACTACCCCACAAATCAAGCTTGGTTCCAATCGGATCCTTGAGCCCCATGAGGTCAAGCCCGGCCTTGTTGATGATGACTGCTGATGAATCACTTTTAAAGTCTTCGGAAAAATCCCGCCCCATCAGCACCTTAATGCCCATGGTTTTGGTGTAGTCATACTCAGCCGAAATGGTTGAAAAAATCACCTTCAAATCTTCAGGTTTGCCAGGCCAGCCAATGAAGTTGTTTGACCAGATGGCCGTGATCGGGCTGTTGGATCGGGTAACAGATTCCACTACACCTGTGCGCAGCAGTTCCTGTTTGATTGTTTTATAATTCTCTCTGAGTTCATTGTTGTATTGTATCGTAATTAAGTTTTCCTGATCGTATCCAAGATCTCTGTTTTTGACATGCTGTATTTGAAAGTACACCACGATGGTACCCACAATAAGAATGATCGAAAAACCAAATTGAAGCACTACCAAAACCTGACGAGGAATGCTGGCATTTTTTCCCACCTGAATTTTGCCTTTCAGCACCTTTACAACATTAAATGATGAAAGGTAAAGTGCTGGATAACTGCCCGACAAAAGTCCGGTCACCAGAATCATAACCATGGCGAACAGCCAAAACTGAGTACTTAAGTAGGGAAGAGACAATTGTTTCTCCACCAGGTCATTGTAAAATGGTAACGCGCCTTCCACCAGGATGATTGCAAGCGCAAAGGCGATGATGGAGATAAGGATTGATTCACCCAGGAATTGAAAGATTAAGTCTTGCCGTTTGGATCCTACTGATTTTCTGATGCCTACTTCACGCGCTCTTTTCTCAGATCGTGCGGTGGCCAGGTTCATAAAGTTGATGCAGGCGATGACCAAAATGAAAATGGCGATGATAGAGAAAAGGTTTACATAGTCAATCATTCCGCCCGCTTCCTTACCATTCTCGAAAGTGGAGTGCAGCCTCCATCGACTCATCGGGTGGAGCCATAGATCTTTTTTAAAGTCATCTTCCAGTTTTGAATTAAGGAAATCCTTGATGTCTGCATCCACCTTTTCTTTGGTGGTGCCTTCGGGCAACTCTACAAACACCTGAAAGGAATTATTTCCCCAATTGGTTTCGGCTTCCTTTGCCCATTGTTGGGTGGCCACCATCAAGCTAAAGGGTACGAGATAATCAAATTCGAACGATGAGTTGGAAGGGATGTCCTTTAAAATTCCAGTTACCTTAACGTCTGCATCGTTGTTAAACTTAATCAGCTTGTTGATGGGGTCTTCCTCGCCAAACAACCTTTTGGCCGCAGATTCTGTCAGTACGATGGAATAGGTGTCATCGAGCACTTCCTCCGCTGTACCGGAGATGAGCGGAAACTGAAACATTTCAAGAAACTCGTAGCTTGCAAAATAACCGCGCTGATTCAGTTTTTTGTCCCCCACAGTCAGCAAGTGAGTGCCGCCCCATTCGGTGATGGCTGCATTTTTGATGCTGCTGATTTCCTCCTTCAATGCATTTTTTAGCGGTTGTGGTACGGAAGTCCATGAATTGATTTTGCCATCAAAATAGGCATTGATCCAAACCTGGTGGAGGCGATCCAGTTTCGGCTGAAACCTGTCGTAGGAAGTTTCGTCCTGGACCCACAATAAAATCAGGATACTACAGGCAATACCTACCGCGAGCCCTGAGATGTTGATAAAAGAGTAAACCGAGTTCTTCCTCAGACTCCTTATTGCGATTTTCAAATAGTTTTTTAGCATATAATCAGCAAAATCCTTTTGTAAATAATTGTCAGATCAATTCAATACTGAATGATGGCAAGCTTTCTGAGGTATACCTAATAAAGTGCCAATAGTTACAACCCCCTAAAGACACTGGAAAAGGGGAAAGGATGCTTGCAGCGGTAGAATATTGAACAGTTGACTGTCCGAAAGCGTTCAGGGGTTATTGTAGTAGCGTAATTCTTTTTCTCGCTCAATTTCTGATTTTTCGCGCTTGATTCTCACTTTGGCAGTCGGTCCTACCATAATGGGAACTCTTTCTACCTCCACGTTGGCCAACTCGAGGCCGTAAAGTTCCTCAGTGGACAAGCTGAATCTTTTGATGAAGCGATATCCCTGAATGATCAGGGAGTCAAAAGTGGATATTTCACTGTCAATGGATGCCAAAGAGTGAAGGATGATAAATTTGAAATCGGCAGGCATGCTGTGCTTTTTAAGCGAATCATAGTGACTCACTAAATCGATTTCTGCGTTTTCTGCCATCTCGTGCAGGATCATGTTGAATAAAATGTTTACACGATGGTCTGACTTAAATCCGAGTTTGATTCTGATGAAAAAGCATTTCTTAGGAATAATGGTGTCAACAGAATATTTGCTGGTGTAAGGACTGTCCACTGTATCTACGTGAATAAACCAGTACACATCGGCACGCTTCGGCCTCTTTTTGAAGATGGAGTAAATAATATTGGAATCAATGGATCGTTTGCTGTCTGCCACAGACATGTATACGAGATTGGTGGCCTCTTTGGGAATGGTAGTGTCAGCCTGCAAATCCTGTATCAAAGGAATGTAATGTTTAATGTCCACAAATTCGGTATGCCTGTCCCTTAAACCTCTTGCCTTTACCAGGGTGAACATCAGGCCAAAAAAGAAAATAGCTATAGTAAAAGCAAACCAACCGCCATGCTGGAACTTGCTGAGGTTGGAAATGAGAAACATACCTTCTATGGAGAAGAAGACCAACGCCAATATCGTTGACCTCAATCTGGACTTTTTGGCGGTGGTAAAGAAATATACCAACAGCGTAGTGGTCATCAACATGTCGACAGTAATGGCCAGTCCATAAGCCCCTTCCATCGCTGAAGATTCTCTGAAAATTAACACTACCAGGATGGTTCCTGCCAATAATATCCAATTGATGGTAGGCAAATAGATTTGTCCTTTGATTTGGCTTGGGTAGCGCACCTTGGTGCTTGGCCATAGTTTCAGTTTCATCGCCTCATTCACCAAAGTGAACGTGCCTGAGATGAGGGCCTGGCTGGCAATCACAGCAGCCATGGTGGCGATGATAATGCTGAAGATCAATAATCCCTCAGGCACAATGGCATAAAAAGGAATCTGACCATTCAATGGAGATCCTTCAAGGGTCAGCAGCCAGGCAGCCTGCCCAAAGTAGTTGATCAACAAACACACTTTTACAAATCCCCAGCCCACCCGTATGTTCGTTTTTCCACAATGACCCAAATCGGAATACAATGCTTCAGCTCCGGTGGTACACAGGAATACGGCACCCAGCAGCCAGAATCCGCCCGGATAATTGATCAGGAGATTGATGGCGTAGGTTGGGTTTATTGCCTTTAGTACCGCCAGGTTTTGTGAAAGGTGAATGATTCCAAAACCAGCCAGTGTCAGGAACCAAACCATCATGATAGGGCCAAAAGTTTTGCCCACCACGCTGGTTCCAAACTGTTGGAAAAAGAAAAGAAGAATCAGAATGATGATGACGATGGGTACTGTTGGTACATTGGGGTTGTTGATAGTAAGCCCTTCAATGGCTGAAGAAATACTGATGGCTGGTGTAATAAATCCGTCAGAGATGAGGGTGGCACACCCGATGATGGCCAGATAGACTACCCACTTTGCCTTGTACCGCCTGACCAGGGCATAAAGCGCAAATATTCCACCTTCCCCTTTGTTGTCAGCATTGAGTGCTAAATACACATACTTGATGCTGGTGATCAACGTGAGCGTCCAAAAGACACAAGAAACTCCGCCCAGGACTAAATCTTCTGTTATGATACTTTCCCCAACAATGGCCTTAAATACATAAAGTGGGGAAGTGCCAATATCACCATAAATTATTCCCAGTGATACCAGTACGCCTGCAGCAGACAGTTTGTGTTTAATAGAGCCTGAATCCATTCCTAAATTTCTTCTTTAGGTCTGCCTATTATCAATCGATTGCTTCTGTCGTATGAGAAGTAACTCCACAACCAGCTGAAAAAGGTAAACACTTTATTTCTAAATCCAATGATAGAGATCAAATGAACAAACATCCATATGTACCATGCTACAAATCCTTGTGTTTTAATGGCCTTTGTGTCAACCACTGCTTTATTTCTGCCAATTGTGGCCATGCTGCCTTTATCTTTGTACATAAAAGATCTCAAGGGCTTGTTGTTGATCAGCCTGCCTATGTTGGTTGCAAGTAGTCGGCCTTGTTGCATGGCCGGGGGGGCCATCATAGGGTGTCCATTTGGAAAATTCTTATCTCCGTGCATGGCGGCAACATCCCCAATGGCAAAAATATTTTGATAGCCCTCCACCCGATTGAATTCGTCTACTTTCAATCGGTTTCCCTTTACGATAGATTCGTCCCGCAACCCGTTGATGGGATTGCCTTTTACCCCGGCAGCCCATACAAGCGTTTTGGTTACCAGCTTTGTTCCGTTATTGAAAAGTACCTGATAGCCATCGTAAGATGCTACGGCCAGATTGAGGTGTACCCTCACACCCATTTTCTTTAAATATTCAAGGGCTTTGTCTCCTGCTTTTTGACTCATCCCATTCAACAGGCGAGGTCCGGCCTCCACCAAATGAATGTCCATGTTTTTGAGATCCAGCTCTTTATAATCTTTTGGGAACACGTTTCGCTTCAGTTCAGATAGTGCACCTGCAAGTTCGACCCCGGTGGGGCCTCCTCCTACAATCACAAAATCCATCAGGCTGTTCATGATTTCACTGTCATCGGTGAGCAACGCAAACTCAAGATTTCTAATGATGCGATTTCTTACTTTGATGGAGTCGGTAATGGTCTTCATGGCCATCGCATGCTTCTCCAATTCCACATTGCCATAATAATTGGTAGCTGCGCCTGTGGCAATTACCAAATAGTCGTATTTGATTCCTCCAATTGAGGTTTCAATGTAATTTTCTTCCGGCTTGATTTGGTTTACTTCTCCTAGCCTGAAGAAAAAATCGCTATAATCAGCAAATCGCTTTCTGAACGGAAATACAATGGAACTGGTCTCTAATCCTGACGTAGCTACCTGATATAAAAGCGGCTGGAAGGTATGGTGATTGTATTTGTCGAATAAGACCACCTGGGCTTTCAGGTGGCGCAAGCCTTTGACAAGCTCCAGCCCTCCAAAACCCCCTCCGATAACGATAATTCGAGGTTTTCCCAGATCTGCAATACGGGTTCGGGTGGTGATCAAAGCGGGATTCAAGGCCTAATCTTCTAAAAATCGGTTGCGAAGATAACTGAACTGGTCAGAATAAGGGCATGGTTAAAAATTTATTTTAGATCAACCTCGCATTCATTCATAATCAAGGTATTTTTGTGACCTAAACATGATAATATGATGATTAAAAGAGTGGTTTTTATGCTATTGGTTGGCATGGCTTTAATGAACTGCGGTGGAGCGGAAAAGGAAAAGCTTCAATTCGCTGTTGACAGCTTGACGAATCGACTTATTGAGAGTGAGCAGGTGGCCGCCACTATGCAGGAAGTAGGAATTCTGATGGATTCAATCGATGCCAACAGGCAATTGCTTCGAGTAAACATGATTGAGGGCACCAGCTATACCGATTATACTTCAAGAATGAAAGATATCAATGAGTATGTGAAGGAAAGCCAGAAAAAGATTGAAGATCTTGAAAAAGCGTTAAAGAAATCGAGGGGTACTTCCGGTGCTTATTCCAACACCATCAAGAAGCTGAAAGCTGACCTGGAATCGAGAAACAAAGAGATACTGGAACTGCAAGCTCAGGTCGATCGGTACAGAAATGAAAATCAAAACCTGATTCAAACTGTTACGCTACAGGAGGCAGAGCTTTCTGACAAACAAAATGAGATTCTTAGAAAAGAGCAGGAGCTTGCATTAATTGAAGCCCGCATCCAGGAGCTGATGATTCAAAGCAAAATGAGCGAAGGCGATGCTTACTACGCAAGAGGTGAAGCAATTGAGGAAGCGGCAAACAGAACCAGATTGGCTCCAAAAAAGAAGAAGGAAACTTATCAGGAGGCACTGGAGATGTACAAGAAATCTCTCTCATTGGGTGTGGCCAAAGCACAAACCAAAATTAACGAGCTGGAGAAAAAAGTGAATTAATGTAACTCGATAAAAAGGGGCCTAAAGGGCCCTTTTTTTTACATCACAGTGCTTTCATTTCCCAATAAGAAATAGGTGTAGGTGATATACCCGAAGAATAGAATAATCGCCTCCCACCTGTCTAATTTTCTTTTGCTGAGTGTAAACATAAAAATGAGAAGCAATATACTGGCTGCAAATACAACAGAGAGATCAAAGTTGAGCAGGCTGTTGTAATTCATCGGCCTCACCAGTCCAGTTGTGCCAAGGATGAGGCACAGATTAAAAATGTTTGAACCCACCACATTTCCAATGGCGATGTCTGTATTTTTCTTATAGGCTGCCACAACGGAAGTTGCCAGTTCCGGTAGTGATGTTCCCACCGCCAGGATGGTAAGCCCGATCAACCGTTCACTCAAACCAAATCGCTGCGCCAATGCTACAGAATGGGTTACCGCCAGTTCTCCGCCCCCCAGCAACATGGCCAGACCAGCAAGTATCATAATAATGGATATCGACTTGCGGTACTCCTTTATTGGTGTCTCATTATCATAGTCGCTTGCCATTTTCATAGTGCGATATACATAAAACATAAATAGACTGAAGTAGCACAGCAGGATGAAAGAATCGAATCGGTTCAATGAATCCGTTTCAGCGCCCCAAACCATTTTGTCGTTTACCAATATGTATAGGAGGATGACAGCCCCAATGGATATTGGCACTTCGAATTGTACCGTCTTGCGTTGTACGACAAGCGGGAAAATGATTCCTGATATACCCAGAATCATCAGCAAATTGAAATTGTTGCTGCCCAATACATTGCCGAATGCAGCATCTGTAAACCCCTTGGTCGCAGACATGATATTTACCAGCAATTCAGGAGCCGATGTTCCAAATGATACAATAGTAAGCCCGATGGCAAGATTGGAAATATTGTATTTTTTGGCAATCGAAGAAGCCCCACTAACCAGGAAGTCTGCTCCTTTAACAAGGATTATAAATCCGGCAACCAATAGAACACTTTCCAACAGCATAGACAGTAACGCAGGAATAGGTTAATGTATAAATATAATTTCATTTTTATCAAATGAAACTTGCCAGCCGAAAAAAGGCAGCATTTTTTGGAAATGAATCTTATAGGATGCGCTTAAGCGCTGATGGTTGATCCGTGATGCTCCATGCTTTTCCCTACAAATCCAGTCGCAGTAGCCAAAAACGAATGTTTTATCTGAAAATCGCATAATAAAAACTTCAGATTCAATGCGTATTATTGCAACTCATGAATTTGACGCTTGAAGAAATAAAAACCCCCATTTCAAAAGAGATGGAGGAATTTGAAGGGAAGTTCCGGGCTTCCATGAAAACGGACGTGCTGCTGCTCGACAAGATCATGAATTATATTGTGAAGCGGAAAGGGAAGCAAATGCGACCCATGTTTGTCTTTCTCAGCGCTGGTACTTGTGGAAGAATCAGTGAGTCTACCTTTCGAGGCGCATCCTTGATAGAATTGCTTCACACCGCAACGCTGGTTCACGATGACGTGGTAGATAGTGCCAACTACAGAAGAGGGTTCTTCTCCGTAAATGCACTCTGGAAGAACAAGGTGGCCGTTCTCGTAGGTGACTTTTTGTTTTCTCGTGGTTTCCTACTGTCCATAGACAACAATGAGTTTGACCTCTTGCGGATCGTATCGCAGGCAATCAAAGAGATGAGTGAAGGAGAGTTGTTTCAAATAGAAAAAGCAAGGCACCTTGATATTACGGAAGAAGTGTATTACGAGATCATCAGACAAAAAACGGCTTCCCTGATCGCATCATGTTGTGCCGTTGGTGCAAGCTCTTCAGGGGCATCGCCTGAAATGGTAAAACAGATGAAGCAATTTGGGGAACATGTAGGCATGGCTTTCCAAATAAAGGATGACCTTTTTGATTTTGGTGATGATGAAATCGGAAAACCACTTGGCATTGATATCAAAGAAAAAAAAATGACACTTCCCTTAATCTATGCATTGTCAAAATCTTCATGGCTCGATAAACGAAGGATCATAGGAATCATAAGAAATGAAAGTGACAAGCCTAGAAAAGTAAAGGAAGTAATAGAATACGTGAAAGCTTCCGGAGGAATCGCTTATGCGAGAGAGGCAATGAATCGTTTTCACGAAAAGGCGATTGCGTCTTTGGATTTATTTCCTCAGTCTGAATATCGAAACTCATTGGCTCAGCTTGTACAATTTACAATAGACCGAAAAAGCTGAGTCGCAGTAAAAAGAAGGATTAAGCAGCCTGTATTCGATCCTTACCTGCTTCCAGAATTGCGTAATTTTTAAATTCCTTAAAAGTATTCGAATCAAGGTGTTCTGTTGCAGGACCGGTTTCAGTGGGCTCGTAATTGCCTTCATTTTCCCACCACTTTTGCGCGTATTCCCTGGCCTTGGATTTGTCTACATCAAAATAGTTGATGATGGAATCAGAAACGATCCATGGTTTATCTATGGTGGCATACTTCTCGAAAATCATAGACCTCATTTGTGTGCCCATTGCTTCATTGTTAAAATGAGAAACGGTGTATGACATGGTCTCCGGTTCCGTCATGATCATGTCCCAGTATTTTTTGGATTTGATAACCTGAGAAGTGGTGAGCAAAAATCCGTATCCTTTTTCCAGGGGTTCTTTGGTAATCAGGCAAGATGCTCTGAATTCCTTTTTCTTTTTGCCGAAAATTGTGTCGAGAAACGCCATAGTTGATTTAAGGTCTTGATTTATACCTATTAGATACTCATAAACAGGTAAATGGTTGCATGTGAAATGCAATTTTTTGTCTGAATCGTGGTTTGGAGGATGTGAACTGTGATTCTGAGGTGTTTTTTAATGACCGCTTCCGGCTCCTTCCCGGTTTTTCCTCATCTTTTCATAATTGGTAAAAAAATCTTCGAGTATTTCAATGGGCGGCTTTTTGGCTATAATTTTCTTCTTTTCATCTAATATATATAGAGTAGGCGTAGAGAATGCATCATATAGTTTTTGATAGCTGCCCACTGTACTTCGCGGTCCATTAACGGTTATCCAGGGCATTTTCATGTCCCGAATATAGTTTCTCATTTTCAGCATGGAGGTGTCTGCACTTACGGCATATACTTCAAGATCGAACCGGTCCTTATTGGCGTTATAAAAATTAACCAGCTTGGGTGTCTCCTCTTTGCAGTGGCCGCAATCTGGATCGAAGAAGAAAATGAGCGTATACTTTTTCTTGATGTCAAACAAGGAGCGAAGCACCAGATTCTGGTCCTGCATGATCAGGTTTTTCGCAGGTTGTCCAATCAAGCTAAGTCTCAACTTATCAGCATAATCTTTCAGGCTTGTTTTGATGGAGCCACTCACCCAAAAATCCATTTCACCGGAAGCAAAATAGGTATCGTAAATTCTCACATACACCTCATCCAACCCCATGATCTTTGGGTTCTGATAGATCAAAAGGGTATTCCAGATTAGGTACTTATAAGTTTCAGGATTGGCTTTTACCCTGGAAGCCAGCTGCTGGATCCCCTTCATGATGCTATCGGGCTGAGGAACAAACAATTTTTCAAAATACTCCTTAAGCTTGTCGGCATAAATGGTTTTTGGGAGCCGTATGAGGGCATCGTCAGCCAAATCAAAGTTGTCGAAGAAATGTGCTTTGTAATATTTGTATTGAAAGGCAGAGTCAATACTGCCATCTGCATTTTTAGGCGGGTCAGGCACATCAATGGGTTTGGTCGCCTTAAGCATCCTTGCTGTCATTGATTTTGGATATTTTTCCAATAGGCTGGTTTGAAAGGCGATCACTTTCTCATTTATTTTTTGGAGTGACGCCCTGGCTTCACTTTTTGTTTCTGCAGAGGCCGTGCTGTCTTTTAATAGATTTACAAATGGAGTGGCCTCCTGATTTCTCTCCATGTTGAAATGCATGTTTTCAAAGAAAATCTTATTGTCCTCATCTCCAATCACCTTCATATTTTTGATGTAATCATCGGTGGAGGTTTCCAGCGCAAATTGCTGGTCATCTCCAACGACCAATTCAAAAATGCGAGTCTTGTTTAGTACAAGGAAATAAACACCGTGCGGAAGTTTAGCTGAACCCCTAAATTGAAACGAGCCCGTAGTGTTGACCCGGGCGGTATCTTTGACATATGTGCTTTCACCATAATAATAGCCAAGATAAGCCGTTGTATCCTTTAAACCCTTCACTTTGAAATCCAGGGTGTAGCCAGTTTGGGCCCTGGCCGACAGTATCACAAAAACTCCAATCAAAAGAAAACCTAAACGCATCATAACAGAATTGATCTACAAATTTCTAAAATTCGAATGTGATTACAACGGCAATTAATAGGCCAAGTTATAAATTGGTGACCGAAATAGTGATTTTTTTAACCCCTTAATAATGCATTAGGATAAACAGCAGCATTTCACCTACTTTTGCCCGCTTTATATCATGTCTTTACAAATTCAAAACCTTACCAAATATTACGGTCAACAAAAAGCTGTTGATGACATATCGTTCTCAGTGGACAAAGGCGAGATTGTGGGATTTCTGGGTCCAAATGGAGCAGGAAAATCCACTACGATGAAAATGGCAACAGGATACCTGGCGCCATCTTCCGGAAAAATTGAAGTGGGCGGGTATGATGTGCTTGATCATCCCATCGAAGTGAAGAAAATTACCGGATACCTGCCTGAACACAACCCGCTTTATCTGGATATGTATGTTCATGAATACTTGTTGTTTGCAGGCAAATTATCCGGTATACCTGGATTCAGATTAAAGCAAAGGGTGGCGGAAATAGTTGAGCTGTGTGGCATTGATGATGAGCAAAGCAAGAAGTTGGAGGCGCTGTCTAAAGGTTATCGTCAACGCGTTGGCCTTGCACAATCGCTGTTGCACGATCCTGAAGTGCTCATTCTGGATGAGCCTACTTCCGGACTAGATCCGAATCAAATCATAGCAATACGGAAATTGATCAAGGATGTTAGCCGTGACAAGACGGTTCTTTTCTCAACTCATATCATGCAGGAGGTGCAGGCACTTTGCAATCGGGTGGTGATCATTAACAAAGGAAGGATTGTGGCCGATGACCAATTGAGTGAACTCTTGAGGCATGGCGGAGGGAATTCATTGATCGTTGAATTTCAGGAAGATGTCGATGTTGCGGAGCTAAAGCAACTGAATGGTGTTGCCGAAGTCCATCTTGTAAGCGACAGGAAATACAGGGTTACCAGCTTACCCAATGTAGACCTTAGATCTCATTTGTTCAGATATGCAGCAGAAAGGAATTTATCTTTGATTGAACTGAAAGTGGAAGAGTATTCCATTGAATCACTTTTTAAGGAACTCACCGCGCAAGACAACGGAATATGATTCAGGTTTTTTCCAAAGAATTTAATGGATACCTCAACACGCTGATTGCGTACATTGTAATTGGCGTATTCTTAACCGGTATCGGCATGCTCATGTGGGTTTTTCCCGATACGTCAATACTTGACTATGGTTATGCAGATATGGATACCCTTTTTTCATTAGGGCCTTACGTCTTTATTTTTCTAATACCGGCCATCACCATGCGGAGTTTTGCTGAGGAAAAAAAAATGGGGACAATGGAATTTTTGCTTACCAAGCCAATCGCTGAGTGGGAGATTGTTTTGGGCAAGTTTTTGGCGACTGTTTCATTAATGTTGTTCGCTTTGTTACCTACAGTGATATATTACTATTCTGTATATCGGTTGGGAGAGCCTGTAGGCAATATCGATACTTCGGGGGTGATTGGGTCTTATGTTGGTTTGGTGTTGTTGGGAGGTGTTTTTTGTGCCATTGGAATTTTTGCATCTTCCATCACGTCCAATCAGATAGTAGCATTTGTCACGGCAGCGTTTATATGTCTAATCGTCTATTCAGGCATCGACTCGTTGTCTACCCTTGTGGCTGGAGGAGCACTGTCGCTGCAAATCAAACAACTGGGCATTCTTTATCACTATGAATCCATGAGTAGGGGATTGATTGACAGTCGCGACCTGGTGTATTTTGTTTCAGTATCGGGGATATTGTTGTTGTTAACCAAAACCATATTGAGCAGCAGACAGTGGTAAATTGGCAAAGTAAAAAATTGGGAGACTTATTACTGCTCAGCAATGGCGTGGCATTGGCTGTTGTACTCAACCTGTTATCATCAGCCGCCTATTTCAGAGTTGACCTGACGGAGGAGAGCCGTTACACGATTAAACCGCCTACCATTGAGTTGTTGCAAAACCTTGATGACGATGTGTACATAGAGGTTTTCCTGGCAGGTGATTTGAATGCAGGATTTAAAAGGCTTCAGAAAGCCATTGAAGAGACATTAAATGAGTTTCGAATAACTGCTCACCATAAAATTCATTATTCTTTCGTCAACCCTGAGGCTGCCCTTGGAAAGAAGGCACAAAGCGAATTCATGAGTGAATTAGTTAGCAAAGGGATAAATCCCATCAACGTCATAGATAATAAAGGAGGGCAGCGAACTGAAAAATTGGTATTCCCTGGAGCCGTGATCAGTTATGGCGGATTTGAAAAAGGGGTGATGTTGCTGAAGGGAAGCCGGGCGAGCGGATCAGATCAGGTGCTCAACCAGTCAATTGAAGGATTGGAATTTGAGTTTTCCAATGCCATCTACCAATTGACCAATACCAACCGCAAACGCATTGGCTTGCTGACGGGGTACGGAGCGCTGGATAGCTTGCAGATTGCAGGCTTCAATAATGCATTGTTGGATCAATACGATGTGTTTAAGGTGATGCTCAATCGAAAGAAATCCATTGAAAATTATGACCTGCTGATCATACCCAAACCCACTCAGCCTTTTACAGAACTTGATAAGTTCAAATTGGATCAGTTTGTAATGAGGGGTGGAAAATTATTGTTGCTGATCGATCGCCTGGATGCAGTCATGGACAGTGCGTCCCGTCAGGACTATTTTGCTTTTCCATACGATCTGAACCTGGACGATTTGTTATTTAGGTACGGTATAAGAATAAATCCTGATTTGATTCAGGATAAAATTGCTGCGCGCTACCCTGTAGTCACCGGCCAGATTGGAAACCGACCTCAATTGATGCAAATGGATTGGCCCTTTTATCCTCTGATCAATCAATATGCTGCGCTCCCCATGACCAGAAATTTGGACGCCACACTCCTTAGATTTGTAAGCTCTATTGACACGGTTAAATCTGAGGGGGTTACCAAAACCCCATTGTTATTCACTTCTCCAAACGCTCGCCAGTTGGGTACACCGGTGAAGGTGAGTGTAAATGATCTAAGGGCAAATGTTGATCCGGATCAATTTCAGAATGCGCATATACCAGTATCGTATTTATTGGAAGGTAAGTTCACCTCCTTATTTAAAAATCGCTTTCTTCCTGAAGGAGCGGATTCGCCAGATAATGTGTTGACTTCAAGTGAATCAACCAAAATTATTGTAATCGCAGATGGAGATGTGGCGCGCAATGATGTAAATCCGCGAACAGGCCAGCCACAGCCGTTGGGATTTGATCCGATCTCTGCCTATACATTTGCCAATGAAGAACTCCTGCTTAACATGGTGTCTTATCTGATGGATAATGATGGATTGATCAATACCCGAAATAAGGAAGTAAAAATCAGGCCATTGAATAAGGCCAGAATAATTGAAGAAAAGTCATTCTGGCAAATTATTAACATCGCGATTCCAATCGGACTTATTATTATTTACGGGTTTGCACGAGGCTATTTTAGAAAAAGAAAATTTACCAAGCGTTGACACAGCAATCAAAAAATAAATTATTGGCAGGAACGTTGCTTGCTTTAATCGCGGTGGCTTCAGCGATGATATGGTCAAGTGGTGAAGGCGAACAGGTTGACAAAAACATTTTCAGGGTAGACAATCTAACTGAAATAGACAAGGTTATCCTTCAATCTAAGGGTGAGGTGATTGAGTTAAGTTTTAACGGAAGCCGCTGGCTGGTCAATCAGAGTTACGATGCGGATGATCAGATGGTCACGGTGTTGTTTGCCACCTTGCAGCAGGTGGAGGTGAAGCGGAGCGTTGCAACTGGTTTGGCCGATGCTATTGCTAATCGATTAAGGCAGGATGGCGTAAAAGTCACCTTATATGCAGGGGCAGAAACTGAACTGGAAATTTATGTAGGCGGAAATGTCAACAAGACAGAAGCGTATTTTATGGATAAGAACAACACACCTTTTGTCATGAACATACCGGGCTATCGTGTCTATGCTGCTGGTGTTTTTGAATTGGACCAAAATGGGTGGCGCGACAAACGCATTTTTAATTTCAACTGGAGAAATTTCAAAAAGTTGAAAGCCCAATTTGCCGATCCTGCAAAAAAAGGATTCGAAATTGAGGATCAAGGATTTGGATTTGATATTACCAATACAACTGGCACCGATACAACTAAGCTCAATGATTACCTTGATGCCATCTCGTTGCTAATGGCCGAACGTTACATTGTTCCAGGAGTTGACTTGCAACTGGATAGTCTGTTGCTGACCCAACCGGAATTAACAATTGAGGTGCTGGACCTGGGCAGCAACAAACTTAGTCTTGAGCTTTACACGGAACAATCCAATGATGGTGAGGTGGTGGGCAGACTCAATGGACTCGAAGGTGTCATTTTCGACCCTGGGCAAGTATTACCCCTCAAAAGAGACCGAGATTACTTCTTGCTGAAGCTCCCCTGATCGCTTAATCTGGCACCATCTGCGTTGATTTCCAGAATTGGTTTTTCTTCCTAACTTTACCGCCATTACAACCAAAAACCACTGAATTAACGATGAAGTTTATTGTCAACTCGAGTTATCTGCTCCGGCAGCTTTCCAATATTAATGGCGTGATTACCACCAATCCAGTGGTTCCCATTTTAGAAAATTTCCTGTTTGAGATAGAGAAAAATATACTTACCGTTACCGCTTCAGATCTTCAGACTTCAATGATCACCGAAATTACGGTGGAATCGAAGGAAAAGGGAAGCATAGCCGTGCCTGCCAGAATTTTACTTGACACCCTCAAGAATCTTCCTGACCAACCAGTGACTTTTTCCATTGATGAGTCCACCTACAGCATTGAAATAAGTTCTGACAACGGCCGTTACAAGCTCAGTGGAGAGAATGCAACGGATTTTCCAAAAGTGCCTGCGGTGTCCAACGACTTTTCAGCCGTCATTTCTTCTGATGTGCTGGCCAGGGCGGTAAACAATACCATTTTTGCCACCAGCAGTGACGAACTGCGCCCTGCCATGACCGGAGTATATGTAAACCTGGGCGAGAAGAATACCACATTTGTGGCCACTGACGGGCATCGCCTGGTGCGCTACCGCAGAACAGACATTAAATCAGACAACGGTAACGCGATCATTATTCCACGCAAGGCACTGAACCTGCTTAAAGCCACGCTGCCGACTGAAAACACTGAGGTAAGCATCGACTTTAACATGTCTAATGCGTTTTTCAAGTTTGGAAGCATCCGGATGATTTGCAGGCTGATTGACGAGCGTTTCCCCGACTATGAAAACGTAATCCCTGCTCAAAACCCAATTAAGATGACCATTAGTCGCACCGACTTGCTGGGGTCATTGAAGCGCATCGCTATCTATGCCAACAAGACCACCCATCAGGTGCGGTTGAAAATTACGGGTAGTGAGCTTCAGGTGTCTGCCGAAGACCTTGACTTCTCCAATGAGGCAAACGAACGCCTGTCGTGTGAGCATGAGGGTGAGGATATTGAGATCGGGTTCAATGCCAAATTCATTATAGAGATGCTGTCCAACCTGGATACCGATCAGGTGAAGCTCAATATGTCTGCTCCTAACAAGGCCGGTGTGATATTGCCTGTGGAAAAGGATAAGGATGAGGATATACTTATGTTGGTGATGCCAGTGATGCTGAACCAATACGTTTAATCCCGTCATGAACAAATAAAAAAAGGCTTCACAAAGTGGAGCCTTTTTTTATTTGTTCTTCCCTGGTTACTTCAGGTCATCGAAATTAAAATCGGTTTCCAAAAACTTGGTAGTGAACTTCCCGGATCTGAAAATTTGATTGTCCATCAATTTCAAATGGAAGGGGATAGTCGTTTTGATTCCTTCGATTACAAATTCGCTCAAAGCCCTTTTCATGCGGGTTATGACTTCCTCCCTTGATTGTCCGCTCACAATTAATTTGGCAATCATGGAGTCATAGTTGGGCGGAATGGTATAGCCTGCGTATACGTGACTATCTACCCGCACACCATGCCCTCCGGGCAAATGCAGATTAATAATTTTTCCAGGTGAAGGCCTGAATCCGTTGGCTGGATCTTCCGCATTGATGCGGCATTCCATGGCGAATAGATTGGGAAAATAGTTTGTGCCCGATATGGGTACGCCTGCAGCTACTTTAATTTGTTCCTTGATCAGGTCGTAGTCGGTCACCTCTTCTGTAATTGGATGTTCCACCTGAATTCGTGTGTTCATCTCCATGAAGAAAATGTCTCCATGTTTATCTACCAGGAATTCAATGGTTCCTGCTCCTTCTTACTTTTTGGCACTTGCGCCTTTGACAGCCGCTTCGCCCATTCGCTCCCGCAGTTCCTGACTAACAATCGGGGAGGGTGTTTCTTCAACCAGCTTTTGATGCCTGCGTTGCACAGAACAATCACGCTCAGACAAGTGGCATACTTTGCCGTATTGATCACCCACTACTTGAATCTCTATATGCCTGGGTTCTTCCACAAATTTTTCAAGGTAGAGCCCGTCATTTCCGAAAGCGGCACCGGATTCTCTTCTGGCATCATCCCAGCCTTTTTTGAATTCTGACTCATCATTGATGATGCGCATGCCCTTTCCTCCGCCACCAGCTGTTGCCTTCACAATCACAGGGTACTTTATTTTTTTGGCAATCTTCAAGCCATCCTCAACCGATTCGAGCAAGCCGTCCGAACCGGGAATGGTAGGCACGCCTGCCTTTTTCATGGTATCCTTGGCTGTTGCCTTATCGCCCATCAGACGAATCATCTCGGGGGTGGGCCCAATAAATTTAATACCATACTCGTGGCACACCTTGGAAAACTCCTGATTTTCGGAAAGGAATCCGTAACCCGGGTGTATGGCGTCCGCATTGGTGATCTCTGCAGCAGAAATAATTCTGGGGATATTCAGGTAGGAGTCTTTGCTGGGCGGCCCACCGATACAGACTGCCTCGTCCGCAAAGCGCACATGCAAGCTTTCCCGATCGGCTGTAGAGTACACGGCCACAGTCTTGATGTCCATCTCTTTACAGGTGCGTATTACGCGTAAAGCGATTTCACCTCTGTTTGCTATAAGTATTTTTTTAAACACAATGCTATAGGTTATGTTGACATTTAAGAATTACCCCAATAGAAGTTTGCGATGTGATGCCGTGAGTTAATCCGACTCTACCACAAACAATGCTTGTTCATACTCAACAGGTGAGGAATTCTCAACCAATACCTTTACAACGGTTCCTGACACCTCGGATTCAATCTCATTGAACAACTTCATAGCTTCAATGATGCACACGGTTTGTCCTTTGGTTACTTTATCTCCAACAGAAACCAGTGGAGGGGTATCCGGGTTGGAAGACCTGTAAAATGTTCCAATCATGGGTGATTTTATTTCTACGTGTTTGCTGCTGACCGCAGCAGGTGCAGCAGGTGCAGCAGGTGCAGAAGCAGCTGGAGGGGCAGCTTGTGGCGCAGGTACAGGAGCAGGTGCCGTGGCTACCGGTGCTGAGGCTGCCATTACTGGTGCTGAAGACTTGAGCACCTTCTGATCGGGCTCCCTTTTCACATGGATTTTTAGTTCTTTCGTTTCAATATCAACCTCATTTAATCCTGATTGAGCAATGAAATCGATAAGGTCTCTTATTTCTGATGTTTTCATTTCTGTTGAGTTTTGAACTGACGATTGTCTGGATGCTTGCTTTACTGTGCTTTTAGCTGCAGTTTTTTTTGTAGTCTTGGCCATAAGTTACTTTACTCGTTCTAAATACTCACCGTTCGCTGTATTAATTTTAACACAGTCGCCATTATTTATAAAAAGTGGCACCCTCACTTCAGCGCCTGTTTCAACAGTAGCAGGTTTCAATGTTCTGGTAGCCGTGTCTCCTGATAGCCCTGGTTCAGTGTAGGTAACGTTGAGTTCTACACTTGCCGGGGGTTCAGCTGTTATTGGATCGGTTCCATTTTCGAAAGCAATGATTAATGTTACACCTTCCTTGAGGTACTTGAATGAATCACCCAGCAATGCCTTGTCAAGATAAATCTGTTCGAAAGTCTGGTTATCCATGCACACCAAACTGTCTGCCTCTGGGTACAAGTACTGGTATTCTTTTGTTTCCACGCGAAGCAGATCAACAGCATCACCTGGTCGAAAACGATTCTCCACAATCTTACCAGAACGGATGTTTCTCATTTTCACCTGATAGAATGCGCGAAGATTTCCAGGAGTACGATGTAGCAGTTCTTCTACTTTCACCACCTCTCCATTATATCGAATAAAATTTCCCTTACTTAAATCAGAAACGCTTGCCATACAATGATTAGCCTATAATTTACAAATGTATTTATGAATGTCAATATTGATATCAGGAGTCGTAAGACCATTTTACATAAATGGAACCCCATGTAAATCCTCCACCGAATGCGGCAATGATAATATTATCGCCTTTTTTCAGTTTCTTTTCATAATCCCACAACAGCAGTGGAATGGTACCTCCGGTTGTATTGCCATACCGTTCGATGTTCATCATTACTTTGTCTTCAGTAACGCCCATACGCGATGCAGTGGCATCAATAATGCGCTTGTTGGCTTGATGTGGTGCCAACCAGGCTACGTCACCAGACTTGAGATGATTCCGTTCCATGATCTTTGCCGCAATATCGGCCATGTTAGTCACTGCAAACTTAAATACCGCAGCGCCTTCCTGGTAAACATAATGCTGTCTTGCCATTACAGTTTCAACAGTGGCTGGATTGCGACTACCTCCTGCCTTGATATGCAAATACTCTTCTCCTTTACCATCACTTCGATGAATGGAATCGATAACACCAGTTTCATCTTTGGAAGGTTCCAGCATTACGCAACCTGCTCCATCTCCAAAAATAATGCAAGTGGTGCGATCGGTATAATCCAGTATCGAAGACATTTTATCTCCTCCTACTACAACAACCTTCTTATACATGCCTGACTCGATGTACTTGGCGCCTGTTGTGAGGGCATAAATGAAGCCTGAGCACGCAGCACCGATATCGAAACTGAATGCATTGGTTGCACCCACTTGCGAAGCTACAATGTTGGAGGCAGCTGGAAAAGGTAAGTCGGGAGTGATGGTAGCAAAGATAATCAGGTCAATCTCCCTGGGATCCGTTTTGGTCTTGGCCAGCATGTCGTTTACCGCCTTGGTGCCCATGTAAGAGACCCCAAGGTTTTCTCCTTTCAGAATCCTTCTTTCTTTTATGCCTGTTCTCGAGGTAATCCATTCATCGCTGGTTTCCACCATCGTTTCCAATTCCTGATTGGTGAGGATGTAATCGGGTACATATCCTCCAACTCCTGTAATGGCTGCTCTGGTAATGCTCATTTTCTTCTTTTAAGTAAGCCTTCTCATAAAAAAATAAATGCCCGATTAAATCAATCGAGCATTTAGTGATAAAGACATTATTGGTTTAATAAAGTTGAACAACGCAACAATATAGATCGGTGTAAACCGAATCATCTTTTTGCCACTCATGTTTAGGCAAGCACCTCTTTCTCCATTACTACATTGCCTCTGTAGTAAAGTTTTCCTTCATGCCAAAAGGCACGATGAGGAAGGTGATGTTCGCCAGTGGTGGGGCATACCGTAAATTGTTTGGGTTCTGCCTTATAATGCGTTCTTCTTTTATCTCTTCTTGTCTTCGAAATTCTTCGTTTTGGATGTGCCATGCCTGATTTATTTTTACTTTAATTTTTTTAATTTTTCCCACATTGGATTTACCTCATCACCATCCTTGTGCTCCGTTGATGAAGTGTAGATCATTTTTCCTTCTTCGCCATCATCATCTTCGTCTTGAAATCTTGGATGCAATTTTTTGATCGGAATCGACAAACCAATGAATTCATACACCAACTGCCCCATATCCAAACTGCTACGTTCCCGGTTGATGAGTATAATCTCATCAGTCAATTCGGTATCCTCGTCTCCGTACTTGAAAAGTATTCTCTTTTCCACGTCAATGGGAAAGTCAAAAACCTCCAGACTGCGGTCGCAAGTGAGTTTAGCGGTGCCAGCAATTTTAATATCAGCTTCAATGAACGTTTCATGCTTGTCCAGCACAATTTCTACGCTGAAATCCCCTTTTGGAAGGTAACCCTGCCCGTATTGCTGCAAAAATGCTTCACCCAGCGAAAAACTGAAATGATGGGCTTTTAAATCGAGCCCTGCAATGTTGATGCTAAGTGGTTTCACCCAAAGGGTTTTAAAATTAGCGGGCAAATTTATGACGTTTTACCGGATTTTCCCCTTTCAAAATTGATTTTATTAGCCCTGGAATGACAATGGGGTATTGAGATTATCCGAATTGCGCAAAAATCCGCTTTTTTAGCTCTTCTTTTGACATGGAACCCCTGTTGTCAACCATGAAGTCAACCACATCTTTCTTGAAACCCAGTTTAATGGCGATGCCGCGGCAAAAAATGAGCTCGCTTTCAAATACTTGGTCGTCAGCAAATACCAGATCAACGCAATCATGCAGGTATTTGAATTTTTGACTTTCGGAAAGGGCTCCCAAGGACCCTATGGGCTCTGGATTCTTAATCAAATCATTCACAATATTGTCTGGAAAACCGCGCTCTGACGCAATCTTATGAATCATTTCGCGCTCCACTTTGGCAAAGTGCTTATCGGCATCTGCCAGTTGAATGAGAATATTAAGTTGTTTTTTAGTTACGATATCCATATGGCCCCTTTACGTCAAATCTAACAAATTTAAAGCGGTTTCGCTGAGATCAACTTTGGGATGCCTCATACAGTAATGGATTCTACTTTTCCATCATCTGCAGCGACCTGTTGCGCACAATGTCTGCGGCCAGGTAAAGTGCCTGTCGCATGGAACCTTCATCTGCTAAATTTTTGCCAGCGATGTTATACGCGGTGCCATGGTCTGGAGACGTTCTTACTATGGGCAGCCCAGCCGTATAATTTACCCCCGTTTCAAACGCCAAAGTTTTGAAAGCGATCAGACCCTGGTCGTGGTACATGGCAATGATGCCATCGTATTTCTTGTGCTGACCAGAGGCAAAGAAACCGTCAGCGGGAAAAGGGCCGAATATGAGCTTGCCCTTATTTTTGAGATCTATCACTACTGGCTTAATAATGTTGTTTTCTTCCACCCCGAGCAACCCATCGTCTCCGGCATGAGGATTGAGTCCCAGAACAGCAATCTTTGGTTTGCTGATGCCAAAATCCTTCTTTAATGAAAACTCAAGCAGCCTGATCTTCAGCTCAACCCGTTCTTTGGTGATCAGACTGGTCACCTCTTTTAAGGGCACATGCTCTGTTACCAGCCCCACCCGCAAATCCTGCCCCGTCATCAACATTAAAGTCTCTGTTGCCTGAAATTCATGAGTAAGGTATTCTGTGTGTCCCCTGAAAGGAAAGTCTTCACCATGGATGGTACTTTTATCAATCGGCCCGGTTACAAAAGCATCGATAACTCCTTCCTTTACTTCTTCCACTGCTTTTTTTAACGACAACAATGCTGCTTTCGCGGTTTCCACAGCGGGTTTGCCCGGATTGATGTCAATCACATCTTCCCAGCACGACACCACATTAATCGACTTGGGAAAAAATTGTCCCTTATTCTTTACCTGGCTGTAATTAAAATCTTCCAGGTTAAGCAACTTTCTGTAATAAGATAACACTTTTGATGAGCCATACACCACAGGGGTGATCATCTGCAGTATGCGATTGTCGGCAAGTGACTTTATGATTACTTCAGGTCCTATGCCATTTAAGTCACCCAGTGTAATGCCTATCTTAGGTTTATCGGTATGCTTGCTCATCTCTTTCTTGGAATTCGAGGTATCTCCGCAATTTAGGTTAATTTTCAAGGGATTTTAGTAATCGCATGGTTCGACCCAAAAAATTTCTTGGACAGCATTTCCTCAAGGATCAAAGTGTAGCCCAAAAAATTGTTGACGCGCTTCAATTAGATGACCCTACGATGCCCGTGTTTGAAATCGGGCCTGGCACGGGTGTGCTGACCATCCTCATGATGAAAAGGAATTTGAACTTAACAGTGGCTGAGATAGACAGGGACTCCATTGCTTATTTGAGATTGCATTTTCCGGAACTGCAAAATCACATCATCGAAGGTGACGTTTTGCGGTTCGACTGGGACAAGATCTCCGAAAGCAAGTTGAGTGTCATAGGCAATTTTCCATACAATATTTCATCGCAGATTTTTTTCAAAATACTGGAACATCGGGATAAGGTGGACCAGGTGGTGTGCATGCTTCAGAAAGAAGTAGCCGACCGGATTGCTTCTGAAAAAGGGAATAAAGTCTATGGCATTCTAAGCGTGTTGTTGCAGGCATATTATGATATAGAAAGTTTATTCAAGGTTCCTCCTGGTGTTTTTTTTCCTCCACCCAAAGTGATGTCTGCTGTCATCCGATTAAAAAGGAACAGCACGGTTCAATTGCCTTGTGACGAAAAACTTTTCAAAGCATTGGTGAAACAGGGTTTTCAAAACAGACGCAAAACCTTGCGAAACGCATTGAAAAGGCTAAATTTGCCCGCTCTTGGGGCAGGTGAGCCTGCTTCGATTTCGTGCAAAGCACTACTTGACAAAAGGGCAGAACAATTGTCGGTAGCTGATTTTGTTTTTCTCTCCCAACAAATTGAAAAGTCCGATGGTTGAATCCATTGCATTTGGTCTGACAAAAGAGTTTCGCGACCGCTTTCAGCAGGCACTAAACGATCGTGATCAGAAGTTTATCCAGGAAACTTTATCAGGCGTTAATGCAGCGGATATTACCGCCCTGCTGCATGAGTTTAATAGCGAAGAATCAAAGTATGTGCTTGACCTGCTGGACGTAGTCGTTCGGGCTGAAATTATAATTGACCTGGACAGCGATAAGCGGGTAGGTTATTTAAGGGTTTATCAGGTAAATGAACTGGTTGAAATAATTGATCAGTTGGATTCTGATGATGCGGCAGACGTACTCAACGAGTTGCCTATCAAGGAAAGGGAAGAAGTGCTGGCCGGACTGGATGAAGAGTTAAGATCCCAGGTAATTGACCTGTTGCGATATGACGAGGATGTAGCAGGTGGACTGATGGCCAAAGAACTCATCAAAGCCAAAGCAAGCTGGACGGTGGTTCAATGCATTGAAGAAATCAGAAAACAAATTGAAAATGTTTCCAAATTCTATGCCGTTTATGTAGTGGATGATAGAAACATGCTTTTAGGAAGGGTACAGTTACAACAGTTGATCCTGACAGATTCGGCTACGTTGGTGAAGGATATCTATGATCCTGAAATAATTTCTGTTGAAACCTATATGGAAGATACAGAAGTGGCCAGTGTAATGCAGAAATACGACCTGGAGTCTGTTCCGGTTGTGAATGTGTATGGTCAATTGGTGGGGCGTATCACCATTGACGATGTGGTGGATGTGATCACGGAGCAGGCAGAAGAAGAAAGACAACTAATGGCAGGAATAAGTGAAGATGTGGAAGAGGACGATAGCATCTGGCGACAAACCAGAGCCAGGTTGCCATGGTTGATCATTGGGATTGTAGGAGGCCTCATTAGTGTCCAGTTTATTGGCATCTTTGAAGCCGATCTGCTAAAAATTACTGCGATAGCATTTTTTATTCCCTTGATTCAGGCCACAGGAGGCAATGTGGGGATTCAATCCTCCTCGATTGTTGTGCAGAGTTTGGCTAATCCAGGGTTTGTAGATGATGGATTCTGGAGACGGCTTTCAAAAGTTTTTGTTGTGGCGGTATTGAATGGGTTTTTACTTTCACTACTGGTACTCGGAGTTAATCTTATGCTAGGGGGCGATGGAGAAAGACTCTCCTATATTGTTTCATTTGCCTTGTTTAGTGTGGTGCTGGTCGCTTCCTTAATTGGTACTGTTACCCCGCTGGTACTCAATAAGCTTGGTTTTAATCCTGCTTTAGCTTCCGGACCGTTTATCACCACTACCAACGACCTGCTTGGCTTGGGCATTTACTTTCTTATCATTCATTTGATGTTGTAATGCAAGCCACTAAGATGATAGTTTATGGACTTTGCATGTAATATTGTACGTAAAAAAGAACAAATCTCTTTGGTAAATTGAATTACTTTTGTTTTTGACATTGGCACCAACCCTGACTCCATAAAGCATGCGCGCAGGAGAAAAAATAGTAAAGCGAGCGCAAGAAGTTTACAACAACGTTGTTGAAAAGCCACTCCTTACATCGGCTATCGTGCTTCTTGTCATCACACTGATCGTGTTGTCGTTTAGTTTGAAGTACTACATCAATGATTTCGATGGATTCTGGCCACAGATTCTGGCCGAAGCGCATGGCATGATTTTCGACATTGCCGTCATCGGTATTCTTTTGTTTTGGTTAAATCAAAATGGTGAGAGACGGCATCGCATTAGAACTTACAAAGATGAAATTGACGACTTTAGGTTGTGGGAATCTGATGAAGCTGCGTTTAGAACAGTGGGTAACCTGAAAAGGCTAAACAGGCATGGTATCTATGAGATCAATCTGGTGAATTGTTACCTTACCAAAACCAACCTTAATTATGTAAACCTGACGGGATCAAATCTGAATTCAGCTAATCTTTCGCATTCATCACTGATAGAATCAAATCTGGAGAATACGAGATTGAATCAAACCAACCTGGAGAATTCAAATCTGAATCAGGTTAACCTAAGGGGTGCCTACGCAAGTGGATCAAATTTCAATGATGCCTTTTTAATAAAAGCCCAGTTAGAGGGCGCTTTTCTGATCAAGACCAGCTTCAGGAATGCTTTTCTCATGGAAGCCAATCTTAGAAACAGTTACCTGATGGGCGCGGACTTTGAAAACGCCAGTTTATATAAGGCAGACTTGCGTGGCGTAAAAGGGTTGACCATTGAGCAGTTGGCCAAAGCAAAAACACTTTACCTGGCAAAATTTGATGATGAACTTTTCGATGAAATAAAAATGAATATTCCCGAATTGGTGGGTAGCTGACAGGAATGCCGCTGCCCTTTTGATTTACTGGAATAAAAAACTACTTTTGTAAAGAGTTGATGACAACGGTTTCCACCATAAAGCCGTTGTTTCTTTTTTCAAAGACCCCCCAATAGCAGGCGTGTAAAAATGAAGATATGAGTGCTAAAATTTCATACTATACCAAAGAAGGACTGGAGAAACTGAAGAGTGATTTGAACGAGCTGAAAACGAAAGGGCGAGCTGAAATTGCCAGGCAGATAGCAGAAGCAAGGGACAAAGGAGACTTGAGTGAGAATGCTGAATACGATGCGGCAAAGGATGCACAAGGTCATCTGGAAGCTAAAATCGCCAAACTGGAGGAACTCATGGGCAATGCCAGGGAAATTGATGAAAGCCAACTTGATACCTCCGTTGTGTCCATCCTCTCCAAAGTAACGATCAAGAATAAGAAAAACGGAGCTACTTTCACTTATACATTGGTGTCTGAAGAGGAAGCTGATTTAAAGAAAAGTAAGATCTCAACGCAGTCACCAATTGGCAAGGGACTGTTAGGCAAAAAACAAGGTGACAGTGCAAAGATCAAAACTCCGGCAGGAGAAATTGAATTTGAAATTATTAAAATTGAGATATAAGTAAAAATGCATTATGGCCACCCTCTTTACCAAAATTATCAACCGCGAAATTCCTGGCCACATCATTGCGGAAGATGATCAGTTTATTGCCTTTCTGGATATCATGCCTTTGGTGCATGGACATACGCTGGTGGTGCCCAAAAAAGAAATTGACTATATATTCGATCACGATGATCAGACATTGGCAGCCATGATGGTGTTTGCCAAGAAGGTGGCTGGGGCCATAAAGAAAACGATACCTTGCAGGCGCGTGGGCATAGCTGTGATCGGACTTGAAGTGCCTCATACCCACGTTCACCTGGTGCCCATGAATTCAATGGATGACATCAATTTTACCCGGCCCAAGCTGAAGCCTACGCAGGATGAACTAGCCGCCTCAGCAAAAAAAATCCAGACTGGTTTTTGATCAGCAATAAATTATATGGCTGAGATTATTCAACCTACGCTTTTGCTTAATAAGGCAAAGTGCATGGAGAATATTAAGCGCATTGCTTCCAAAGCCAGGAGCAGTGAAATTAAGTTTCGTCCCCATTTCAAGACACATCAGTCACATGAAGTAGGAAGATGGTTTCGGGTGGAAGGGGTGAACAGTTGCACGGTTTCTTCGCTTGAGATGGCGGAGTACTTTGCCAGGGATAAATGGATTGATATCACGGTGGCTTTCCCGCTCAACTACCTGGAAGCAGAGCGCATCAACCAACTGGCCAGTCAAATCAAGCTTAATCTGCTTGTTTCTGGTTCAGGTGTGATCCCCCGGTTGTTGAAGCAACTTGAAAATCATGTTGGTATCTTTATTGAAATAGACACAGGATATCATCGCACTGGCGTAGATCCGGATGACCATCATACACTTGATAAAATAATAGAAGAAATTCAGTCTTCGGCACGGTTGAAATTTGTGGGGTTCCTGAGCCATGCCGGCAACACCTACAATTGTCGAAGCGCAGAGGATGTACTGCGCATCCAAAATGAAGAAGTCGTCCTGTTGAATAATTTGAAGAAAAGATATGAATCACGATTTCCCGAGCTCATTCTTTCGGTTGGAGATACACCCTCGGCAAGCATCGCAGAAGCTTTTAGGGGCGTGGATGAAATCAGGCCGGGCAACCTGGTCTTCTACGATCTTACTCAGAACCAAATCGGCTCCTGCAGTCTCGATCAAATAGCAATTGCCCTGGCTTGTCCTGTGGTAGCCATATATCCTAACCGAAATGAGATTGTTATTTATGGTGGCGGGGTTCACTTTTCAAAGGACTACTTACCTCATCCATCAGGAGGGCGCAACTATGGAAGCGTTGTCAAGGTGGATGAGAAAGGATGGTCCCTGCCGCCAACGGAAATGTATGTCAAATCTCTTTCCCAGGAGCATGGGATCATCCATGCTCCTGACTCAGCAATTGCTAACTGCCAACCTGGAGATATCGTGGGCATTCTACCTATTCACTCCTGCATGATGGCTGACGCCATGGGGGGCTATGTAACTACCCATGGTGAGTGGATTGAAAGATTCCGTTAATCCTGAATGAAATCAATGTCTACATCCAGGGGGTACCTCATCAAGTTCTCGAGCGCGTCATTCACAGTCATTCCTTCAAACAATACCTTGTACAGGCGATCGGTAATGGGGGCTCGTACTTTGTAATAGTCTGCACATTTCTTAACGATGCGGATGGTATTGATACCTTCCGCCACTTCGTGCATGTCTGTCAAAATTTGTTGTAAGGTTTCTCCTTTGGCCAACCGATAGCCCACCGTAAAGTTTCTACTCATCGGGCTATTGCAAGTTGTGACCAGGTCACCAATCCCGGCCAGGCCCAGAAACGCCTTGATGTTGCCACCCAGTGCTTTCCCCAGGTAAATCATCTCCACCGCTCCACGGCTGATCAGCAGCCCTTTAGCATTTTCACCAAAGCCAAGTCCATTTAGCGCACCAGATGCAATGGCAATGATGTTTTTCAGTACGCCAGCCATTTCCACACCCACCAGGTCATTATTACCATAGACCTGAAAACGATCATTTCTCAGGAGCTTTTTGCCAATTTGAATTACCTCCTGAAAAGGGCTTGCCACCACGGTAGCACTGGGCTGACGCTGTGATAGCTCTTTGGAAAGATTGGGGCCGGCAAGGCAGCCCACCCTCACTACCACGCTTTCTTCCTTAATCACCTCACTCATCGTTTTTACCTGATCGCGGCTAAGCAACTTCATGCCCTCAATAGACTGGCCTTCAGGCAAGGTGATATCAAATCCCTTGGTGCCATGGATCAGGATGTGATAAGGATGTAGGTGAGGAGACAAGGTTTTCATCATGGCCCGGAAGTGAGCCGATGGAACAATGGGAAAAATAATGTCGCATTGTTTGGCCAGGAATTCTAAATCGTTGGTAGGCGTGACCTGCTCACTAAATGAATGACCTCTGTTCTCTCTTTTTTCAAGAATAGACTTCACTACTTGCTCATCTCTGGCGTAAAGAAGTACCTTGGTTTGTAAGGATAAGATGTTGGCAATGGCAGAGCCAAAGTTGCCCGCCCCAATCACACCGACAGGTTTGTCAGATAAATTTTTCGAGGTCATACCCTGTCATGCGGTTGTGATAATAATAAAGAACAGTCAAATCCTGGGTGATGATGTTTCCTTTTTTGTTTTTAAGAAGAGGTCGTTTCAGGTGGAAGGTGCCCACATTGCTTATTCCATTGGCAATGGCTTCGTCTGCCTTGCTTTTGAAATGCGTGGCATAGTTCACCTTGCCTTCTTCCTTCAGTTTGTAAATTTGCTTTCTTACCCTTTTAAAAGTTTCCTTAAACTCGGCATACTCAATTTCCATCTCCTCTTCAGGCAGGCGCAGCAGACTGAACAAATCAAGCTTTGGAAATTTCTTCACCCACATCTCAAATGCCACGAAAGCTACCAGGTGACTGGCGAAAACGCGGTTGATGCGATGGTATTCTTTCACAATCTTGTTGCCGAGCATGCGCGTATATTCATCCTCACGTTGCAGGTCCACACACACTTTGCCGTTGGACACAAAGTAATCACGCGTATCTATGATCCTGTCGTGCGCATCCAGGCTATTGCCTTCGCTGTCCACATAGTTGCCCATCACATCCAGGGCGTTGCCAATGGAAACGGAAATATTGGAGCCTTTGGTGAAAAACTTGAACATGAACTTGAGCAGCCGCAAGCTGCCGTAGTTATCCTGTTCTGGAAAATACCGATCCTGACCTTTTACGTGCAGGTAATCCTCGATAAGGTCGGGTGCCTCCAACACAAAATTGTAGTTAAGCGTAACCGGAATAACAAATATTTTTCTTACTTCGGCACCAGGTTCGGGGTGAGCGAGGTATAAGTTTCTTTGTGCTTCAATGGACGTGCTCAGCAGACCCAGTCGCAGCCTTTCTTCGATGGCACCTGAACGCGACCGTGTGCCGCCAGGAAAGAAAAGACTATGAGCTCCTTTTTGCAAAGCAATATTCGAATACATCTTAAGGGTCTCCAGGTAGGGCAGGTTCTTTTTTCTTCTGTCCACCTTATACGCCCCGAGGCTGTTCATAAAGTAGGCGATGATCTTGATGTTGAAAAGATTAAGACCTGCACCGTAAAGGAAGGCGGGTAAACCCATCGAGTGAATGACCCAGCCAATGAGAATAGAGTCAAGATTGCTGAAGTGCGTAGGCACCATTACCACGGTACCACGTGCGGCCAGTTTGCGCAGCATTTTCACCTTGCCGACAATATGGATCTTGTCGCGCAAGGCATACTTGCTTCTGAACACTGCTCCAAACTTTTTTACTTTGGCGCCATTCAATAACCTGCGGAAGAAAAACTTGATAGCCTCACGCGCAAACTTATAGGAGCTGGGCCGGAAGTTACCAGCGATCTCATTCGCATAACGAGCGATGATTCGCCTCAGGATTTCATCTTCCCTGTGGGTTGCTCCGTTGCCGTTTTGGTTACTCAGCTCAACCAGTTCATTTTTGATGCTTGACCAGAATTCGTTTTCATCGGAAGGGTCTACGCGCCAGCGGTTTCGCTTCATGCGGTTTTGTTCCCGATAGACAGTCGCCTCCAATTCATCAATCAGTTGCTTTCGGGTGGGACGCAGTTCCTTGATTCTTAGGATTGACTTTTGAGTCACCTCTTCGAGAAATTCTTTGCGGTTCTTACTAAGCTGATAGACAGGCCAATTTGGGATACCGTCCAAAATGGGTTCGTATCCGATGTTCTTATTCTTCTTTTCAACAATCTCCATCAACTTTCCAGACAGGTGGACGGCAAAGATAAAAATATTCCCCTTAACTAAGTTTTTCTACGGAAGCGCCCAGCGACCTGGCCATTTCTTCAAAGCGTTTCATCGCCTGGCTAATGAAGGACTCATCTACGATCAGTTTAAGGTCTGCCTCGGATGAGAGGTTATATTCTTCAATCTTGAAAGTTTGCTCGAATGGGCCAGCCTCTAACTTGATCAGGTACCGGTTGTTCCAATGGAAGTAGGTAATATTGCATTGATCATGAATTTGTGTGCCTACAACTCTCATAACTTGGTTCAAATTTTTAATGGAACTGGTTTATCAAAAAATCCGAAATGTGTACCTGGTAAGATAACCAGGAGGGTGAAATACATTGTCCCCTTCTATCAAAAAAAAATACTCCTTCCAAACATAAAAAAAGGAGTCTATTAATCGTTAATAGGGGGACAAGATGCGGTATTTTGCGATTGTTGTAACCTAATCTCCCGCTTTATTGTTGTAAATTTATTGCGATTTTGACCATTACGGTGTGATAAGCAAAAAGTCTTTTTTTCTTTTCTTTCTTCTTTTCATCGGAGCCACACTGATGCCGTCTCAGAGCCTGGCTACCCATTTGAGAGCCGGGGAAATAGTTGTACAGCGACTATCATGCACAAGTCTCACTTTCAGGATATGCATCACCGTGTATACTAACACCGGCTCTGACATCAAGTTTGGTGAAGGACTATTGGACTATGGCGATGGCAGCCAGCCACACACTACCCCGATTGTGGAGAACACTTTGCGGCCGGATTTGGGCCCGGAGGTAGCCACGGTAACCTATTGCATAGATCATACCTATGGCGGACCTGGAAAATACACCATCAGTTACCTTGAACCCAATAGAAATGCAGGCATTCTGAATATGATCAACTCTGTGGAAACCCGGTTTTACCTGGAAACGGAAATAAATATTGATCCCTTCCTGGGCTGCAGCAACACCCCGCGCCTGCTGGTGCCGCCCATCGACAAAGCCTGCACCGGTGCCGCCTGGTTTCATAATCCCGGTGCTTTTGATCCAGACGGAGACAGCATATCCTATGAATTCGCGATCCCTAAAAAAGAGCAAGGTCAATTTGTGAATGGATATCGCGATCCCAATGCGCCTGAATTTTATTCTCTATCTGGTATCGACTATAATACTGCCAATGAAGCACAAAACGGTACACCCACCTTTACGATCGACTCGCAAACGGGAACCATCGTATGGGATGCGCCTGGTTCACCAGGAGAATACAACATCGCATTCCTGATCAAAGAATGGCGAAAGATTCAAGGTACGTGGGTGCCACTGGGGTATGTCACTCGTGATATGCAAATCATTGTGGAAGACTGTGACAATCAGCGGCCTGAATTGGTTGTGCCCAACGACATTTGCGTGGAGGCAGGCACTATAATCACCCAGGAAATTTTTGGTTTTGACCCTGATTTTGACAGCGTAAAAATTGAAGCTTTCTCACAGGTATTTGGCTTAAGTCCATCGCCTGCTACTTATTCGCCCAACCCGGCAACGTTTCAATCTACTACCTCCCCCAATCAGGCGATTTTAAATTTCACTTGGGAAACCAAGTGTGAACATATCAAAGATCAACCCTACCAGATAAATTTTAAAATCACAGACCGGTCGTCATCAGGTCCAAGGCTCGCGTCCTTTGAGACCTGGAACATCACCGTAGTAGGGCCAGCTCCTAAATGGGTAGATGCGCAGGTAGATTTGGGAAACAGGGCTACCGATTTGGAATGGGAGCCTTACGATTGCAGCACTGCCGAAAAGATTCAGATTTGGCGAAGGGTAGATCAATTTACCTTTATCCCGCCTGAGTGCGTTACTGGAATGCCAGACTTTCTGGGGTACACCAAAATAGCAGAGGTAGACGCGACCAAAACGACTTATCGTGATACCAATGGAACCAAAGGATTGGCTCCGGGCGCATCTTACTGTTATCGTTTGGTAGCCACTTTTAAACTGCCCAACGGGGGTGAGAGTTATGTATCTCAGGAAATTTGCATACCTCCAATTCTGGCGGATGCGCCCGTAATCACCAATGTATCCGTTGACAAAACCAGCAGAACGGACGGGGAAATTACTGTGAAGTGGAGGTCTCCGTTTGATGTCGATAAGGTGCAGTTCCCGCCACCGTATTCCTTTGAAGTGCACCGGGCTCAGGGTTTTTCTGGCGTTTTGCAAATTACAAAACCCCATCCGGGCCGACTCAGTGATTCTACTTTTGTCGATTCCGGTGTAAACAGTGAGGAAATTGTTTACAACTATCGCATCATCGCGTTTGATGCCAACAACACCCGTGTCGATACATCGGCTACTGCTTCTTCTGTGCGGTTAGAAGCGGCTTCAGAGTTTAAACAAATTTCACTTTCGTGGAATGCAGATGTTCCATGGAGCAATAAGTCGCAAGATTATCCCCTTCATTTAATTTACAGAGGACCTGCCGGAGCCACGGAAGCTCAGATGGAGCTAATCGACAGCGTGAATGTAACCGAAAAACAATTTACCTATGTAGATGCAGGACAGTTTAACGGCATTCCACTGGAAGACACTGAGGTTTATTGTTACAAAGTAATGACCAGGGGATCCTATGGAAATCCTGAAATTGACGAGCCGCTCAATAATTTTTCGCAGATCATCTGCGCCCAGCCCAACGACAATGAGGCGCCTTGCGTTCCTTCATTGGAAATAATTGCCAGAAATTGCGATGAGTTTTATGCTTCCAATTCCTGCGATCCGCAAACATTTGCAAACACTTTACAATGGAGGCGCCCCGATGATCCACTGTGCCGGGCGGACATCAGCAGCTATAATATTTATGTGGCCAACCGGGTGGGTGATCCATTCGAACCATATGTCACCAATGTGCGCGATACCTTTTTTATCGACACCAACCTGCCTTCATTTGCCCGCTGCTATAAAATAACTGCGGTAGACCGGTCAGGAAATGAAAGTGAACTAAGCGAACAGTTTTGTTTTGACAACTGTCCGTATTACGAACTCCCTAACGTATTCTCTCCTAATGGAGATTGCTTCAACCCCAGGTTCAGCGCCTACGGCAATGTGACACTGGACGAAAACTCCTTTGACCCATGCGGACAAAAGAGAGACATCCTGGACATCAGAAGCAAGTGCGCCAGGTTTGTCGAAAGAGTAAGTTTTACGGTCTTCGACCGCTGGGGAAAGGAATTGTATAGCTATCAATCCGGTGGTGAACGCACGATTTATATCAATTGGGATGGGCGCGACAAGGCAGGAAAGGAGGTTCCGGGAGGGGTTTATTTCTATTCAGTCGATGTCACTTTTGATGTGGTGGATCCCTCGCAGAAGAATAAGACGTTCAAGGGATGGGTGCATCTGCTCAGGTAAGTTCACCAGTCATCCTGTTTGATGGAGTTTGTAACCTTTGCAACGGCTCGGTTCAGTTCATCATCAAAAGAGATCGCCAAAACAGGTTTCATTTTGCTGCCTTGCAATCTGCCTATGGTCAACAAAAGTTACAACAACTGAACATACCTGCTGCATCACTGCAAAGCATTGTACTCATCGATGGTGAAAAGTATTATCAAAGGAGCAATGCGGTGCTCGAAATATGTTGGCACCTGGGAGGGATGTGGTCCATACTTTATGTTTTCAAAATCATACCAAAGTTCCTGCGAGATGGCATATACAATTTCATCGCCAATAACCGGTATCGCTGGTTTGGTAAGCAAGATCAGTGTATGATTCCAACGCCTGCGCTCAAAGCTCGCTTTCATGACTAGTTCAACTTTTCTAAGTTTCAATTTATTTCTACCTTGATGCTGGATGCTGGATGCTAGATATAAGATCTAGAACCAGCGTCCAGTATCCAGTAACTAGCGACCAGATAATTATGAAAGCATATATCTTCCCGGGACAGGGCGCACAATTTGTAGGCATGGGAAAGGAATTGTATGAAAATCCTGCCGTGAAAAATATTTTTGATGAGGCCAACAAGATTCTTGGCTTCAATATCACCGACATCATGTTTTCCGGCACGGCTGATGAATTGAAGCAGACGAAGGTCACACAGCCGGCCATATTTATTCACTCAGTGGCTGTCGCCAAATCTGTTGCTTCTTTTTCCCCTGATATGGTGGCTGGTCATTCCCTGGGTGAGTTTTCTGCTCTGGTGGCCAATCAGACGCTTTCCTTTGAAGACGGCTTACGCCTGGTCTCCAAAAGGGCGCAGGCCATGCAAAAGGCTTGTGAGATCAATCCCTCCACCATGGCAGCCATCCTCGGCCTTGACGATAAAATGGTG
The DNA here is from genome assembly GCA_964395905.1 of uncultured Ohtaekwangia sp. GTDB lineage: Bacteria > Bacteroidota > Bacteroidia > Cytophagales > Cyclobacteriaceae > ELB16-189. The sequence continues at coordinate 167,029 of CAYNCP010000003.1, forward strand.
GAAGATATCTGCGCAGGCATCGATGAAGTGGTGGTAGCCGCCAACTATAACTGTCCGGGTCAATTGGTGATCTCGGGATCGATAAAAGGCATTGAGATCGCCTGTGAACAACTAAAAGCCGCAGGTGCAAAGCGGGCGTTGCCACTGCAGGTGGGAGGCGCATTTCACTCTCCCCTGATGGAACCTGCCAGGGAAGAACTGGCCAACGCCATCGATGGCACGCACTTCAGCAAACCCATTTGCCCTGTATATCAAAATGTGAATGCATTGCTGGCCAGTGATGTCAACACCATTAAGAAAAATTTGAACGCCCAGCTCACCGCCCCGGTACGCTTTACTCAGTCGGTTCAAAATATGGTGAAAGATGGTGCCAAAACTTTTATTGAATGCGGCCCGGGTAAAGTTTTGCAGGGTTTGGTGAAAAAGATCGCCCCGGAAGTGGAAGCTATGAGCTTGTAGCATACAGCCACACCTTCAACGGATCCTCACAAGCGGCAAGTAACTGGCTCACCGTTTTGTTCAATTGTGGATGTATAAGGGTTGGCGCGATTTCATTCAAAGGGACCAGCGTAAACCTGCGGCCGGTAACACCGGGGTGCGGAATGGTGAGTGCTTTATCATAGATTACCTCATCTTCGTAAAAAAGAATGTCGATATCAATGATTCGCTCGCCCCATTTCACTTCCCGTAACCTGCCCAGTGAGGATTCGATCCAGTTTAATTTTTCCAACAAACCATAGGGATTGAAAGTGGTGTGGATTTTGATGACCTGGTTGAGAAAGTCAGGCTGATCTTCTTTGCCCCATGCAGCTGACTCATAAATTAGAGATGATTCTAATATAACCCCTGCACTATTTTCAATGAGACTCCGTGCCATCTGAAGATTGGTGGATCGGCTGCCAAGGTTGGTTCCTAGAAGTAGATAGACATTTTTCTTCATATTCAATCCCGGAAAGGTAGCCAAATTAGTGCGGAGGATTAGTTAAGTTTGCAGCCCAAAGTGTAATTATGAAGAATTTCTTTACGTCTTGTCTGGGCACCATGGTGGGCCTGGTGGTATTCTTATTGATTGGGTTTGCCATTCTGGCAACAATGGTGAGCAGCGACAGCCAAGTGATCGTAGACGAGCACTCTGTGCTGTATCTTGACCTGGATACTCCCATCGTTGAACAGGCCACCGATGATCCGCTGAACGAACTGATTCCCGGTGGACAACAAGCCATCGGGTTGTTGCAATTAAAAGACGCCATCGCACATGCCAAAAACGACCCGCTCATTGAAGGAATTTATCTGAATTGCAGCTACGTGCTGGCCGGATACGCGAGCATTGCAGAAATAAGGGCGTCATTAGATGACTTTAAGAAATCAGGAAAATGGATAGTAGCCTATGCAGGTGCTTACTCCGAAGGTGCTTACTACCTGTCCTCTGTTGCTGATAAGGTTTTTCTTAATCCGGAGGGACAGGTGGAATTCAATGGCTTGTCAGTAGAGGTCATGTTCTTTAAACGTTTGTTCGATAAATTGGAAATCAAGCCCCAGGTGTTCAGAGTAGGGGATTTTAAGAGTGCCACCGAGCCGTTTGTGCGCGAAGACTTGAGTGCAGAAAATCAACTGCAACTGAACTCATTAATTAATGGAATTTATGCAGTGGTGCTGGAACAAATTGGGGCATCCCGTGATATACCCGTTTCTAAGTTGTCAGACCTCTCTTCAAAAATGGCGGTGCGTACAGCTGCCGATGCGCTTACCCATGGGTTGGTGGATGAATTGTATTACGATGATCAGGTGAGGGATGACATGCGCCAGCGACTCAACCTGGAGCCCGATGATAAGATTGAATTTGTAAGATACGGAACCTACCGCAAGAGCATCAAGCCGACTTCTTCATCTAATGAAATAGCGGTGATTGTGGCTGATGGTGACATCATGCCCGGCCAGGCCGACAATGGGGTAGTAGGCGCGTCAACGATGATCAAAGAAATCAGAAGGGCACGGACCAGCAAAAGGGTTAAAGCGATTGTGATTAGGGTAAACAGTCCTGGTGGTGTATTTCAGGCCGGAGATGAAATGTGGCGAGAGATTGTATTGGCAAGGAAGGAAAAGCCGGTGATTGCCAGCATGTCCGACTACGCGGCTTCCGGTGGATATTACCTGGCGATGGCGTGCGACACCATAGTGGCCCAACCCAACACCATCACCGGATCAATTGGGGTTTTCAGCGTGCTGTTTGACCTTAGTAAGTTTTTGGGAAACAAGATTGGCATTACGACAGACGAAGTGAAGACAGGAGAGGTAGGCGGGCTGATCACCGTTACCCGACCGCTAACCGATGTGGAAAAATCCATCTGGCAAAAGCAAACCGATGAAGTGTACGAAACCTTTACGCGCAAAGCAGCGGAGGGGCGGGGTATGACGCAGGATGAAATTAAGAAGATTGCCTCCGGCAGGGTATGGACCGGCACACAGGCAAAAGACATTGGTTTGATAGATGTACTGGGCAGCTATACCGATGCGATTGAGTTGGCAGTTGAGGCTGGTGGTGTAGCTGGCGACTACAGAGTTAGATATTACCCGCAACCCAAAACCTTTTTAGAGCAGCTTACCGGGGGATGGGAAGAAGAGGTAAGAACAAAGGCCTTGAAAATGGAAATGGGCGAAGCGTACTTGTTTTACCAGCAATGGGAAAAGGTAAAGCATTATCATGGGGTGCAGGCCCGGTTTCCTATGGAGCTGGAGATAAAATAGGAGCAACTAGCCTGGCGGCCTTTGCGCGAACCCATTGGACCATCTACTGAGCCCTTGGTGCCCCTGCCGAATAAAAAAAGGCAACCCCCTGGGAGTTGCCTTTCGCTGCAGCATTAATGAATATTTTTACCAGCTGGTGGTCGATGTAAAGCCTGATTTTTCCGCACCTGTTTTGGCAGATGCTACTTGAGAGTTGTCTTCAGTTGTAACTGACGGTTTAAGAGAAAATCCAAAAGCTGATACTGCAGCTATAATAACGATTACGATAACAATAATCTTTTTCATAACTTTAAAAGTTTGGAGTTGAATGTGTAACATCTGCTGTCGTTTGTGGGGTTATGTTTTCTTCAGTGCAAGATGAAGCAACACTACACACAATAATAAGCACAGTTAAGTAGAAGAACTTTTTCATAATTTTATAATTTGGTTTGTTTAAGGGTTCAGTTTCCGGGGTTAAAAGTAGTAGTTAGAAGCTTTTAATTATTTTAAGAAAATGTTTTTTACGCACTTATGTTATTGTTTCATACTGTTTGGGGTAATATTTACGTCACCTGCATTTCCTCAGTCTAGTCAGGAAAGTTTACTGAATTCGTTAAATAAAAGTGAATTAGTTTATCATGATAGTATTTATTATGAGCTATTTAAATCCAGTTTAAGTGAGGACCTGGATAAGGCTAAAAGCTATGCCTTATTATCGCTTAAACATGCCGAAAAGTTTGACCACTTTGTTTTTATTGCAAAGGCATGCAGGGCTATTTCATATTGCTATAATAGACAGAGTAAAATTGATTCGGCTAGGCAATACTCATATTATGGGATTAAAATTGCAAAGGACCATCATTTGCAGCGCCCTCTAATGTCCTTATTAGTAGACTTGGGAGTCTTATATGACAAGCAAGACGCTTATGATAGTGCCCTTAGATTTTATAATTTGGCTTTAGAAATTGCGACCGAATTAGATGCCAAAGATGGCATAGCAGCAGTTAGAAATAACATAGGACTGGTTTTTTATTACCTAAATAATTATGACGAAGCTCTAGAAAATCTAGAGGCATCATTGGTACTAAGAAGGCAAAATGGACCACCAAGTGAATTGCCTTCAAATTTGATGAATATTGCGATCATCTATAATGAACAAGGTAGGTATGATTTAGCCATTTCTACATTAAATGAAGTAGTTGATCTCTGTAAAGGTGACTGTAGTATTGGTATTGAAGCAAGTCTTAATTATGGCCTCGGATTTTCTTATCAACGGAAGAATGAATACGATAAATCCCTACCGTTCCTTATTAAAAGTTACGAGCTTGCAAAAAAGGGAGATATTAAGAACACGCTCGCTT